>PBDA01000035.1 GCA_002718345.1 Rhodospirillaceae bacterium
TATTCATGCCGTTACTGCAATATCCTAAGTAGGGGAAAAGAACACTATGAGTAGAGCCGAGCGGCCACTGTCGCCGCACTTACAGGTATACCGTCCTCAGATCACCAGCGTGTTGTCTGTGTTACATCGCGGGACTGGGATTATTTTATCTATGGGTGTTCTTGTGCTCCTGTATTGGTTGATATCAATTGCAAGCGGTGAGGAAGCATATACAAATGCTTATGTGTTACTAGCAAGCTTGCCATTAAAGATTTTTTATTTTGGTTTGTGCTTTTGTTTTTTTTACCATTTTGCTAATGGAATTCGTCATTTGATTTGGGATATAGGTATTGGGCTAGATAGAGATGCTTACCGTAAGAGTGGTTGGTGTGTGGTTGTTTTTTCAATAGCTGCGGCATCTATCTATTCAATAATTTTTATTATTTAGGGGCTTGGTAATGAGTCTTGTTAGTCCGTTAAATAAAGTTCTGGGGCTTGGTTCTGCTAAGGAAGGAGCACAGCATTGGTGGGCACAGAGGCTTTCAGCTGTTGCACTTATTCCTCTTGGGCTATGGTTTGTATTTGACTTGGCTGGAATGGGGAACTTTGAATATGGCACTGTGGTGGGGTTCATCAGTTCTCCTATCAGAAGTATTTTGCTTATCTTGTTGATAATTACTTTAGCCTATCATTCTCAACTTGGGATTCAGGTTGTTGTAGAAGATTACGTTCATGGTTCGAGCTTAAAAATAGCTGCTATTGTGATTACTTCCTTCGCTCATATTTTTGTGGTAGTTGGAGGAGTTTTTTCAGTATTAAAAATAGCGTTAGGAACGACTGTATGACTAAAGAGTATGAGTTTATAGACCACACCTACGATGTGATAGTTGTAGGAGCAGGAGGTTCTGGCTTAAGGGCAACTCTTGGTTTGGCGGAGCAGGGCCTTAGTACAGCATGCGTTTCTAAGGTTTTTCCAACCCGAAGTCATACGGTTGCAGCACAAGGTGGTATCAGTGCGGCCCTTGGGAATATGGGAGAGGATGACTGGCGCTGGCACATGTATGACACAGTAAAGGGATCAGACTGGTTAGGAGATCAGGATGCTATTGAATATATGTGTAAAGAGGCACCTGCATCAGTAATAGAACTTGAACATTATGGAGTTCCTTTTTCTCGTACTGAGGATGGCCGTATTTATCAGCGGCCCTTTGGGGGCATGACAACAAACTATGGAGAGGGCACAGCACAGAGAACATGTGCTGCAGCAGATCGAACAGGTCATGCGATGCTTCATACGTTATATCAGCAGTCTTTGAAGCATGATGCCGAATTTTTTATAGAATATTTTGCTATCGACCTCATTATGGAAAATGAGATTTGTCGAGGAATAGTAGCTCTTGACCTGTCAGAGGGGCGCTTGCACAGATTTCGTTCAAAAATGGTGATACTAGCTACAGGTGGCTATGGCCGAGCTTATTTTTCATGCACAGCAGCACATATTTGTACAGGAGATGGGAATGCAATGGTGCAGAGGGTTGGCTTGCCACTGCAAGATATGGAGTTTGTCCAATTTCATCCAACAGGTATATACGGTTCTGGTTGTTTAATTACAGAAGGTTCACGTGGAGAGGGAGGCTATTTGACAAACGTAGAGGGAGAGCGCTTTATGGAACGTTACGCTCCCAATGCAAAAGATCTAGCATCTAGGGATGTTGTGAGTAGATCTATTACTATTGAAGTTCAGGAAGGCCGGGGTGTTGGGCCAGAGAAAGATCACGTGCATTTGCATCTTGAGCATCTAGGAACAGATGTTATCGATGAACGGCTCCCTGGTATTGCAGAGACGGCCAAGATTTTTTCAGGTGTTGATGTTACCAAGGAACCAATCCCAGTGATTCCAACAGTACATTATAACATGGGAGGAATCCCTACTAATTTTTATGGCGAAGTTGTTACGGTTGACAAGGGTAATCAGGAGTCTGTTGTACCTGGCTTGATGGCAGTTGGGGAAGCAGCTTGTGTTTCTGTGCATGGAGCAAATCGTCTTGGTTCAAATTCTCTTATAGATTTAGTTGTGTTTGGACGTGCTGCAGCCATTCGCTGTGGAGAGTTGATAAAACCCAACGATGGTTTTGCTTCTCTTGAAAAACATGCAGGTCAAGTTGCCATTGATCGCGTAGACCGTCTTAGAAATGCAAAAGGTAGTATCACCACAGCAGAGCTACGTTTACAAATGCAGCGCATTATGCAAAATCATGCAGCAGTTTTCCGAACTGGGAAATCTTTAAAAGAAGGTATTGCTCTTCTAGAGCCTATATTTTCAGGATTTTCAGATGTATCAGTTTCTGACAAATCTTTGGTCTGGAATACTGATCTTATGGAGACTTTTGAGTTAGAAAATCTTTTAATCCAGGCAATGGGAACAATTAAGTCTGCTGCGCATAGAACAGAGAGCCGTGGCGCTCAGGCTCGGGAAGATTATCCGGAGAGAGATGATGAGAATTGGATGAAGCATACTCTTGTTTGGGTGAATGAGTCAGGCGCAGCCCAATTTGGTGAGCGTTCTGTGCAAATGAATACCTTGACAGATGATGTGGCGCCTATTCCTCCTAAGGCGCGGACCTATTAAGTACAAAATATTTAAAGGATAAGTAATGGCGCAGTTTCGACTTCCAGCTAATTCAAGAGTTAAATCCGGAAAAACTTATCCGGATGTTGGTCAAGCAAAGAACATTAAAAAATTCTTGATTTATCGATTTAATCCGGATTTAAAGGAAAATCCTACGCTTGATACCTATGAAGTAGATATGGATTCATGTGGACCTATGGTTTTGGATGCATTGATTAAGATTAAAAATGAAATTGATTCTACCCTCGCATTTCGTCGTTCGTGTAGAGAAGGTATATGTGGCTCATGTGCAATGAATATAGATGGAGTTAATACATTAGCTTGCCTTAAACCAGTTAATGAAGTGAAAGGTAGCGTTAAAGTATATCCTCTGCCTCATATGCCTGTTGTTAAGGATCTAGTTCCAGACTTGACTAATTTTTACGCGCAGTATGCTTCTATAAAACCATGGCTTGAATCAAAAACACCTCCACCGCCTGATCACGAACGGCTTCAATCAAAAGAGGATCAAGAAAAGATTGATAAGCCATCTGCGTGTATTATGTGCGCATGCTGCTCCACAGCATGTCCCAGCTATTGGTGGAATTCAGACCGATATTTAGGTCCTGCTGCATTATTGCAAGCGTATCGATGGATAGTTGATAGTAGAGATGAATCAACAGGAGAACGGTTAGATTCTCTGGAAGATCCTTTCAGACTTTATAGATGTCATACTATATTGAATTGTACTCAAGCTTGTCCAAAAGACCTAAACCCAGCTAAAGCAATTACTGAAATAAAGAAGTTAATCGCTCATCGACGACACTAGACAAACATTGTTAAATTTTTCAAGTACTGATGAGGCAAAGCTACGTTGGCGTTGTAGGCGTGGTATGAGAGAGCTAGATGCTCTACTTTTAGTTTTTTTGGAAAAGTCATACGGGTTGCTTTCCTTGAAAGAAAAGCAACTTTTTGCAGATCTTTTAGAACTTCCAGACCCTGATCTTCATGCATACCTTGTTGGAAAGGGAGCGCCAATTGACCCTGATTTAGAAAAGCTTCTTAAGTTAATGCGCGCGTATAAATCAGATTAAATTAATTAAGGTCAAGATACTTCATTAATCTTTTCGTCCTATAGATTAGCGTTGTTAGACTGAGTCTAATTTTAGTATAGATTGTGAAAATCTTTACTAAATGCTAATTTTTTTTATATTTTGAGAACTTTTTCTTTTTTAAAGGGTCTATGGACAAGATCGGGACAATTAAAGCTCGCAAGAGATCAGTTAGTGAGAAAGCGTCTGATCTGGCCATCATAAAGAGAGTACAACGTGGGGATCGTTCAGCCTTCGATTTACTAGTGATTAAGTATCAGCATAGGATAATTAAGCTCATCATGAGGTATGTAAACGATCCATCGGAAGCACTTGATGTGGCCCAGGAAACATTTATCAAGGCCTATCGCGCGTCAACTTCATTTAGGAGAGACAGCGCTTTTTATACTTGGTTATATCGAATTGCTATTAATACAGCTAAAAATCATTGTACTTCAGCTGGCCGGAGACCTACTTACTATGATCTCTTTTCAGAGGGCGCTGAGCATAGCGAGATTTTTGCAAAACTTAAGGATATAGATACGCCGGAGGCAGTTACTCTTTCTGAGGAAATACAGCAGACAATAAGCAATACAATTAGTGATTTGCCTGAAGAATTAAGAACCACAATTCTTTTTCGGGAAGTAGATGGTATGAGCTACGAGGAAATTGCACAGAGTATGGATTGTCCTATTGGAACAGTGCGTTCAAGAATTTATAGGGCACGAGCAACTATCGAGAAAAGTTTAAAGCCCTTGTTATGAGATTAATATGACTGAACATATAAAAGAGCAACTCTCCGCTTTTTTTGATGACGAGTTATCTGAGGAAGAGTGTGAGTTTTTAGTTAGACGAATGGATAAGGATCCAGAGTTTCATCAGAAAGCATTGTCTTATGCCACCATTGGCGCTGCGCTGCGGGGAGAAATCTTAAACCCTGATCCAGATGTGTTGAGGCGTCGAGTGCAGACAGAATTAGGGGTTGTGTCAGTGCCGTACCCTAAAGTTTCTAATCCTAAGCAAGGAACCCCAGTAGCAGTGTTGCGTTACGCTTTTGGTGCAGTTGTATCGGTCATTGTTGCTATATTTTCTCTGTTTGCACTTAATTATCTAAATGACCCAGGGTTATCTGGCAATTCGGGATTAATTGCTGCCGATTTATCCATTGTTACTGCTTGTGATCAAACAAACTTTGCTGTGCCTCAGGCAGTTTCAACAGGCGTTCAACAATCAGCGGAGTCTTCATTGCCTTGTACAACAGTAAATTCAATTTCTGATCGGTAAACTTTATTGATTTTTTCAAATGATGCGTAGAAAAAACAGTATTAACCTGCCAATGCATGATTGTATTAGTGTGCAAGCCCGTGTGGCATCTGTATCTGAGAAGGAAACCTTACGGCTTGATTTTTCGAGTCTTAATATTAAGTGTAGTGGTTGTCAGGGAATTTGTTTCTGGCGATTTGGCTCATATATTGACATAAAAAGCGCATTGCAGGTGGGTATTGGTGATTTTGTAACTGTGTCTATAGATCGGAAGAATTTGATGTTTGGAACCCTTCTTCTGCATGGATTGCCTTTTTTTAGTCTGTTGTTAGGAGCTGCGTTAGGATCTGCAACCCTCAGCAATGATGCAGGTACTCTCCTCGGGGCTTTTGCTGGGCTTATGTTTGGGCTTTTAGTTCTACGTAATCTTACAAAAACTATGCAACTAGCTCCTATTGTCACAAAGAGTTGATTTGCTTTTCATGAAAGTCAACTGTCCATCAGGGCTGTATCATTTAGCAATTATACGCGTGGTTTGGGGCAGCTAGAGTACTAGCAGGGTATAATCACCCGAGGCCAAGTTGTCTTTTGTTCTTCCATGGAACGGATCAGAAATTTTTCAATAATTGCACATATTGATCATGGCAAATCTACCCTAGCCGATCGATTGATACAGCTGTGTGGTGGACTATCAGAACGGGAAATGGCTGATCAGGTTCTTGATTCTATGGATCTAGAGCGTGAACGCGGCATTACCATCAAGGCACAAAGTGTCGCGCTTAATTATCAGGCGCAGGATGGCAATACATATCAGCTTAATATCATTGATACTCCTGGTCATGTGGATTTTTCATATGAAGTTTCCCGTTCTTTAGCTGCTTGTGATGGTGCTTTATTAGTTGTTGACGCAGCTCAAGGAGTTGAAGCTCAGAGCGTTGCAAATTGTTATTCAGCTATAAGTCAGGACTTAGAAGTTTTGCCGGTCATTAATAAAATTGATTTGCCTGCTGCAGACCCTGATCGTGTGGTAGATGAGATTGAGAGCATTATTGGTTTGAATGCTCAAACTGCGTCACGGATTAGCGCAAAAACAGGTGAGGGCATTCAGCCTCTTTTGGAAAAGATCGTAAATACGATTCCCTCGCCAACAGGTTCATCTAATGCACCTCCGCAGGCGCTTATCATTGATTCTTGGTTTGATAGTTATGTCGGTGTTGTCTCCTTAGTTAAGGTAGTGAATGGCAGCCTATCAAAAGGAACTCGTATGGAAATTTGTTCTACCGGTAGGCGTTATGTGGTCGATCGTGTAGGGGTCTTTACACCAAAAATGACGGATCGAGAGAATTTAGAAGCTGGGGAGGTAGGATATGTTATTGCAGGTATAAAAGAAGTTGATGCCGCCCCAGTTGGGGATACTATCAGGGAACAGGGAGCTGAGGATATTCAGCCTGTACCTGGATTTGAAAGAATTCAACCTAGAGTTTTTGCTGGGCTTTTTCCTATTGATGCGGATGATTTTGAGGCCTTTCGTGAAGCTCTCCAGAAATTGAGACTTAATGACGCTTCTTTGCATTTTGAACCCGAATCCAGTCTTGCCCTTGGTTTTGGATTTAGGTGCGGTTTCTTGGGAATGCTGCATTTGGAAATTGTCCAGGAACGACTAGAAAGAGAGTACGGAATTGAGCTGATATCAACTGCGCCTACAGTTATTTATGAAATAGAAAATAACAAGGGGGAAATTCTAAATATAGATAATCCGGCACAACTTCCAGACAGAGGGCAAATAAGAGAGATTAGGGAGCCATTAATTCTTGCAAGTATTCTTTTTCCTAAGGAGTTTATAGGTAGTGTATTAAAGTTATGCCAAGAGAAAAGAGGGAAACAGCGTAAATTGCAATACTTAGGCAACCAAATTTCCCTTGAGTACGAACTGCCACTAGGAGAAGTGGTAATAGATTTTTTTGATCGATTAAAGTCAAATACACGAGGGTACGCATCATTTGACTATCAATTTCTCAGATTTGAGCCAGCAGATCTTATCAAGTTAGATATTATGATTAATAAAGAGCGTGTAGATGCGATGTCTGTAATATTACATAGACAATTTGCAGACAGACGAGGCCGTCAACTAGTGGAAAAACTAAAGGATTTGATTCCTCGACAATTATTTGAGGTTGCAGTTCAAGCTGCAATAGGAGGCCAGATAATAGCGCGAAGTACAGTCAAAGCACTAAGGAAGGACGTTACTGCAAAGCTATATGGGGGAGATGTTACAAGGAAAAGAAAGCTATTGGAGAAGCAGAAAGCTGGAAAACGCCGTATGAAGCAGCTTGGGTCTGTAGAAATACCTCAAGAAGCATTTTTAGCTGTGTTGCAGATGGATAAAAAATGACGAATACTCGCCCCCCATTTTTTAGAAACTCGGGGTAGCACTTGGACTTCTCTTTATTACTTGTAATTGCGACTGCTATTTCTGGCTTTATCTGGGGTCTTGATAGCCTCATATTTAAGCGTCGTAGGTTAACCGTTAACAAGGATTCTATTTCTGAAAAAAAAGCTTATTCAGAGCCAGTATTGGTTGAATATTCGCGATCTTTTTTTCCTGTGTTATTTCTTGTGCTTATTTTAAGATCATTCCTATTTGAGCCGTTTCGTATTCCTTCTGGCTCGATGATGCCTACCCTTTTAGAGGGAGATTTTATTTTTGTTAATAAGTTCTCATATGGTTTAAGACTTCCTGTAATTAATACCAAGGTATTCGATGTTGGAGCACCGATTCGAGGTGATGTGGTTGTTTTTAGGTTACCTTCTGACCCCCGTGTTAACTACATTAAGAGGGTTGTTGGTTTGCCAGGAGATGTAGTTGTTTATGAGTCTGATAGTAAGCAGCTTTTTATTAATGGCGATAAAATTCATGCGGAACTTATTGGAAACTATGAGGACAATCCTGGGGTACAGTTACTAAGTGAAAAACTAGGGGAGCAGGAGCATACATTGCTTCATATTCGCAGTAGATTAAGCCCGGGTGGGACTTATGTAGTGCCTGAAGGACATTACTTTGTAATGGGCGATAATCGAGATAATAGCCAAGATAGTAGATTTGAAGTTGTTCGATTTATTCCTGAGTATCAAATGGTTGGTAAAGCTGTTCGAATCTGGATGAACTGGCGATGGCCTACTGACGGGGGTCCTAGATGGAGTCGAATAGGACAAAGTATCGAATAGCATAAAATAATAAATTTTCAGCTGATATTTCTTAGGTCTGAAACATTTTTTTTTGATTTTAAAGCCTAGCGAATAGGTGATTGCCATGACTTGTCGATAGAATACGACAATTATTCTTCATATGTTATAGACGTTTGACTTCTAACCGCTTAAAAAAATCTAATGCAGAAAAGGCCTTTGCCATTCGGTCTAGTTGGGCGCGAGACCAGCTTTCTTACGAATTTAAGAACTCTAAGTTACTTGAACAAGCATTAACTCATAGGAGTGTTTCTAAACGTAATAATGAGCGCCTCGAGTTCCTTGGTGATGCTTTGCTGAATTTTGTGGTAGCACAACGCCTATTTGAAGTTAAAGGTTTTCAATCTGAAGGTGATATGAGTCGTATGCGTGCTTCGCTTGTAAAAGGCGAAACATTGGCAGAAATTGGGCGTGAGCTGGCATTAGAGCCTCATGTAATTGTTGGGTCAGGGGAGCTACGTACTGGCGTTGCAAGACGTTCATCTGTTCTTGCTAATACAGTGGAGGCTTTGATTGGTGCAATACTGTTAGATGGGGGCTTTGAACAAGCTGAAAAGTGTGTAAATCAGCTTATGAGAGATAGGTTAGATAGGTTACCTGATGCTTCAGCCTTAAAAGATCCAAAAACAAGGTTGCAGGAATGGCTTCAAGCAAGGGGGCTCCGTTTGCCAGAGTATAGTGTTAGGTCAACGGATGGTTTGCCTCACAAACAAACTTTCACTGTCCAGTGCGAAGTTAATGAGAGGAAGGTTGAAGGTACTGGTACTAGTCGCCCAAATGCGGAGCAAGATGCTGCTAAAAGTATGCTTTTGAGTCTAACCAGTGACAATTGAGTCGAATTTACGTTCAGGCTATATAGCCATTGTTGGCCGACCTAATGTTGGCAAATCAACCCTGCTTAATGCATTGGTTGGTGAAAAAGTAAGTATTGTTAGTTCAAAACCGCATACAACGCGCCACCGAATTCTAGGAGTACAAAGTGGCTCATCTTATCAGGCGGTTTTTATGGATACGCCAGGCCTGCAAAACGTTACAAAGGGATATCAGAAACGTGCTATCCATCGTGTTATGGCAAAAACCATCAATCAGGTTATAGAAGATGCTGACGTTATTCTTTTGGTTATAGACGCCAATAAACTTACGCAGGATGACCTAAACTTGGGCGGGCTCTTAAAGGAACGGTCAGAGGAGGTTGTACTAGCCTTAAATAAAATTGATACCGTAGGCCCTAGAACCGCTTTGTTACCAGTGCTTGATAAAGTTTCTCAACAATTGCCATTTTCCGCATTTGTTCCAATTTCAGCCTTGAAGGTTATAAATCTAGACAGTTTGATGTCTGAGATTGTTGTCCGTTTACCATTTGGGCCAGCATTATTTCCTAAGGATATTCTTACTGACAAGGGCGATAGTTTTAGGATTGCTGAAATAATTAGGGAGAAATTACTATCTGTGGTGCATAAGGAGGTTCCTTATGGTTTAACGGTAGAAGTGGAATACGTTGGTAGGAATGAAGAAAATCAATGGCTAATACATGCGGTAATCTGGGTAGAACGTCCAAGTCATAAGGCAATTGTGATTGGAAAACATGGGCGACTTTTGAAAAAAGCAGGTCAGTCGGCTCGTCAGGAGCTAATCAAGTTCTTAAATGACCGTGTGCACCTAGAATTGTGGGTGAAAGTTCGCGAGCATTGGTCTGATAATGAGCGTGAGCTAAAAAAATTGGGTTTTGATTTGTCATGACTGAGCGAGAAATAGTTCGTCTTGAGCCGGGTTTTGTGCTTCACATGCGCCCATATAAGAATACAAGTCAACTCCTTGATTGTTTAACTGAGAATCACGGAGTTATAACCTTAATTGCTCAGGGTTCCAGGCGTTCACGTTCAGATAGGAGAGTTGTACTCCAGCCTTTTTCATTGCTGCAACTGTCTTGGATTAGGAGAGGTGAATTAGGTCGTTTAACACAAGCAGAAGCGGTTTCATCTACATTAGCATTGTCTGGTGAAGAAGTTTTAGCTGGTTTTTATCTTAATGAATTACTACTTCGTTTGATGGGGCGCGAGGACCCAAATCCTTTAGTTTTTTCCTGTTATAGTCGTTGTCTATCCGATCTTTCCGGGCTATCTAATACACCTCGAGCAGTTCGTTTATTTGAGTTACGTTTATTGCAAGCTTTGGGATATGGGATAGAACTTCAAGAAGATGCTGAAACAGGAAAAGCTATTAATTCTGAAAGTTTTTATGAATTTAAACCAGAGCATGGTTTTACTTTAAGGAATACGCCAGATAAAGGCCCGTACATATTTAAGGGTTGTGAGCTTATTTCACTCAGAGAAGAGTGTTTAAATGATAGACAAAGCCTTAAAGCAGCTAAGCGATTATTAGACCTCGTGCTAAGGGTTTATTTAGGAAACCGGCCCCTCAGCACCCGCTCGGTGTTGAAGGATGTATATGCTAGGGGGTTTCAAATATGAGTCAAAAAACACAACGTGTAATAGATTTGGGGGTCAATGTGGATCATGTGGCCACTTTGCGCCAGGCGCGAGGAACAGATTATCCAGATCCTGTGGAGTGTGCTATTATAGCAGAGAATGCAGGTGCTGACAGCATAACAATTCATTTGCGCGAAGATCGTAGGCATATACAGGACTGTGATCTAGCTCGTATGCAGGAGTCAGTTAACACTCGCGTCAATCTTGAGATGGCAGTAACAGAGGAGATGATTCAGATTGCATTAGCTACACAACCTGCTGATTGTTGCTTAGTTCCCGAAAAGCGAGAGGAGCTAACGACTGAAGGTGGTCTTAATATCCTTAATCAGACGCAGAAAGTTAAAAACGCGGTATTGCGTCTACAGGAAGCTGGTATTCGAGTATCTCTTTTTATTGACCCAGATCTAGATCAGTTGGATGCAGCAGTCGAGTCGGGGGTTAGTGTAGTGGAATTACATACAGGCACATATGCGGACTCAAAGCAGCATAATGACGTGACTCGTGAATTTAAACGTATTCAGAGGGCAGCAGACTTTGGTAGAAACCTTGGTCTTACTATCCATGCAGGTCATGGTCTTAATTATCATAATGTAAAACCTATTGCATCACTGATCCCAATAGTTGAGCTTAATATTGGTCATTCAATTATTTCAAGAGCACTTTTTGTTGGAATGCAAAAAGCAGTGTCAACTATGAAGGAGCTTATGCAGGAGGGTCGTGGAGCTTGATCTTTGGTGTGGGCATAGACATTTTAAAGAAGTCTCGGATTGAAAAAATTTGGGATCGTTTCGGTATGCGTTTTGCGAAACGATTTTTGCTCGATAATGAAATGGATCTTTTTGTTCATGCAAAAAATCCGATGCGGTTTCTTGCTATGCGTTTTGCTGCAAAAGAAGCAATAGTCAAAGCTATGGGAACTGGATTTTCCTATGGCATATGGATACGGGATGTTGGAACGATTCCAAATGATAGGGGGCAGCCACGAATTATTTATTCAGCTCGTGGGCAAACTATTCGAGAAGACCTTGGTATTTCTGATGGGCATCTCACCCTTAGTGATGAAGCGGGTTTGGTTGTAGCTGTGGCCATTTTAATGAGAAAGGAAAGTAGTTAATTGAATGTTCTGGTTTTTGACATAGAAACTGTTCCAGACACCGACTTTGGTCGCCGACTCTACGGTCTACAGGACCTTGACGATGAAGGTGTTGGGCGAGTTATGTCTTTTAAACAACGTCAAGCTCGTAACACTGAATTTCTACCAATAGTTCAGCATAAAATTGTTGCTATCTCAGCGGTGCTTCGAACCAAAAATGATTTGCATCTTTTTAGTCTTGGTGAGGTTGAATCTTCTGAGAAAGAATTAGTAACACGATTCTTTGAAGGGTTACAACGTTACTTGCCAGAACTTGTATCATGGAATGGTTCAGGGTTTGACCTGCCCGTGCTTCACTACAGGGCGCTTTTATATGGAATAAATGCTGATCGTTACTGGGAGACAGGAGAAACTGATAGGGAATTTCGCTATAACAATTATTTGAGTCGCTTTCACTGGAGACATCTTGACTTAATGGATATATTGGCAGGGTTTCAGTTAGGTGGTCGTGCATCACTAGATCAGGTAGCAACATTATTGGGATACCCCGGTAAGCTTGGTATGAGTGGTGAAAAAGTTTTGAGCCAGTATCTTGCTGGTGATATTCCATCAATACGTAATTATTGCGAAACTGATGTTCTTAATACCTATTTGATTTACTTGCGTTTTCAGCTCATGAGAGGAATCTTAAGTGAAGCACAGTTAGAGGAAGAAATTTCAAAGGTTAAGGTAAAGCTGGAGCAATCAGAGGGCGTACATTTGGAAGAATATCTCCATGCATGGCAAGCGATTGGTTATGGCAGTTGATTCTGAGTTTCTAGATGTCCATATAGTTGATTTAACCCATGATGGTCGGGGAATAGCAAATCTTGGTGACCGACGAGTATTTGTGTCAGGAGCATTACCTGGAGAAAGAATACTACTTGCCCCACGTCGACGTCGACGACAGTATCATGAAGCTGATTTAATTGAATTGATTGAGCCTTCCTCTCAGAGGGTAGATCCACCATGTGAATACTTTAAGCGATGTGGTGGTTGTGCAGTCCAGCATCTATCGTATGAAGCCCAAGTTGATTTTAAACAAAAAACTGTTAAAGAAGCCTTTGCTCGCATTGGCTCAGTAGGGCCTGATCGTTGGTTGCAGCCGATAATAGGTTCTGAGTGGCACTATCGACGTCGTGCGCGTTTAGGTGTTAGGTATGTTCAGGGGAAAGATCGTGTTCTCGTGGGGTTTAAAGAACGTGCTACACGCTATGTAACTGATATGTCAACTTGCCGTGTACTGGTGGAACCGCTAGATATGCTTCCAGGTGCATTAAGCAAGATGATTGGTCGTAGTTCTTTGAGCACTCGATTACCTCAGGCTGAAATAGTGGCTGGAGATGATGTACGTGCAATGGTTTTAAGGATATTGGACGAACCCAACGAACAAGATCTTAAATTATTTGGTGTGATGGCTTCAGAGTGGGATATTAATATCTATCTGCAAAGAGGTGGGCCTGGTACCGTTTTTGCGCTCAACCCAGAAGCAACAGATCAACTTTATTATAGGTTAAATGACTTTGGTCTATGTTTATACTTTGGCCCTACTGACTTTATTCAAGTTAATGCAACAGTTAATGCCTCACTAGTTAGTCAAGTAGTAGATTTTTTGCAGGTAGAGTCCACTGACCAAGTGCTAGACTTGTATTGTGGTATTGGGAACTTCAGTCTTCCGTTGGCAATGCGGGCTGATACCGTACTTGGCGTTGAAGGGGATGCTGGCTTGGTAGCTCGGGCTGCTAAAAATGCAACGAAAAACAATATTGAAAATATTTCTTTTATTACTGCGGACTTGAGTGAGTCTAATTGGAGCTTCATGGAAAAATATTGGGATATTGTTTTGCTTGACCCTCCACGCTCGGGTGCTCAAACCGTTATAGAGCAGATGGCAATAGCACCTCCTAGGCGTATTGGTTATGTTTCCTGTCACCCGGCAACATTAGCTAGAGATGCAAAGCAATTGATTAAGCAGGGTTACAGAATGACTGTTGCTGGAATTGCAGATATGTTTCCGCATACTCATCATGTAGAAGTAATGGCAATCTTTGATCGTTAACAATGAGAGCAAACTAGAGAGTCGAACTGAGATCATCAGAAATTAAGATGTGCAAAAAAAAGACATGATAGAGCGTCGAATTAATGTCAGTTTAAGTGCTCAAAAATTGGAGCTATTCGATGACAACCATTTATTGGGTAGCTATTTAATTTCTACATCAAAGTACGGTGAGGGTGAGCTAGCCAACAGCTTTAAGACCCCCCGTGGTCGACATATTATACGTGCAAAAATTGGAGCAGGAGTAGAGAAAGGTACTGTTTTTGAAGGTCGAAGAGCTACTGGTGAGGTTTTTTCAGAACAACTTGCACTTAATGATCCCGATCGAGATTGGGTACTTACCCGAATTCTTTGGCTCTCTGGGACTGAGGTTGGTAGAAATCGTCTTGGTAGTGTAGACACTATGCGGCGATTTGTTTATATACATGGAACTCCTTATGTTAATAGACTCGGCAACCCTGGATCACTTGGTTGTATCCGTATGAGTTGTGCTGATATTACTGAACTCTATGAGTTAGTGTCAGTAGGAACGACTGTGGAAATTATTAGCTAACGTCATGTCGCTTGGGCCATTAATGATTGATTTAGAGGGCGTGAAAATTCAGCCCGAAGAACGTGAATGGTTAAAATCTTCAGTTGTTGGTGGAGTTATACTATTTAGGCGTAATTTTGAAAACCTGAAGCAAGTAACCAATCTTATCTCTGAGATCCACCAAGTACGCTCCCCCCCATTGCTAGTTGCTGTTGATCAAGAAGGAGGGCGAGTGCAGCGTTTTTGTGAGCCATTCACTATTCTTCCACCTATGCGTTCTTTAGGCCATCTCTATGACCAGGATCCGGCTCGTGCATTAATAGCAGCCAAGTCTTTTGGGTGGATTATGGCCGCTGAGTTGCGTTCAGTAGGTGTTGATTTAAGTTTTACGCCAGTTGTTGATCTAGATCTCGGTTTAGCTTCAGTAATTGGTGACCGTGCTTTGCATAGCCAGTCAGTTATTGTTGGTGCTCTGGCAGCAGAATTTTCCAAAGGTACAAGAAAAGCAGGTATGGCTGTTGTAGCAAAGCATTTTCCCACTCATGCGGGTGTTCTTAATGATACTCATACCGATGGCGCAATAGACTCGAGGAAATATAGTGAGCTATGGGATGACCTTCACCCATATCGTCATCTCATTTCTTTTGGATTGGAAGGAGTTATGGTGGGACATGTAAGTTTTTCTGAGGTTGACCCATTGCCTGCAAGTTTTTCGTCATGGTGGATCGAGAAAGAACTTCGAGGACAGTTAGGGTTCAAAGGTGTTGTTTTTTCTGATGATGTAGGAATGCAGGGGGCGGCATCTGGTGGTACATGCTCCGAACGTATGGTTAAATCTCTCGAAGCAGGCTGTGACATGGTTTTGGTTTGTAATAAAAAAAATGAGATCTCATCTGTTATTAAAGCAGCAAATGCTTGTATTTCCCCTGCATCACAAGTCCGTTTGATGAGAATGAGAGGCAAAAAAGATACAAATTGGGATGAACTTCATGGGTCTGACTATTGGAAGAAAATAAGGGATGAAATTGATTTGCTTCACACAACACCTGAATTGGAGCTTAAAGGGTGAGATCCTGTATAGAAGATGCAATTAGGGCAAGAAAAAATAGCTGCGAGATAGCGACTGAAAAGGAGGTTTCAAATGCGTTAGATCGTATGGCAAGTGAAGCTTCAGAGTTTTTGTGCACTAAAAATCCTGTTGTTTTAGCTGTAATGAGAGGAGGAGCTTTTACTGCAGTTGAACTTTGCTGTCGTTTTGATTTTCCGCATGAGTTTGATTTCATCCATGTTTCCCGTTACGACAAAAATTTAAAGGGTGGAAATTTGTCTTGGTTCGTTCTGCCAAAAGAGAACCTGCAAGGCCGGGTTGTTTTAGTAGTCGATGATATTCTTGATGAAGGTAAAACACTTCAAGAGATACATGAAAAATTGTATCAATATGGTGTGTCAATGATTCTATCTGCTGTGCTCGTTAAAAAGAAACTTAAGTCTATAGATCATAAGAATGTGAATTTTGTTGGCGTTGAGATTGAAGATGTCTATGTTTTTGGTTGTGGCTTAGATTACAAAGGTTATTGGCGTGGACTGAAATCTCTTCATAGTTTAGGTGAATATTAATGAGTGCTGTTGGTTTAATCATAGGAAGCATTCATGACAACTTAGTCCTTGATATCAAATCTAGGAGTCAAACAAAAACACCTTTTGGTTTGCCTTCTAGTCCAGTTCTTGAGGTTGCTTTTGGGAATCACAAGGCGCTTTGTATTTTAAGGCATGGTGAAACGTCAAATATTCCACCACATATGGTTAATTATCGGGCTAATATTTGGGCTTTGCGAGAGCATGGTGTGCGTTTCTGTATAGCATTGAGTGCAGTTGGTACTCTCGACCCAAACTTCCTACCGGGTGAATTAGCAAGCCCAGAACAGCTCGTTGATTACACTTGGGGAAGAGAACATAGTTTTTGTAATGGGGGGACTGATCTCAGACACGTTGATTTCACTTGCCCCTTTGATAAAAGTCTTCGAGAGCAATTAATCTCGGTAGCAAAGTTATCTGATTGTTTTCTCCAGAGTGGTGTATATGGGGTAACACAAGGGCCTAGACTGGAAACTGCCTCTGAAATAGACCGATTGGAAAAAGATGGTTGTACTATGGTTGGAATGACGGCGATGCCAGAGGCTGGTTTAGCAAAAGAACTCAATATGAGCTATGCAATTTGCGCAATGGCAGTGAATTTTGCAGCGGGCCGAGGAGATGGAACGGTAGGAATTCATAATCAAATAGAACGGTATATAAGCAAGGCAACAGGTTGCCTTTCAAGGTTCATTAATCCTTTGATTGCTATGTTAGACAAAAGCTACTAATTAAAAGTGTAACCTTTATTTTTAGTATTAAGCAGCCGGTCCTAGCAATGGGGTGATTAAATCATTAGATTCCTCTGAAAGCTCTGGCTCTGGAGGAGCAGGTTCTACTGAAACCAAAATTCCAAATGCTGGGTGATCAAAGTAATGGAGTTCTCCGCTTCTAGCACGCCTTGTTGCCCGAAGTTCATGGGCGGGGGTCAAGGTAATATTTTCTAAATTAGTTGGTATTCCTAATGGCTTCAATTCTTCTGAATAAAAATCAAGGGCTACAGTAAGATGCAGAAAGCGGCTCAGGTGGAGCTTAACCGTTCCTATTGGGTTAAGAGAGTCTAATTTCCAAATTTCCATAGGTATTGATTTTTCTTCCGACAATCCTGCTTGAATCCAACCGCCATGGGCTAAAACTGTGTAGGCATTGAGGCGATTAAGCCGCGCAGCGGAAAGTTTTAATTCAAGTTCATCCTGGTCTAAAACACGAGTTTTATAACCATGATATTCAGAGCTATTCTTTAAGACTCTCAGTTTTAGAGAATCCACTAGCCTCAAATTTTCCTGTACAGCAATTAGGTACTCAGGAGAGATTATCAGAGGACTGTCTTCATTAAGGGGGTCGATGACGCTGATATCAAATAGAGGATCAAAAAGGTTTATAAGCAGATCGGATTCTGTTTGCAGAACCGGAAGTAATGAGTGGATGTTCTTTGGTTTATATAACTCCGTACCTACAATTTTAATAGGGTTGTGAGGAGGTGCTTTAATAAGTCTAGAATTACTTTTTATTGAGAATTTTTCTTCGGAAGAGTCAAATTCATTGTAAGAAAAGGCGATAATTTCAATTTTAAATCGTGGGGGTTGTTGTCCATTTTCAAGCTCACCATTTAGGTATTGCAGTTCCTGTGGCCAAGCTATTTTTGTAGTGGCTGTAAAAATGGATAGCACTATGCTCAGGAGTTTGAGTGTAGTAAAGCGCATCAGCATATTATAGCGATCAATTTTAATAGTCGCATTGATTTCTAACGTATTGAATTCCAAAACTCTTTTTTACTTAAGAAGTCTTATCCGATGGTTTGATATGCTGTTACCATATGAGAGTAAAACCGGAGAATAATATGCGTGGCAAGAACATTAAATACTCATTGATTTTTGGGCTCATTCTAATATTTGGTTATATCGGTTCAGCTTATGCTCAGCTAGATCCTTATGTACTTGATCAGGATTATTTTACTTTCCCAGATGACCGGCCCATTGGTTCAACAGCGGCAATGGCATTAGACCCTGATGGGACTAGCATCTGGACATTTGATAGGTGCGGTGACAACTGGTGTGTTGGTTCTGATCTAAAGCCTATTCAGAAATTTGATGCTTCTGGAAATCTAGTAACTAGTTTTGGAGAAAATATGTTTAACCGTCCACACGGTATACATGTTGATTACGAGGGAAATATTTGGGTTACGGATTTTGAAGGACCTGATGGTGTAGACCCAAGACGTAACGGAAAAGGTCACCAGGTTTTTAAATTTAGTCCGGAGGGGGAGCTGTTAATGACTTTAGGGAAGGCAGGTGTTGCAGGAAATGGTTTTGATGAATTTAATAAACCTTCTGCTGTTTTGGTAGCACCTAATGGGGATATTTTTGTTGGTGATGGCCATGGTAATGGTTCTAATGCAAGAGTATTAAAGTTTTCCAGTGACGGAACTTTCATTAAATCTTGGGGACAGCATGGATCAGCTCCGGGAGATTTTGATGAACCGCATACTATGGCAATGGACTCTGAAGGTAGATTGTTTGTTGGCGACCGAGCAAATAGTCGGATACAAATTTTTGATCAGGATGGCAATTTTATCGATGAATGGGACCAGTTTGGGCGGCCGAGCGGCATGCATATAGACGGAAATGACATGCTTTACGTGGCAGACTCAAGTTCAGTGGGGAACAACCCAGGATGGCAGGAAGGTATCCGCATAGGTAGTGCAAAAAATGGCGCTGTAACTGCTTTTATAGAGGACCCTGATGGTGATGGCTCACAAGAAGGAATTGTTGTTGATGTCAATGGTGTAATTTATGGCTCCTTAACAGGTGGAATGGCATTGAGAAGATATACAAAAAGATAAAAGTGTTATTTGTTAGTTAAAGATCGAATTATTAAATTTTTTGAAAAACACAATTCAGCGGGTATTGTCTATGAAAAATAAAATAAAAATCTCATGTTATAAATTGCCCAAAATTCTTTTGATTTTTTCAAGCGCGTTCTGTTTTTTGTCGCTATCAAATTATGCAAATGGGCAAAATCAATTATTGGAGACAACAGTTGATGAGGTGCATGCTTTATTTTCCTCTGGCGACATAACATGTCGTTCATTGGTCGAGTTTTATTTGCAAAGAATCGAAGCATTTGACCAGCAGGGGCCGGTTCTTAATTCAATACAACATCTTAATACTAGTGTTCTTGATGAAGCCGATGCTCTTGATGCTTCATTTGAGAATTCTGGTCTCGTAGGGCCATTGCACTGTGTGCCGGTTTTGCTGAAAGATCAGGTTGAAACAAGTGATATGCCAACCACCTATGGGTCTTTAGTCTTTGAAGGGTTTGTTTCAGGACGTGATGCCACCATAGTGACTCGTATGAAAGAGGCAGGTGCAATCATTCTTGCAAAGACTACTATGGGAGAATATGCCTCTCGATATCTGGGTTCGGCTTTTGGGGTTGCTCGTAATGCTTATGATCCTTCACGTAATCCCAGTGGTTCTTCTGCTGGAACTGGTATTGGGATAGCAGCTAATTTTGGATTATTGGGTATTGGCGAAGATACAGGTGGTTCGATCCGTGGTCCTGCCTCAGTGCATAGTCTTGTCGGCTTAAGGCCTACTGTTCCTCTAGTTAGTCGTTTTGGGATGATGCCAGCCAATCCTACCAATGACACATTAGGTCCAATTTCTAGAACAGTGACAGATGCTGCAATTTTGTTGGATGTTCTTGTTGGCTATGATCCCAATGATCCAGTTACTGCTGATTCTGTTGGCAGAATTCCAGAAAGTTATAAAGAATTTCTTGATGAAAATAGTCTGCGAGGTGCTCGAATTGGCGTAATTCGCCAGCCTATGGATCCAAATACAGACACAGAGTCACAGGATTATCAGAAGGTTCGAGAAGTTATTAATCAGGCTTTAGGAGATATTGAAGCGCTTGGTGCGATCATGGTAGATCCGGTCGAATTTTCTCTTATGGATACTGTTCATAGAACATATGGACAAAATAATTATGAAACGGAAGCAGCAATCAATGCATATTTAGCAGATCTTCCGGGAACCCCAGTTTCAAGTCTTAGAGAAATTCTTTTGAAGGGAATAGTTACTCCTTGGCGTGCTAGCGATCTTATAGGTGTTATAGGCAAGTCTATTCAAGATCCGGGGTATCATAAATTTATGCTTGCAAGGGAAGCTATACGTCAATCAGTACTTGCATACATGGCTGATTTAGATTTAGATGCATTGATATATGCAACATTTGATCATCAAACGACGCTGATTGCGCCAGATGCTTTGAGTAATTCAGATACTGACGATGCATATGGATTGGGTAATAACCGTCGTCTCAGTCCTATAACAGCTTTTCCGGCAATAACAGTCCCTGCTGGTTTTACAGTAGATGGTTTGCCTATTGGTATAGAGATGCTTGGTAGGGCCTATAGCGAAGGAATGCTTCTTGGTTTTGCTTATGCTTACGAGCAAGCTACTAAAAATCGTCAACCACCAAGCACTACGCCATCTCTTGAATAACTGAATTACAGTTTTTTAAATCTTGGTATTTGCTTGTTAATGTGGGTTATCTTAGCTGACTTGAAATGATGGTTTCTCTACAAAATTTAGTTAATAAGGAAGGAACAAACAATGAATAGTTCTAGAGTGATGGCGGTTGTTTTTGCCGCTCTGTGCTCCGGCCCTGCTTTTACTCAGACTTGGATTGATTATTATAGTTCTCTTGATGATTTTCGTATTCGTGCACCTGGCGAGTTTGAAGTCGAAGAGATGGCCTATCCATCTGAGTATGGTGTTGTACTTCCGGCTCGTAAATATAATTATTCACAGGGGGGAGATAATTATTCTGTTACGGTAGTTGATTACACTCAAGCTGAAAGATTGCACGAAGAGCGAGATAGGAATGAGGCCGAGTATCTTTTGTATTGGGAAATAGATATCAGAGCTTCGGTAGCCTATGCTGCAACCAGTTTTCGTCAACGAGGTGGTCAAGTAACCTATGACGCATATCACTATATTGATCGAGTGGAAGGGCATCAGCTTCAGATAACTAATGAAAATGAATCAAGAACTTATGCGGCAATTTATCTTCATGACAGTAGACTTTATATTATTGAAGCCACGGTCGTACCGGGGTCCTTGCCCCCTGGTATGTTTCAGCAGTCATTAAGTTTTATGGATCAAAATGGAGAACGTATTCGTTACGAGAATTTTCTTGAGGCGAGCAAGGTTCGTAGATCCTGCGGTGAGATTCAAGAGGGTATAGCATGCAACGATTGGACAAGGTAATTGGGCTAAGTGCCTCTGAAACTATGCTTAGGAGTGTATAGCATGTATCGAATGACGAAAGTAATAAGTTGTATGTTGGTTATGGTATTTACTGGCACATTGTCCGCCCACCATTCACATGGTAACTATGAAATGACCGAGTACGTTAATCTTCAGGGTGTTGTTAGAGAACTCCATATGGTAAACCCTCATGCATGGATTTATCTTGAAGTGATGCAAAATGGAGAGTCAGAGATGTGGGCACTGGAGGCAGGTAGCCTACGTGCTCTTTCGAGAAATGGTATCACCAACGATACTATATCGGTTGGAGAATCAGTTTCTGTGCGCTGCCATCAGCTTAGAGATGGCTCCAAAGGGTGTCTTCTCGGGTTTTTAACTGGGGAAGATGGTGTAGAAAGACTCTGGGATTGATTGGTTTGTAATAACCAGTCATTCTGAGGAGTGAAAAAATAATTAAATCTCGGACCATAATGGCCATTTGTCTATAATTTTGGTCGAGAGTTAAGGGCAGGTTGTGAGTTCCGCCTACTTAATAGCCGATATAAACCTTCATGATATAAAGCGTTATGAAGTGTATGTGAGAAATGTGCCTGCATTAGTGGAAAGGCATGGTGGGAAGTATCAGGTCCGTGGTGGTGATGTTGAGGTCCTAGAGGGTGATTATCATCCTTCAAGGTTGATTGTTTTAGAGTTCCCGGACCGTTCAGCAGCACTTGCCTTTTACAATGACCCAGACTATGAGCCATATAAAAAACTAAGGCACTCAGTTTCTAATGCTACTTTGGTTTTGGTTCATGGGTGTTAGTTGATAGAAGAGAAACATTACTGATAATTATTCTTAAGAGGGTAGTTATATTGCCTTAAAATAAGAAAGACCTTCTTTAAATTATAAAGTGGAGGTTTGTATGGCAAGTTTTTTGTCAAGACGAGAGATTCTCAAACGTGCTGCAGCCGCAGGGGTGACTAGTGCAGTTCCAGCGCAAAGTCTTGCGCAAGTTCTTCCAGATCGAGCTCGCGATCAATTTGAAAATTTAAGTAGCACTGAGGCAGAAATTCTTGAGGCAGTTGTTTCTCGGTTGATACCTACAGACAATAATGGTCCTGGCGCGCTAGAAGCTGGAGCAGCAAATTACATTGATAAAGGACTAGCAAATGCGCTTTCTCAATCACGCGATATGTACTCGATAGGCCTTGATGCGTTGGATCAGTATGCACAAGAAGCAAATAGTCAACGGTTCGTAGATCTTGATCCTGCTGAACAGGACACTTTGTTAGAAAATATAGAGCAAAACAGGGTGTCTGGTTTTGATCCGGATTCTGCAACTTTCTTTAATCTCATGTTGCGCCACACTATAGAGGGTACATTTTCCGATCCTGCCTATGGCGGAAACCAAGATTTTATTGGGTGGGAGATGATTGGATATCCAGGTCTTAGATTGGGGGTTACTGTTGAACAGCAACAAATGGATTATGTTCCAGAAATGACCCGAGTATCTGCTCATGACATGGCTATGTTTGACGTGACAATTTCAGAGGTGGAGGCTAATGACGACTAGATTGCCTTCGACTGATGTTGTCTTGATTGGGTTAGGTGGGGCCGGTGGAATTGCAGTATTACCTCTAACAGAAGCTGGTGTTGAAGTTGTTGCCCTTGAGGCTGGCAGGTGGATGACACCTCGTGATTTTGCGCCGGACGAGTTGCGTAATAACTATAGAGGATGGCCACATTCTGTACAAAAAGCTAATAGAGAGGTTCCTGTACATCGGGCTAATGAGCAGTCCCCAGAGTCCCCACGAGATAATTTACACCCAATGATGAATGCTGTGGGAGGTACTACCCTTCACTACTATGCTCGGAGTTACAGGCTGCATCCTTGGGATTTTGGCGTGGTCAGTGAAACTACTCGTTGTTACGGTGATTCCAGAATTCCAACTGGCTCAACTGTTGAAGATTGGCCTTTGACTTATGCAGACTTAGAGCCGTTTTACGATACGGTTGAATATGAGTTGGGAGTTGGTGGTTTTGCAGGGAATATAAATGGCAATATTGATTCGCGTGGTAATATTTTCGAAGGTCCCCGTGCTCGTGATTACCCAATGCCACCCCTTAGGAGCACAAAATTCACAGAAATGATGTCTGATGCTGCAAGACGTCTTGGATACAATCCTTTTCCTTCTCCGGCAGCTATTAATTCTCAAGCGCATAACAATCGACCTGCATGTCAATACCATGGCTTTTGTAATCGTGGTGGGTGTCACATTGAAGCAAAAAACTCGACTGCTATAACTACTATTCCTAAGGCTCAAGCCACTGGGAACTTACAAATTGTGACGGAAGCTCACGTTACAGACATACAAGTAGATTCTGAAGGCCGTGCTAGTGCGGTAGAGTATTTGCGTGATGGGGAGCTATTTTTGCAGCCAGCTAAAGTTATTTTGCTGGCAGGCTATACATATGAAAATTCACGACTACTTCTTCTTTCATCCTCAGATGCTTATCCCTCAGGGCTTTCAAATAATCATGGTCAGGTAGGGCGTCATTACATGACACATGCTCAAAGAGGGGGAGTTCTTGGGTTGTTTCCTCATAGGCTAAATCGATGGTATGGGCTTCCTGCTCAAGGTTCAGGGATTGATGAGTGGGCAGATGACAACTTTGATCATAGTGATAATGATTTCATTGGTGGTGCTCATTTTTGGGTATCTCAGGATTCCCGACCTATTTTGGCTGCTAGAATGAATACGTTTGGGCGTGCTCCTCGTTGGGGGTCTCAATGGAAAGAGTTTGTTATGGAGAATGCAGATAGATGGGTTGGTGCACATTTGCAAAAGACTACCTTGCCTTATGAGGATAATTACCTTGATCTGCATCCTACTGTTAAGGACCCTTTGGGATTTCCAGTTTGTCGTATCACAGCAGAATATAAGGAAAATGAAAAAAAGCTAGCTGCTTTTACTCAAGAGAAAATGGAACAATGGTTCCTTGAAGCAGGAGCAATAGATACTTTTAGAATGCCCTTGGGACCAATGGGTCCTTCAACTCATGCATACGGAGGCACTCGTATGGGGAATGATCCAAACACTAATGTTGTTAATCGCTGGGGGTTTTCACATGAAGTTCCTAATCTGGGTGTTTTAGGAGCATCAGTAATGGGGACAAGCGGTGCTCGTAATCCCACATTAACAGTGCAGGCACTTGCATGGCGAACTGCACAGTATTTGGTTGATAATTGGAGATCAGTGTCAAGTTGATGTTTAAGATATTTAAATCTAAATGTTTTATTGGGCTATTTGCAGCATTTTTAGGTATTTGGGGATGTCAAAGTTCTGTTAATTTGTCACAGATTTCAAACGCTAACCTTTCGGCAAAAAGTATCCCATCATTTCATATTGATTCAGATTGGCCTCAAGTTCCTGAACATTGGAAGCTTGGAGAGGTTTCAAGTATTGCTATCGATGGTCAGGATAATGCTTGGTTTTTGCACCGGCCCTGGACTCTTTCCCAAGAGAACATTGCCATGGCAGCTCCACAGATTGTGGGATTTGATAAAGAAGGGACTTTTCTTAGTGCATGGGGCGGTCCAAGTGAAGGTTATGAGTGGCCACAGAGAGAACACGGTTTGCATATCGATTATCAGGGATATTTTTGGATAGGCGGTAATAATTGTCCTGCTCAAAATGAGCCAGGACTTGATCCTATATCTGACGATCAAATTTTAAAATTTACGCCTGATGGGGCATTGATAATGCAGGTAGGGAGTAGTGATGCGAGTAGCGGCAATTCGGATATAGTTAACCTCAATAGGCCAGCAGATGCGGTTGTTTACCCCCCAACAAATGAGCTTTTTGTTGCAGATGGATATGGTAATCATAGAGTTGTTGTTTTCGATGCTGAGACGGGGATTTTTAAGCGTATGTGGGGAGCTTTCGGTAATATACCAGTAGATAATGAGCAGTGTCCGTACGTTTTTCTTGATTCTGTGCCAGCTGGCCCTGGTCCACAACAATTTAGTATTGTTCACGCAATTCGTGTTTCAAATGATGGTTTGGTCTATGTTGCTGATCGAGAAAATAGACGTGTTCAAATATTCACGATTGATGGAGAATATGTGGATCAGATTATTAGAGGAGAAACACCTTTTGCACGTAACATTGCCTTGTCACCAGACCAAGAGCAAAGATTTCTCTATGTTGGGGGTGGTTCTGGAATTGAGGTCTTTGATCGTTTGAGTCTTCGCTTTTTAGCAAGCATTAAAACTAGTGTGGGAACTGGACATCATATTCAGACAGATTCACGGGGTAATTTATACATAGCTGCTACAGGGGTTGGCTATGAGCGGCTAATTTATGAAGGCTTAATACCAATTTTTTCGGATTAACTTTCTAGCCCCAGCGTGTTTTCAGCAAATAACTCCTCCGTTTTAGGGATTCGAGAAATCAAGTTCTGTTCATACAAATATTGTGGCAGAACCTTTAATGCTAATTGATTCGGTTCTATGCCGTATGGCCAGAAGTCATGTCCCATTACACGTTGAGTTTCTTCCATTTCAGCAACTACCCATGGAAGTGTTATTTTGAGTGCGTCGGTTTCCATCATTTCTGCATAGGCTAGTTCTTTAGCCTTTTTAAAAGCACTATATAAGCTCAATGCTGCCCATGGGTTAGCATCATAGATCTCGCGACGGAATACCACTGTGTGCATGATTGGAAAAATCCCGGTACGCAAAAAGTAATCCTTTTCAGACTGTCGGTAGTCTGGAAATAAACGTCTAACGGGTGATGGATCATTATTGAGAGAATGGGGTGCATTAGGTGAAATAATGGCGTCCAGTTCTCCTTGATCTAGCATTGGTCCCATGTCTTTTTCAGGCGGCATTCGATGGAGGACAATACTTTTTGGCAAATCAAAATCAATTCTAGAAGGTCGCTTTAGGCCATCCTGAGTTCCGGAAAACCATTCAATTGAATCAGGCTCTACTCCATATTCATGTAGTAATAGCCCTCGTGCGAATACAGCAGCAGTCATAGAGTACTCAGGTACTCCAATTTTTTTGCCAACTAGATCCTTAGGTTCATTAATACCTGCTTTTTTGTTAACAAAAATACATGAATGACGAAAGAGTCTTGATGGAAATACTGGTATTGCAATGAACTTCTCGTCGCCTTCTGCCCGCAACATTGTGTAGTTAGCCAGAGAAAGTTCTGATACATCAAATTCTTGTTTTCTGAGCATTCTAAAAAAAGTCTCGCTTGGTCGAGATACAATAGGCTCTATCTCTATCCCTTCTGGGCGAAGGGTTCCATCCATTATTGGTTTAACGCGGTCGTAATCCCATGCGGCAAAAGTAAGTCGTAGTTGGCTCATCCTATGTCCCTGAACTGAGTTATTATCGGAAATGGCCATTTTTTTGGGGCCTTTATCAGTAAATGTTAACATCCCATAAGGGTCCAAATTAAAAAATAATTTTTTTAGCCGTTAGTTACGTCTGAGTTTTTAATCTTAAGGCCGCTTTCTGGGTAGAATTAACATATTAGGCATATTGATTATGCAAAAAATAAAATTAATCTAGAGGTATGTATTTTAGAACTTGCGTTTTTTAGAGTACGTAAATATTTTGAACTACAAGAAGTATTTTCCTAGCATCACTTTCTACGGGTTATTGTCTTTAGCTAGTTTGCTAGTATCTTGCACAAATCAGCAAGCAGTAATTCTGGAACAGGAATCTGATCAAGCGGGTGTTGTAAGTAGCAATGAAGAGATAATTTTGAACTCGAGTGCTGTTGATGTTGAATCTTTAGGGTTCTTTACTAGAGTCCAAGCTTCTCGAGGAGGAAGACGTTTTGAACAACTTTGTACAGACTGTCATAGAGTTAATGAAATTAGACGTATTTGGTTTGGAGGTGAAAGGCATAAGACAGCGGCTAGCCTTTATAATGTGATATCTACCACAATGCCTGATAGTAATCCCGGGGGTCTTGATATAGACCAGTATGTTGATATTTTGGCTTTTTTATTGAGTTCAAATGGGTATACAGATGGAGACATTGAGTTGCTCCCGGATCTAGGAATACTAGAGGGTATAGCTATACCGTTAAACTAAATGATTAATTCGATGTTAAGGGTGAATGAGACCTAGGAGGATATGCCAGTGATTAATAAGAGCAAACTACAGCTACCCGGGTACATGGTTTTAACCGTAACAGCCTCTTTAGCTTTTTGTGGCACTTTGTTATCACAAGAAGATTCTAATCTTGAGGGGCAGTGGAGATATATCGGTGGTGATGCTTCCCATACCCGCTATACCCCGTTAGAACAAATTAATTCAGAAAACTTCGAAGATCTTGAAGTAGCTTGGATCTGGAGAGGAGATAATTTTGGTCCTCGCGTCGACTATGTATTTCGTTCGACGCCGCTTTACATAGATGGGTTGTTATATACCGTTGCTGGTCAGCGCCGTACAGTGGCTGCTATTGATCCTTCTACAGGGGAAACAATTTGGACCTACCGTGAGCCTCATACAACTCGATTTGATCGTGGTATGAGGAATAACTATGGAAAAGGTGTTACCTATGCTCAGGTTAATGGGCGCGGGGTTATCTACACTACTACTCCTGGATTTTTTCTTCATGCATTAGATGCGCAAACTGGACGTCCTTTAGAGAATTGGGGTAAGACCGTTTCAATAGAAGAATTTCCTCAAACAGGCGTTGTGGATATGCTTCCCGATCTGGTGAGTGATTGGGAGCCCTGGCTTAATTCAGATTACACCTATG
This sequence comes from Rhodospirillaceae bacterium, assembly GCA_002718345.1. Taxonomy (GTDB): domain Bacteria; phylum Pseudomonadota; class Gammaproteobacteria; order Steroidobacterales; family Rariloculaceae; genus UBA6522. The sequence continues at coordinate 28,076 of PBDA01000035.1, forward strand.
ATCCATATGTAGGAATTCCCAGGGAATTAGGGAATCTCAGCACTTCTTCACCACCGATAGTTGTCAATGGTGTTGTAATAGTCGGTAATGTGCACGAGCAGGGTTATTACCAAACACGGAATGAAAATATACCGGGCGATATCTTGGCTTACGATGCTGCCACTGGCGAATTTCTATGGAAATTTCATGTAATCCCGCGGCCCGGTGAGTTTGGCCATGAAACTTGGGAAAATGATGCATGGAAAACTACTGGAGATGTTTCTTCGTGGGCGCCAATGTCTGCTGATCCCGAACTAGGGCTGGTTTATATTCCAACGAATCCTCCAACAATGGATTTCTATGGAGGTTTCCGTCCCGGAGATAATTTGTATGGAACAAGCATCATTGCATTAGATGTGGAGACAGGTGAGCGGGTATGGCATTTTCAAACAGTTCATCATGATATTTGGAATTTTGATAACCCGGCGGCTCCAGTACTACTTGATGTAGTAGTTGATGGAGTGCCAACGCCAATTGCTGTAGAGACAACTAAGCAGGGTTTTGCTTATACCTTCAATCGTGAAACCGGTGAACCAGTCTGGCCTATGGAAGAGCGCCCTGTTCCACAATCAGAAATACCTGGGGAACAACTTTCTCCAACCCAACCTTTTCCAACTAAACCAGCAGCTTTTCAATTGCAGGGATTAACCGAAGATGATTTGATTGATTTTACGCCTGAGTTGAGGGCGGCCGCTGTAGAGGTTATGAAAGATTATCGAACTGGACCTCTTTTTAACCCTCCAATTCAAGTTGGCCATCCTTCAGGTTTGCGTTCATTTGTAAGCTGTCCTAGTGGCGCATCCAATATATTTGGCCCTCCTGCAGCAGACCCAGAGACGGGTGTGCTTTATGTGCCAACTTTACGTAGTTGCCGATCAGAAAATGTTGTTCCGGGAATTGAGATGGATGATCCGAGTGATATCATGACTACAGGGCAGACTATTTCTGACTGGGTTGTCGCTAATAGAGGTGATTTTATGGGTAGAGGGCCTCAAGGCCTTCCAATTTTAAAACCACCTTATAGTGAAATTGTTGCTATAGATATGAATACTGGGGATCATATATGGGCTATACCTAATGGGGATACGCCTGAAAGAATAAGAAATCATCCTGCCCTGCAAGGTATAGATCTTCCCAAAACAGGTGTTCAATCTCACCCAATAACCATGGTTACAAAGTCATTACTAATTTCTGCTGAAGGCGGAGCAGGCGCAGCCGTATTGCATGCTATAGACAAAAGTTCTGGAGAAATTCTTGGGACTATTGATCTGCCTGCCACAGGTCGCTACGGCATGATGAGTTATTTGCATGAGGGAGCACAATACATTGTTGTACAAGTTTCAAGCTCCAATTACCCAGGGGCCTTAGTTGCTTTGCGGCTGCCTTGATGGGGGGAATTTTGTCACTGCAAGGATGCAAGGTTTATTTGTCCATCTTAATCATCAGTGCTTCTTTGCCGCTGATTTCTCATGCACAGGGAATCTTGCATGATGAACGTGAGGTACATTTAACGGGGGTTCGTCAACTCACCTTTGGCGGGGAAAATGCTGAAGCATACTGGTCCCCTGATGGCACAGAATTAGTTTTTCAGTCAACGCGTGAGCCATATGACTGCGATCAGATTTTTCGTATGCCTATTACTGACCCTTCAGCACTTACTCTTGTTTCTACAGGACAGGGTCGGACAACTTGTGGGTATTTCACTTCTAATAGCGAACGAATTATTTTTTCTTCAACACATGCGGAAAGTGGGCAATGCCCAATTCCTCCAGATCATTCTCAAGGTTATGTTTGGCCTTTATATGATAGTTTTCAGATTTATAGTGCCAAACCCGATGGTTCCGATCTTATACCCCTTACCAATACTAATGCCTATGATGCTGAGGCAACCGTTTGTTCAGTGGATGGGTCCATTGTATTTACCTCAACACGAGATGGTGATTTAGAACTTTACCGAATGGAAGCAGATGGTTCAGATGTTAAGAGGCTTACTGAGTCACCCGGGTATGATGGTGGAGCATTTTTCTCTAGGGACTGTTCTCGCATTGTTTGGCGAGCCTCGAGGCCTATTGGGGATGCGCTTACCGATTATCAGTCACTTCTTGCGCAAGATCTTGTACGTCCTAGTGATATGGAGCTCTGGGTAGCTAACGCTGATGGTTCAGAAGCTAGGCAGATTACTTACCTTGGAGGAGCAAACTTTGCGCCTTTTTTCTTTCCTAGTGGTGAGCGAGTGCTTTTTTCATCAAACCACCATGATCCCAGTCGTCGGGAATTTGATATTTGGGCTATTAATATAGATGGAACGCATTTAGAACAGGTGACTTATACCCCTGACTTTGATGGTTTTCCGATGTTCTCTCCAGATGGGGAATCGCTAGTTTTTGTTTCAAACCGTAACCAAGGGGCACCAGGTGAAACGGATATTTATCTCGCAAACTGGAACGATGATGAGATAGGAATTGCTGAGAGACCAGTAGATCGATACATGGCAGATGTGGCTTGGTTAGCAGATGATGATAGAACCGGGCGTGGTATTCGTACGAATGGATTAGCTGCATCTGCCGATTGGCTTGAAGAACAATTTGAGCAAATTGGTTTGGAGCCAGCGGGTGGTAATGGAAGTTATAGGCAGAGCTTTGATGCGGTTTATGAAGTGCAAAGGGATTTAAGTTCATCTTTAATCATTGATGGTGTATCTGTTCCATCTCATGAATTTGTTATTCCTGGTTTCTCTGCTAACTCTGATCTTTCTGCGTCAGTTATTTTTGCTGGCTGGGGCATTAAATCGGATGAGCATGAAATTGATGATTACGAGGGATTGGATGTTGAAGGGCGGATAGTTTTAGTCAGGCGTTATACACCTGAAGATGGGGTGTTTGAAGATCAAGCTGTGCGCAGACGTTTTGGTGATTTACGTTATAAAGCATTTATGGCGCGTGAACATGGAGCTACTGGTCTTTTGGTGGCAGATCTACCATTAAGTAGTGACGATGAAGAACAAGCACTCCCTAATTTGAGAATAGACCCCCAAGGTAGCGCAGGTATTCCTGTGGCAGTTATAACCCGTAATTGGGCAGAGAAACTAATCAATAGCAATCAAAATATCACTTTTAAAGCTGAGTTAATTAAAAGTACTCGAAAGATAGATAATATTGTTGGCCGGCTAACAGCTACTGACCGGATTTCTGGGGCAGTTTTGTTGGGTGCTCATTATGACCACTTAGGTTTTGGTGGAACAGGTTCACTTGCTCCAGGCAAATCCGAACCTCATAACGGCGCGGACGATAACGCATCTGGGACTGCTGCATTGCTTGAAGCGGCAAGAATGCTTTCTTCTCGAATTGATACGTTAAGACGAGATGTGATTTTTGTGGCGTTTACTGGCGAGGAAGCTGGACTTCTAGGTTCAAGTTATTTGATCCAGAACCCACCTCCTGGCTCTGCTCCTGCTGGATTAGTGGCAATGCTTAATATGGATATGGTGGGCCGACTCCGAAATAATCGGGTCTCTGTTCTTGGTAGCGACTCTGCTGAGGAGTGGGATGAAGTGGTTCAACCGGTTTGTGATAAATTAGGGCTTGTGTGTCAGCTAGGTGGGGACGGGTACGGCCCATCTGATCAGACTCCCTTTTTTGCTGCTGGTGTTCCAGTCCTTCACTTTTTTACTGGCACTCATGCTGAATACCACAAACCTTCAGATGACATAGCGCTTATAAATGCTGCTGGTGGCGTACAAATTGCAATTCTAGCAGCTGAAATTGCAGCTAATCTGAGTGGAATTGATTCATTAACTTATCGTGCTTCTGAAGCTCCGGCACCAATGGGCGATATAAGGGGTTATGGAGCTTCGCTTGGCTCCATTCCAGACTATACTGGCTCTACCGAGGCTCGACCAGGAATGCTTTTGTCTGGTGTGCGTGCTGGAGGTCCTGCGGAAGATGCAGGTCTTCAGCGGGGCGATCTGATTACTGAGCTTGCTGGGCGAGAGGTTAGAGATATCTATGACCTTATGTTTATCCTTCAGGAAGTTAGGCCTGGTGAACAAGGTAATATCATTTATGAGCGTGAAGGTGAAAGGGTTGAGACTGTTGTTACATTCGGAGGTAGTAGTGGCCGTTGATTGGCACTCGATAACTTAAAAAATGAAAAGAAGAACTTTTTGTGGCATTTCTATAGCAGCTTTAAGCGTATTAGCGACTTCATGTAAAACAGCACGTTATGTCCGAATAGGAGCTGGTAATCCTGGTGGAGCATTTTTTGTTTTTGCAGGCGCTATTAGTACGTTGTTGGATACGGTAGGTTTGAATCCGCGGGTCCAAACAACAGGAGGGGGAGCACAGAATGCAATTTTGTTAGATATGGGAGAGATTGATATTGGCATTATGAATAACATAGATGCAGCCAAAGCGATTTATGAAGATGATCGTTTTAATGTAAGAAGCATAATGCCCATTTTTAATGGAACGCATCACTTTGTAGTCAATGCTGATCAACCCATACATAGTTTGTCTGAACTTGAAGGCCAGCCGTTTGGTCTTGGAAATAGAGGTAGCACTCATGATGTAGCAGCCCGACAAGTTTTTGACATCCTTGGCATAAAACCAAGAGTTCAAAATGCTGGTAAAGGTGATACAAATAATATGGTTAGGGATGGTTTACTCAGAGGTTTTTTTGCCACAAGTGCTGTGCCTATGCCAGTAATTTTGGAATTGCAGACTTCACTAAATTTGCGCCTGCTTGAGTTTACAGATGAAGAATATCTTCTTGTTGGAAATAGAGCTCCCTGGCTTATAAAGGATTCTATTGCTCCCGTTTATAACGGTGTAGAAAATCCAGTAAAAAGCTTCTCTTCATGGAGTGCACTTATGGCGAACAAGAATGTTGACCCTCAGGTAGTCTATGATATTTTGGATGCTTGTTATTCTGGTGCTGATTCGATTGAACGTGCACATTCATCTGCAGATATAGATCCTAATCTTATATCTACACTGGTTGCACCGTTACATTCAGGTGCAGAAGCATATTACCGTGATAAGGGAATTATAATTCCTGACAAGTTAGTTTCGTAAAGTCAAAGAGTATTTGTGTCAGATAAACCCCAGACTTCTCTATATAAAAAAGCATTAAGAGCCCGATTCCTTTCTAGAACCGGACCTTTGCATCGATTTGCAATTACCATTGCTGTTGTTGGAGCGTTATTCAACATCATTGGTTTGAATTTGTATCCTGTTGATGCATTTATTCTGCGTCCTACTTTCTTATTTGTGTGCTCCGTCATCGGGTTTATTGTCTATCCTGCTGGTAAGACTGATGAGGAACATATTGGGATTTACGATATTGCTTTGTTGTGTTTAAGTTTGTTTGCTTATCTCTACACAATCTTTAACTACGATGGTTTGGCAGCAAGGGCCGGTGTGCTCTGGATAACGCCAGATCTTGTCGCTGGTGCCATGCTTTGTGTGTCAATTCTTGAGCTTGCACGACGTACCATGGGCCCAGCCCTGCCTGTGCTTGCGTTGCTTCTTATGGGTTACGCACTTTGTGGTCCCTATTTTCCGGGTATTTTAGGGCATCCTGGTTTTGGGATTGATCGTCTTGTCAGTTATATCTATAGCCTTGATGGGATATTTGGTACGCCCGTTTCGGTTACTGTCACCTATGTTTTTGTCTTTGTCTTATTTGGCGCTTTGATGGAGGCAACTGGTGGCGGAAAAGTTTTAATTGATGTAGCAATTAGTTTGACTGGTAGATCACGGGGAGGTAGCGCAAAAATTGCCATCGTTGGAAGTTCATTCTTTGGAACTCTTAATGGAAGTCCTGTTGCTAACGTTTCAGCTACTGGAACTTTTACTATTCCAATGATGAAAAAAACTGGATATCAGCCAGCATTTTCAGGTGCTGTGGAAGCTGCCGCATCCACTGGGGGTCAAATACTACCTCCGATTATGGGCGCTTCCGTTTTTATTATGATGGATATTCTAGGCTCTGATTATGTTTCTATAGCAAAGGCAGCTCTCATCCCGGCAGTGCTTTATTACGTAGGTGTTTTTTGGATGGTAGATTTGGAAGCTCGAAGAACCGGTGTGCAGGGCCTTCCAGAAGATGAAGTTCCTCGCGCCAGAGAAGTTTTGAAAGAGGGTGGCTATTTGCTTCTTCCCATCCCAGTTCTACTTTATGCTTTGTTGATTGCTCAGGTTTCACCTCTAAGAGCTGGTTTAGTGGGGGCACTCAGTTGTTTAGTAGTGGGGGCTTTTGGAAAGAAAAATAATTCTTCACGGCCGCGTCTTAGTCTCAAGACTATATCAAATGCTCTTTATGTAACGATGAAAAGTTCTATTCTGGTAGCAGCTGCATGCACAGTTGCAGGTATAGTTTTAGGGGTTTTAGGTCTTACAGGGCTTGGTTTAAATATAGCCAACATTATTTTGAACTATTCGATGGGAATTTTACCTTTAGCGTTAATTTTGGCCACGGTAGTAGCTATTGTCATGGGGATAGGAATGCCAACCACTGCGGCTTACATTATTTGTGCCACGATTATCGCTCCAGGATTAGTTGAAATGGGGGTAACAGCTATAGGTGCACATTTGTTTGTATTGTACTTTGCTAATTTATCAAACATAACGCCGCCTGTAGCATTGGCATGCTATGCAGCTAGTGGAATTTCTGGGGCTAACCCATTAAGCATTAGTATAACTGCGTTTAAGCTTGGGTTAGCTGGATTTTTGGTGCCTTATGCTTGGGTTTATGGACCTCAGCTACTTATGGATGGCTCACTGCTGTCAGTAAGTTACGCAACAATCACAGCTTTAGTGGGCATCATTGCCCTTGGAGTAAGTTTGCAAGGCATAATTGGTTCAAATAAATTGGGTTGGGTTTCACGAGTTTTTGCTGCAATTGCTGCGATTTTATTTGTTATGCCAACAGGTTTAACAGATCTTTTTGCATTAGGATTTATCTTCGTTTCAATGATGTTAATTTTATGGGATAAACATAAAACCGCAGAAGAGATTGCGAAAACTCCCTAAAATATGTTGATAAATTGGAGACGTGATTTGCAGTTTAGGAGATAACAATGTCACAGGCTATAACATTGAACACTACGTGTTACGAACATATAACTTTGGATCAAGCGGAAGGGTTTCCTGTCATTACTATGGCTCGTTCCCATAGAAGAAATTCTCTTTCTGAGGAACATTTGCGTGAGCTTTTTGAGGCATTTAGTGTAATAGCCGAAAGTGATGCCAGAGGGGTTATATTGGCAGCCGAAGGGCCTGTTTTCTCTTCTGGTCACGATTTTAATGATATGTATGGTCGTGATGTGGATGGAATGAAAACACTTCTCGATTTGTGTGGAAAATTCATGCAGTTTTTGCAGCAAATACCTCAACCTGTTGTTGCTCAGGTTGAAGGTTTAGCAATGGCGGCAGGTTGTCAATTAGTAGCCTCATGTGATTTTGCTGTAGCGGGGGAGTCGGCTCATTTTCAAATGCCTGGTGGCCGTGGAGGCTGGTTTTGTCATACTCCAGGTGTTGCACTTGTGCGTGCAGTGGGACGTAAACGAGCTGTTGAAATGCTGTTAACAGGTGATCCTATAGATTCAAAAACAGCAGCTGACTGGGGCTTGATTAATAGAGTGGTACCAGATAGCCAGGTTCCAGAGAAAGCGCGTGAGCTTCTTCAGCGAGCTACTCGTGGTAGTAGATATTCTAAGGGAAAAGGTAAGAAAGCTCTTTATCGACAAATGGATTTAGATATTGCAGCCGCTTATGATTTTGCCACTGATGTTATGGCAGAAACTTCTCAGTCACGAGATGGCCAAGAGGAAATGGTTTCGTTTCTGGAAAAGCGTCGTCCTAAATTCAATAGTTAAGTTATTTATAAAAATTTAACTAGATAAGTCTGTCTAGAAGTTTTTTAACTGCTACAGGGTGTTCTGCATCTGTTGCTAGTTTCCAGCTGATACGAATTTTGAATGGACCTTCTAACTTGAAGGATTCGTGATCATCTTGAATTAGCGCTACGAGTTTTACGGGGTCAATGACTGAGTTTTCTCTGAATTCCAGAAAACCACCAGTATTGTCAATCCGAATTTTCTTTATTGCTAGGGATATTGCGACAAGCTTTAGTTTTGTTATCTCAAATAACATTTTCAGGCTTTCCGGCAGTAGGCCAAAACGATTTATAAATTCGACCTGCAGTTCTTGTAAGTCCTTTTCACAATCAGCACTTGCAATCCTCTTGTAATGCACAAGACGCATATGAATGTCTGGCATGTAGCTTTCTGGTATAAGTGCCGGTAAGCCTATGTCAATGTCAGGACCACGTTCAATTGGGTTTTTTAATTCTGGTTCTGATCCATCACGCAAGGATTTAACGGCGCGGTTTAGTAAATCATTGTATAAGGTAAAACCAACTGCCTGAATCTGCCCACTTTGGTCTTCGCCAAGTAATTCTCCAGCACCTCGTATTTCTAAGTCGTGAGTAGCTAGTGTAAATCCAGAACCAAGTTCTTCTAGTGCTTCTATTGCCTCCAAACGTTTTTCAGCATCTGGAGTTAATGATCTTGTGGGGGGAGTAATAAGGTATGCATATGCTTGATGATGAGAGCGCCCAACCCGACCTCTAAGTTGGTGAAGTTGTGCTAGGCCTAGCCTATCTGCTCGATTAATAATAATAGTATTAGCTGTTTGGATATCAATTCCACTTTCAATGATTGTGCTACAGACAAGTAAATTAAATTTTCTGTTATAGAAATCAAGCATTACGCGTTCCAGCATTTTTTCAGGCATTTTTCCATGGGCTAGTTGAATTTCTGCTTCGGGTAGAAGTTCCTTAAGGGTTTTTGTAATTTTCTCTATTTCTTGAACGCGGTTGTGAACAAAGTAGATTTGACCGCCTCTCCTTAATTCTCTAAGTACTGCCTCTCGAATAGACTGATTTCGCCATTCACCAATATATGTTTTTACTGATAAGCGATCTATTGGTGGTGTGGTGATAAGAGATAAATCTCGAAGGCCGCCAAGCGTCATATTTAATGTTCTGGGGATTGGTGTAGCAGTAAGGGTCAGCATATCAATCTCAGAGCGAAGGTTTTTTAATCGTTCTTTTTGTCTGACACCAAAGCGATGTTCTTCATCAACAATAACTAGCCCAAGTTTTTTGAAATTGATGTCATCACTTAAAAGTTTATGGGTTCCAATAACGATATCCACAGTTCCATCACTAAGTCCTAAAAGAGTTTCTTTAATTTGTGATCTATTTTTAAGTCTAGAAAGTGACTCTATTCGAACAGGCCAATCAGAAAATCGATCTGTGAAAGTGCGATGATGTTGTTGTGCGAGTAGTGTAGTTGGTACCAACAAACAGACTTGATAGTTTGCCTGGACTGCAATAAAAGCAGCTCGCAAAGCAACCTCAGTTTTTCCAAATCCAACATCACCACATACAACACGGTCCATCGGTTTGTCGCTTTCAAGGTCATTAATCGTTTCGTTAATTGCTTTTAGCTGATCATCAGTTTCTTGAAATGGGAATTCTTGTATGAAGCTTTGGTAGATATCGTTGCTTATAGGGAATGAAATGCCTCTCCTGGCTGCCCGTTGCGCATACAAAGCAAGAAGCTCAGCAGCAACATCTCTTGCTTTTTGAGCTGCTTTACGTTTTGCTTTGACCCATTGATCAGAGCCAAGGCGATGTAATGGAGCATTTTCTGATGAGGCTCCTGTGTAGCGTGTTATCAGGTGGAGGTTATGTACAGGTATATATAATTTTGCTGATTCTGCATATTCGAGCATTAAAAATTCTGTTAATACATCATTGATTTCTAAGCTAACCAGCCCGAGGTATCGCCCGATACCATGCTCCTCATGAACTACTGAAGCCCCGACTCTAAGGTCTGTTAGCTCTCGTATGATTGAATCAGGATCTTTTTTTGATCTGTGTTTTCGTGACTTTTGGCGAGGTTTGTCTAAACCGACCTGTTCTGCTGTGATTAAACGAAGGTTTTCAGTTGGTAAAACAAGGCCTGACTCAATATCACCCACAGTTAAGCAGATGGGATCATTCGTATTGAGAAATTCAGTCCAACTATTTAGAAGAGTAGGGACAATGTTGCGTCCTCGAAGTAATTCAGAAATAACTTCTTTTCTCCCTGGAGATGATGTGACTAGAAGTGTTCTGTATTTTTTTTCAGTATCAATCCAGCGTGAAAGTGGGTCTTTGGTCGTGTTTTTAATGATACTTAAGGGATGATTTGTTCCTGCATTAAAATGTCTTTTGTCGGTTTTTTCTAATTCGCGACTGTTTATTGTGATGCGCGGGAAACGTTCAATCTTATTTTGAATATTTTCCGGATTCCAGAATCCAATATCAGGTGGAAGGATCGGCCTTTCAGGGTCTTGGCCTAGTTGTTCATAGCGATCTTTAATAAGGCCCCATCCAGAATCAAGACTAGATAAAGCTTCGTCACCTAAAATGATTAATGTATCTTCATGGAGATAGTCAATCAAAGATGAAGTTGAATCAAAAAATAAAGGAAGGTAGTACTCAATACCGGCTGGAAGACGAGCATCCGAAATATCTTTATATATTGTTGAAAGACCGGGATCACCCGGGATTTGTTGTCTGTATCTTGTTCGAAACTTCCTGATAGAGCTTGAGTTAAATGGAAACTCTTTTGCCGGCAATATTTGAATTTTTTCAACTACATCAGTGCTAAGTTGAGAATGAGGGTCAAATATTCTTAGTTTTTCAATTTCATCGCCAAAGAGATCGATGCGCACTGGATGGTCAGATCCAGTTGGGTAGATGTCAATTAGGGATCCACGAACTGCAAAGTCTCCAGGGTCAAACACTTGTTCAACATGGAGGTAACCGTTATCTATTAAGCGTTTTCTAAAAGCTATACCATCTAATTCTTCACCAGTAGCAAGAACCATAGAATGGGTGCTGACATATTCAGGAGGAGGGAGTTTAGTCAGCAATGTTTGTGCATTTGCAATAACAAATTGCCGATCACCCGTATTCAACTGGTAAAGTGTAGATAGTCTTTCAGAAAGTAGGTTTTGTGGGGGAGAAAAAGTGTCATAAGGTAATGTTTCATAATCTACAAAATGTTTTGACTTATTGTCAGGCCAGAAAAAATCTAATTCTCTCTTTAGTCGGTCCGCAGTTGAAGCGGATTTAGTAATTATGCAGACGGAACCATCGTATGTATTTAGCGCATGGTTGACTGCAAGCCCTTGTGCAGAGCCATAAAGTTGTCCCCAGTGGATACAAGTCGGTACCCTTGCCGATGGAACAGGCAGTTGGAAAAGTGAGTAATTTTTATCCACAAGGTTTCTTGCGTTTGCGTTGAAACGGAATTATCACATAGAACTGACACATACTGGATAGAGCACTGCTTGATTAAGAGAGATAGAATGAATTAGACGTTGTACACTTATTAGGTTACATATAGCTTCAAAATTGTTCGGAAGGCTATATTTTGTTTGAGTTAATTTATGTAATTGTTATATGAAATTCGAAGTTCCATTACTCAAAGGGAGGTTAGTTCGAAGATATAAGCGTTTTTTGGCTGACGTGATTTTGTCTGATGGTAATGAAACGACAGTGCATTGTCCCAACACAGGCTCTATGTTGGGTTGTAATGAGCCCGGTTCTACCGTCTGGTTGCTTCAAGTTGATAACCCAAATAGAAAATATCCATTAGGCTGGGAGTTGGTTGAGGTAAGCCAATCAGTGCTTGTTGGTATCAATACTAGTCGTAGCAATAGTCTTGTGGCTGAAGCTTTGGAAAATCGCATTATTTCACAGCTGGCTGATTTCAATGTAGTGCGTCGTGAGGTAAAGATACCGAATACGCGATCAAGGATAGATTTTCTTCTTAGCGGACATCAAACAGAACCAGATTGCTATCTTGAGGTAAAAAATGTAACAGCAGCGCTAGACAATGGTCAGGGATTTTTTCCAGATGCGGTGAGTGATAGAGCTACACGGCATGTAGAAGAGCTGGCTCATAGGGTTGAGGACGGACAAAGAGGCGCTCTTTGCTATTGCGTTCAGCGTGCGGATGTTGAATATGTAACCCCTGCTGATGAGATAGATCCGGAATACGGAAAAGCCTTGAGACGTGCAGTAGAGGTAGGTGTTGAGGTGTATGCTTTAGGCGCAACTGTTACTCCTGAGGCTGTAATTTTAGACAAAAATATTCCAGTTAAACTAGATGTATAAGGTTAGCTAATATTGCAGTGAAAAAAGAGTAAATGATTGTCTCGTTGCCATCGTATTTCTTAGGGTAAATTTTATGTGCTGTGATGTTTCGTCCAATTGAGCTTTTTATCGGTTTGCGTTATGTGCAAGCTCGTGCTTCAAGGGGGTTTGTTTCATTTATAAGTATGGCGTCTATGCTTGGAATTGGCTTAGGAGTTGCATCCTTAATAGTCATTCTCTCTGTAATGAATGGTTTTGAAGAGGAACTTCGTACACGTCTTTTGAGCATGACTGCTCATGCAAGTATCTCTGAAGAATCTGTTGGCATAGATAATTGGCGGAGCCTGCGCGAGGGGATCTTGGAAATAGAAGGAGTAGATGGAGTGTCACCATTTGTGACACTTGAGGGAATGCTTGGGTCTGGAGCAAATCTTAGCCCTGTTATCGTCAGGGGTGTAATGCCTTTTGAAGAGGCTGCGGTTTCTCAGCTTGAACAATTTTTTAGAGTTCGTAGTTTGAGTGATTTGCAACCTGATTCGAACCGGATTGTATTAGGGAGAATACTAGCTATTAACTTAGGAGTAGGGATCGGTGATCAGGTTAATTTAGTAGTGCCGCGAGTAGAAAATGGCCGCTTAATGCCGCGTCTTAATGGTTTTGTTGTAAGTGGTATTTTTGAGGCCGGGATTCAGGATCATGATGTTAGTCTCGCACTAGTTCATTTAAATAAAGCTAGTCAGATAAAAGGCTTACAAGGTCGTTCGCAGGGACTTGCTATTAGGATGGAAGACCCATTTCAGGTTCTCGGACTGCAAAATAAAATTAGAGCCACAAAGTTTGATCTTCAATATTCTGATTGGACCCTAGAGAACAGTAATTATTTCAGAGCGATAAAAATTGAGAAATTGATGATGACAATTCTATTGTTATTAATTGTCGCCGTAGCAGCATTTAATATTGTTGCGTCCTTGGTCATGATGGTGACGGATAAGACAAAAGATATTGCAATTCTTCGTACGTATGGTTTTTCTTCTGCTGATGTTGCGCGTGTATTTATGATTCAGGGATCATTTTTAGGTTTGGTTGGAATCTTGATTGGGGTGTTTTTGGGTATGGTTCTTGCTTTTAATGTTGAAACTATAGTTCCTTGGTTAGAGTCTGTTTTTAATTTTCAAATAATGCCTGGTGATGTGTATTACGTGACTCAGATTCCATCAGATGTACGTTTTGCAGATGTAGTTATTATCCCTCTTTTGGCATTTATCGTTACTGTCGTTGCTACAATTTATCCATCTAGACGTGCAGCGGCTATAGCTCCAGCAGAGGCTTTAAGGTATGAGTAATTTGTGAGAAAGCCTTACGAAATATATATAGCTCTCCGCTATTTACGTGCACATGGAAAAGGTGGGTTTGTTTCATTTATTTCTATGGTTTCCATGTGTGGGATTGGTCTTGCAGTATCCGTTTTGCTAATCGTGCTATCTGTCATGAATGGTTTTGAGAGTGAGCTTCAGAATAGAATTTTAAGCATTATGTCCCATGCAACGGTTAGCGGGATAGATGAACCTTTAGATGATTGGCCAATTCTTCGTGAAAGAGCTTTAGAGAGATCAGATGTAATGGCGGTATCACCTTATATTGATGGTCAGGGGCTAGCAATGGTAGGCGAAGAAATTTCCGGTGTGCGTGTTAGAGGTATTGAACCTCATCTGGAACAAGAGGTATCTACAATCTCAGATTTAGTAAAAGAGGGCAGCATTGATGGTTTGCAGTCTGGTAGCTTCAAAGCTCTGATTGGTAGAAGTTTAGCTGAACAGTTAGGTATTTCAGTTGGCGATTCTCTTGTTTTGATTCTGGCAGATGGTCGGGTAACACCGGCAGGCATTATTCCTCGTATGCGTACTTTAGAGGTTTCAGGGATATTTGAAGTTGGAATGTATGAATACGATCACGGGTTGCTTTATATCCATCTAGAGGATGCTAGTCGCCTATTTAGTACTAGTGGTGATGCGACAGGTTTGAGATTAACGGTCTCAAATGTTTATGAGGCGGGAAGAATATCAGAAGAGTTTGCAGTAGATTTGGGTGGAGGGGTCTATATAAGTGATTGGACCAGACAACACAGTAATTTTTTTAGATCAATACAAATCACAAAATCAATTATGTTCATAATTCTATCTATGGTTATTGCTGTAGCCGTGTTTAATATCGTTTCAACACTTATGATGGTCGTGCGGGATAAGCGAAGTGATATAGCTATTTTGCAAAGCTTCGGGGCAAATGTAAGAAGTATTCTTATTTTATTTGCAACACAAGGTACTATGATTGGCGTCATAGGAACAGTCATTGGTCTAGTATTTGGCATATTAGTTTCTGCTGGGCTTGGAAATATTGTGGGATTTATTGAGTACTTGTTTAATATCACTTTGCTTTCTGAAGAAATCTATTTCATGAGTGAGTTACCTACAGAAATCAGAATGATTGAGGTTTTTCAAATAGGTGTTCTGGCAATTCTTTTAACTATTGTTGCAACGCTATATCCAGCTATCAGCGCATCGAAACAACCACCTGTAAAGGCTTTGCGTCATGAGTGATGTGCAAGGCAGTAACAATGCTGTTCTCAAAGTTACCTCATTAGTTAAAACTTTTGATGAAGTTGGAAAGAGTTTAAACGTCTTGCAGGGAATAAATTTCGAAGTTTTTCCCGGGGAAAGGATAGCTATAGTTGGTGCTTCTGGTTCTGGAAAAAGTACTCTTCTGCAGTTACTGGGTGGTTTAGATGAACCCACTTCAGGCAAAGTGTTTGTTGTTGGTCAGGCTATGACTTCACTAAATGATAGAAAAAAAGGTATTTTAAGAAATGAGGCATTAGGATTTATTTATCAGTTCCATCATTTATTGCCAGAATTTTCTGCTATGGAAAACGTAGCTATGCCTTTGTTGGTCAGAGGTGATGATCCCGATGAAGCTACTGAAAAGGCTTGTGAATTTCTAGGGCGGGTTGGTTTGGCGGAAAGGCTAGATCATCGGCCTGGGCAGCTCTCGGGTGGGGAGCGCCAACGAACTGCGGTTGCACGGGCATTAGTGACTAAGCCAGCTGTTGTGTTAGCAGATGAGCCAACGGGTAATCTGGATCGGCCAACTGGTAAGAAAATATTCGAGCTAATGCTTGAACTTAATAATGATCTTGGTACTAGTTTGATTATTGTTACTCATGACCCAAATCTTGCCGCTAGTATGGATAGAATTTTAGAGCTAAAAGATGGGTTGTTGCATCCAAACTAGCTAAATTAAGTTCACTTAGTGCAATCTTAAATCTTTTTTTTGTTCTTTAGTTTGTGAGCTTAGATGCGGCACGCTATAGTTCTAAATAAGCTATTGCTGAGTTCAGGTTCAATATGTTGGAGATTGTGCAGTCTGGCGGCTGGTTGATGTTACCAATTATTGCGTGTTCCATTGTGGCAGCAGCAATAATTTTGGAGCGCATCTGGACCTTACAGAAAAAAAGAGTAATACCGGAGGATCTAACCCTAAGGGTTTGGCAATGGGTTAAGGCAGATAGATTAGATGCTGAAAACCTTCGTTCGCTTGATCAAAGTTCTCCTCTGGGTAAAGTGCTTGCTGCGGGTCTAGCAAGTATTGCTGCAGGCAGAGATGTTGCAAAAGAGAGTATTGAAGATACTGGAAGACATGTTGTTCATGAATTTGAGCGTTATTTGAATACTCTTGGCACGATTGCTGTTATTTCGCCTCTTCTTGGATTATTAGGTACTGTGATTGGTATGGTGAAGGTCTTCACAGCAATTATGGATCAAGGTGTTGGTAATCCTGGTGCATTGGCAGGCGGAATATCAGAGGCTTTAATCACAACTGCTGCTGGCTTAACAGTAGCGATACCTTCTCTAATTGGATATCGATATCTTCGGGGGCATATTGATAGTTTAGTTGTTCGAATGGAGCAGGAAGCGATGAGATTTTTAGAAACATTACTTAATAATAATGCTAGAGAGGCTGTGAAGGATGAATCTTCAGATTAGCCCTAAAGAAGAGCCCGAGATCAATCTAACATCTCTCATTGATGTGGTTCTCTTGCTGCTAGTTTTTTTTATGGTTTCTACTAGCTTTGTTCGTGAAGCCGAGCTTAGTTTAATTCTACCTCAGGCCCAAACGGAACCAAACGCTAGAGTTTCACAAATAGATGCATTAGAAATTTCTATAACAAAAGATGGAAGCTACTTGATTAATGGAAACTTATTGAGTAACAGCGAACGAGAAACACTTAGTTCTGTGATTGAGGAGCTAATGGGCGATAATTTTGACAGCCCAGTTTTTATACGTGCAGATGGTCTTGCAACGCATCAATCTGTTGTGACTGTGATGGATGTTTTAGCGAAATTAGGTCTTGTTGAGATTAATGTTTCGACACTAACGTTACCGGAGCCCTAAGAATTATGTCCAAGCCCAGGTCATACTTAATGACAGTCTATAAGCGTCTATTCAGGTATGTTATTCCGCATTGGAAAATAGTCCCTGCAGCGCTTATTGGTATGATTCTTGTTGCATCATCGAATGCATATATCCCTTTTCTAATGAGTCAGGTCATAGGGATATTAGAGGAAGATGGGCGTGCTAGTGGTTCTTTATTAATACCCCTTATTTTGTTCATTACTTTTGTGGTGCGTGGCTTTGCTGATTTTATGGCTGTTTATGGTCTTAACTGGTTAGGTAGAGCAGTGATTCATGATTTGAGGGAAGATATTTTTCAGCACTATACAAAACTTCCTTCTGCATTTTATGACTTAAATTCTTCAGGTTCCTTGGTATCTAAGCTTACATACAACACAGAGCAAGTTTCTGAGGCTATCTCTAATGTAGTAGTTGTTGGAATACGTGATTCATTGACAATAATCGTTCTGATTGGGGCGATGATTTACATCAGTCCAGCGCTAACAACTATGGTCGCAGTGGCTGCACCAATAGTTGGTTGGTTGATTTCTCTTATGAGTAAGGCATTTAGGCGTTATGGTTTGCGAATCCAAACTTCTATGGGTGATGCAACCAGAGTTACAGAAGAGGCTTTATCGGCTCATCGTATTGTTAAGGTTTTTGAGGGCCAAGAGCATCAAAAAAAACAATTTTCTGAAATAAATGAACGAAATCGTAAGCAATTTATGAAGCTTGTTGCTGCAAGTGCAGCAGGAGATATGCTGACTCAATACACAGTAACAGCTGCTGTAACTGCAATGATTGCTGTCGCATTTTCAGGTTTGCTTATTCAAGATCTGGGTGCTTCAGTTTTTATTGGTTTTCTAACTGCAATGGGCATGACACTCGCGCCTTTGAAGAGGATTATAAACATAAATGCAGCTTTACAAAGGGGTATTGCTGCAGGTTTAACTTTATTTGAGACCATTGATGAGCCGGTTGAACGTGATGCCGGTACTAAAAAAATAGATAGAGCTCGTGGTGAAATTAAATTTAAAGATCTTAGTTTTGGTTATCAAAACTCTGAAACTAAAGTACTTAATAATATTAACTTATTTGTCCCAGCAGGAAGCAGTCTTGCAATTGTCGGGCGTTCTGGTGCAGGAAAATCAACTTTGGTTGGGTTATTACCAAGATTCTATGATGTTGATACGGGCCAAGTATGTTTGGATGGAATAGATGTACGGGAATATCGTCTCAAAGATTTACGCAGACAGGTCAGTCTCGTGAGTCAGGATGTGATTCTCTTTGATGACAGCATTGCGAATAATATAGCTTATGGGTTATTAGCTGATTCTCCTAGAGCAGATATAGAGGCTGCAGCAGAGGCAGCTTATGTAAAAGAGTTTGCAGATGAGTTGCCCGATGGGCTTGACTCGCCGGTCGGACAACGTGGAGCCCTTCTATCTGGTGGGCAAAGGCAGCGAATTGCAATAGCTCGTGCATTATTAAAAAATGCTCCTATATTGATTCTTGACGAAGCCACGTCTTCCCTCGATACACGGTCTGAAAAGCGTATTCAAAGTTCTTTGAAAGAGCTGATGAAAGACCGAACAACACTGGTAATAGCACATAGACTATCCACAGTTGAGAATGTGGATCGCATTGTTGTATTAGATCAAGGGATAACAGCAGAGGAAGGAACGCATACTGAGCTTATGTCCCAGGAAGGTATATACAGCGGATTACATAGGATTCAATTCTCCGATTAGGAAGTTTATGTGCAACGAATTCTGATCCAGCTTGTTGATTGGTTATGGTATCGGGCCATTTTTATTAAATGGTTGCTATGGCCAATTAGTGTTCCATACGGACTCATCATTAATGTGCGTCATCAATTCTATCGATGGGGAATTAAAAAAATAATAAAGTTACCTGTGCCTGTAATAGTCGTAGGGAATATTAGCGTTGGCGGTACAGGGAAAACCCCTATTGTTATGTTTTTGAGTGAAGAATTACAGGCAAATGGGTATAAGGTGGGAATCATTAGTCGTGGATATGGCGGTAATGCCAAGAGGTGGCCACAACGTGTGTTCCCTGATAGTGACCCTTCTTTGGTTGGAGATGAACCAGTTCTACTTGCACAGAAAACACAGTGTCCAGTGATGGTAGGGCCAGACCGGGTGGCAGCAGCACGTGCTCTACTCTCCATGGAAAAACTGGATCTTCTTTTATCAGATGATGGTCTACAGCATTACCAGTTAGGACGTACTTTAGAGATTGTTGTGGTGGATGGTACGCGAGGACTTGGGAATGGCTTGTGTTTACCAGCTGGTCCGTTGCGAGAATTCAGCTACAGACTATCTAATGCGGATGTAGTTATCGTAAATGGAGGGGAGTGGGGTAGAGGTGATTTTTTTAGAGTTAAACCTGCTGTAAAAAACCTTTATCAGGCTTCTGGTTCTGTGCAAAAAAAACTAGAGGAGTTCAAAAATCAAAAGGTTCATGCAGTTGCTGGGATAGGAAATCCTAATCGTTTTTTTGACTTACTTAATAAGTTTAATATTGAGGTATTGCCTCATCCGCTTCCAGATCATGCAACGCTAAATAAATCCGATCTGACATTTGAGGATGATAAGCCAGTTTTTATTACTGAAAAGGATGCAGTCAAGTGCGAAGATATTGTTTGTGGAAATGTATGGTGTGTGCCAATTAAAATTGAATTCCAGTTAGAAGATAAAAGCCGTTTCATGAGCCTCATACTGAGGGAGCTTAAAAAACATGCAAAATGATTGTGTTGTTGTTATTCCTGCACGCTTTAATTCGGTTCGCTTGCCGGGTAAGCCGTTAGTTGATATTAATGGGAAGCCAATGATTCAGTGGGTATATGAGCGTGCTGTGGAGAGCGGTGTAAGTGAGGTCCTAATAGCAACTGATGATGAGCGTATTATTAGTGCATGTAAAACTTTTGGTGCTCAGGCAGAGTTAACAGCCAAGAAACATCAAAGTGGAACAGACAGAATTGCAGAGTTAGCTAAAAGGTTTAATTGGCCAGATGAAAAAGTTGTAATCAATGTGCAAGGAGATGAACCTCTTTTGCCTCCAAGCTTAATTTCTCAGGTAGAAATGCTTATTAATGGGAATTCTGATGCTGATATGGCAACTCTTGTAGCACCCATAAAAACATTAAAAGAATGGAAAGATCCTGATACTGTTAAGGTAGTAACTGATTGTAATAAGTATGCTCTATATTTTAGTCGTGCACCTATTCCATGGCCACGAGATGATGTTGAAATAAGTGGGCAACGTCATATTGGGATTTATGCTTACCGTGTTTGGGCTCTCAGAAAACTTGCTTCAAGCAAGCCCTGTGCACTAGAAAAGATAGAGCGCCTAGAGCAACTGCGCGCATTATGGCTTGGGGTATCTGTTCGTGTTGCATTTGCATGTGAGCCACCTTCAACGGGGGTTGATACTTATACAGACCTAGAATTGGTTAGAAATGAATTATTAGGTAAATATAAATCTGATTAGCGGAGATTATTGAGAAAATGGCAAGTCTTCATTGGCAAATACTTTTCGTATGCATGGGTAACATATGTCGATCACCCACCGCAGAGGGCGTTTTTAGGAAAGTTGTAAATGATCAGAATTCTGAACTAGATATCAAGATTGATTCTGCTGGAACCCATGCTTACCACGTAGGAGATTCTCCTGACCCAAGGTCCTGCGCAGCAGCTTTAGAAAGAGGAATTGATATTAGTCATCAGCGTGCAAGACGAATTAATAAAGAAGACTTTAGTACTTTTGACTTGATTCTTGCTATGGATCAGCTCAATTATGAAACTTTAATAAATTTATGTCCAAGTCAGCATCAAAAAAAAGTAAAACTATTAATGGATTTTGTTAATCATGCCCAATTAAAAGAAGTTCCAGATCCATATTTTGGCAATGGAGACGGATTTGAGCGGGTGCTAGATTTGGTTGAGAAAGCATCAATTGGGCTTTTAAATTATCTTCTTGAAACCACTCTTTACGATAATTCTTCAAAAGAATAGTTCAATATATACTTCATTTAGGGAAAAGTTTTGATGTCATTCTTTGGTTTTACGTTCTCAGGAAAATATTATTTCTCTTTATCATCTTGAGTCTTAGCGCTAGAAGACCACATCCCTTTATTTAACGGTTCAATAGTTTTTGGCGCTTTATTTTCTAATATAGTATCTTTTTTGACCTGCTGGTTATCAGAGTTGTCTGTTACTGTGGGTTCCTTGGTTGATATTTTTGTGTCTTTAATTTTTTCAGAATTTTTTGTTTTCTCTTCTTTTTTGTTTGGTATATGGGTCTTTTTTTTCTCATTTATATCTTTTGTTTTTGTATTTTTCTGATCAAATTGTTGGTTTGAATTAGATCTGCGGCGTCTTCTTGGATTTCTGCCTCTCGAGGTGACGCCATCAGCTTTTTCCGAAGGCTGGTGGTGTTCACGCTGCTGTTTATTGACTTTTTGTTCGTTATTGTTGTTACTATCTTGAGATCTGTTTTGTTTTCCATGTCTTTGGTTTCTATCACGAGAGCGATTGTTATTTTTTCTGCGTCGATCTTGAGAATTTCTCCCTCGAGCATTGTGTCGCCGACTTCTTTTTCTTGGGGGAGGGTTATCTTTTGTTTTTGGTAGTAACCAGCCAAAGATTTTTTTCCACCAAGGCGTTGTATTCTTGTTTCGTTTTGTGCGAGCTTTTTTCTCTATTGGTTTTGGTGCGGGTGTTTTAGGTAATACATCAGATACGGCAGCTACTTCAGGTTTTTCTGATTTTCTTGTTCCGTTAAATTCATGGCTTAAGTCTTGTTGAGTTTCGGCTAGCTTATAGCTTAATTCGGTGTTCTCAGGAAGTTCTGACTCATCCTCACGTACTCTTTTAATAGAATAATTAGGTGTATCCAAACCAGGATTTGCGATTAAGGTAACATCAACATTATTGTTATCTTGGATAGCTTGAACCCATTCCCTTTTTTCATTCAAAACATAGTTAGTTACATCTAAAGGCAGTTGAGCTATTACTTTTGCAGTTTTCTCCTTACGAGCTTCCTCACCTACAAGGCGTAATATAGCCAATGCAAGAGATTCAACTCCTCTAACATGCCCAATGCCATTACAACGACCACATACTGACTGAGTAGATTCTCCAAGAGAGGGGCGTATCCTCTGACGAGACATTTCCAATAAACCAAAACGTGAAATTCTGCCTATTTGTATTCGAGCACGATCATATCTCGTAGCATCTCGCAGACGATTTTCTACTTCTCTTTGGTTTCGATGGGGTCCCATATCGATGAAATCAATTACAATAAGTCCA
>PBDA01000036.1 GCA_002718345.1 Rhodospirillaceae bacterium
AATCAATTACAATAAGTCCACCTAGATCTCTGATTCGAAGTTGCCTGGCAATTTCTTCTGCGGCCTCAAGGTTCGTGTTAAGTGCTGTTGATTCTATATCACCACCTTTTGTTGCTCTTGCTGAATTTATATCAATTGCCGTAAGGGCTTCAGTATGATCTATAACAATACTACCGCCTGATGGCAAAGTTACAGCATGCGAAAAAGCAGACTCAATTTGGCTTTCAATCTGAAAACGGGTGAATAGCGGGACAGAGTTATCTTCATAGTATTTAAGTTTTCTCAGGTTATGAGGCATTACCCGTTCAATAAACTCCTTAGCTTCCTTAAATACGTCTTGACGGTCTATCAGTATTTCTCCAATATCATTTGAAAAATAATCCCGAACAGCACGCGCTATTGCATTACCCTCTTGGTAAATTAAAAATGGTCCAGGTTTGCTCACTACTGAATTTTTGATAGCTTCCCAAACATTCAGGAGATAGTCTAAATCCCAGCGTAACTCTTCTGTGCTTCGACCAACACCGGCAGTTCGCACAATACAACCCATACCTTTGGGTGGGTTAAGTTCTTCTAGTGATTGGCGTACGATTTCTCTATCTTCTCCAGTGATGCGACGGGAAACCCCTCCAGCTTTTGGGCTATTTGGCATTAAAACCAGAAAACGGCCTGCAAGGCTTACAAAAGTTGTCAGTGCTGCTCCCTTGTTTCCACGTTCTTCTTTCTCTACTTGAACAACTATCTCCTGCCCTTCTTTGAGCACATCTTTTATTTGAATGCGCTCACCATTCTCCGGTTGCCGGATGAAATACTCGCTGGAGATTTCCTTAAGTGGTAGAAAGCCATGTCTGGCTGGACCATAGTCAACGAACGCTGCCTCTAAACTAGGCTCAATTCGGGTCAAACGCCCTTTGTATATGTTTGATTTTCGTTGCTCTCTGGAGGCTACCTCAATATCAAGATCGTAAAGTTTTTGGCCATCTACCATGGCCACTCGCAACTCTTCTTGTTGAGTTGCATTGACTAGCATTCGTTTCATGATTCCTCAATCCGTTGGTGGCGTACCCTACGGGACCGAGCACCGCGATTTGCGAGCTTGAACAGCTTCTATCATGCTTTTTCAGAAGTGGCTGTATCATAAATCCTCGCTTTTGGGAGCAAACGCTCAATCTGTAACCTTGTTATGTAATCTATTGAAAAAGTAGTAACAGAGAGCAATTGTCTGGTCATAATCGCGGGCTGTCCTTTTTAGGATCCGCTGACTATCAAATAATAAATCTATATGTGTAATTTAACCTGGCCCTTATTTTGGGCATAACGCCCTTGCTACTGAAGCACTATGGCGTTTACTGACGTACTATATCACAGCCTGCGGTAACTCAAGCTATTTTGTTAGATTCTTATGGTTAAATTAGACGCTAAACATAATAAGAGCAAGGTTCGGTATGAAGATGTGGATATCGAATATCAAGGACAGCGACTCGATAATTTCCTCATTAGACAATTAAATGGAGTTCCTCGTAGCCATATATATAGGCTGATTCGTTCTGGTCAGGTAAGAGTGAATAGTGGCCGTGTGCGCGCTAATTACCGAATTAAAGCAGGGGATCGTATAAGGGTGCCACCAATATCTCTAAATCCTGCAAAAACGTCTCAAGTTTCCTTTGAAGGAGTACAGTGGCTGGGGGAGAGGATACTATATGAAGATTCAAGGGTTTTGGTGCTAGATAAGCCTGCTGGGCTTGCTGTTCATGGTGGCAGTGGGATTTCATTAGGCTGCATAGAGGCCTTGAGAAGTTTGAAATCAAGTCTGAGACAAGCCGATTTAGTTCATAGGTTAGATCGTGGAACTTCGGGTTGTTTGCTTATCGCTAAGCGGCGAAGTGTGTTGAGACAATTGCATATGTTATTGCGAGAGAAAGGTATGAAGAAAAATTACCTTGCTTTGGTTAAGGGAAAATGGAGTTATGGGGATAAAAATGTTGATTTACCCTTAACAAGGGGATCGTCAAATGCCAGAGAAAAGGTAAAGGTAGATCCTGAAGGAAAGTCTGCTAGTACACGATTTAATGTTTTAGAGAATTTTGGCGAAGAAGCCACCATGATGAAAATATCTATCATGACTGGTCGAACTCATCAAATAAGGGTTCACGCTGCCCATATGAGACACCCAATCGCAGGTGATGAGCAATATGGGGATTTTCAATTTAATGCGGCGTTGGCAAAAAAGGGGCTACATAGGATTTTTTTGCACGCATTAACACTAGAGTTTTTATGGCCAGGCTCAAATGAGGTTTTTAAGGTGGATTCTCCATTATCTGAAGAGTTAAAGGTGGTATGTTCTAAATTGCGCTCTTAGTCTATGGGTTGTAAAGGATCTAAGCCTATTTTACGAAGAGTGTTTGTTAGCCAGATCAGGGGTAGGCCAAGTAATGCCGTAGGGTCACTTGACTTTATTGATTGGAAAAGTGTTATTCCGAGTCCCTCAGCTTTGAATGCACCAGCACAATTCATGGGTTTTTCTATTTCTATATAACGCTCCAATTGTTCTTTTTTTAAAGTTAAGAACTGTACTTTAGTGTGATCTACCCCTTGATGAATTTTGTCTGAACGTGAATCTATGACGCAGCATGCCGTATAAAATGAAACTACCTTACCTTGACATGCCATTAATTGGTTGACAGCCTTATTATGATCTTCTGGTTTTCTGAGTAATACGTTGTCAACTGATGCAGCTTGATCAGCGCCAATGATTATGTTGTTCGTTGTTTTTAATTGTCCCGCAACTTCGTGAGCTTTAAGGTATGCAAGTCTCGTTGCCAACTCCAATGCCTGTTCGCCATCAAGCGAAATCTCATCTACTTTTGGGCTTGCAATATCAAATGTTAGTCCTAGCCGCTTGAGAGATATTTTGCGGTAGGGTGATGTTGATGCAAGGATTAACTGGGACATAACTCAATGATCCTTATGTATTTGTAAGTGCTGGTTTTGACACAAGAAAGCCTTATACCTATCATACATTTACTATGTCGCGCGCGTTGTACTGTTGGTACAGCCTAAACGAACTTGAGGCACTAGGTCGACGCCAAGCCCGTATGCACGGGATAATAGACGTGGCGCGATTAACACGACTTTGTGAGTTGCTAAAGTCCGATAATGGCAGTGTACGGGTAACCTTTAATTTTAGCCAACAACAGGCTAGTTGGGTTACAGTGGACTTTAGTTATGAGGGCCAGCTTGATCTTGTGTGTCAGAGATGCTTGGATACGGTCACTGAACACATATCTGGTCATATTGTTTTGGCTATATTAGAGGATGATTCCATGGAGAGAATCGTGCCAGCAGGTTGTGAACCAGTAGTTCTTTCCGGGAAGAGATTTCAACCACTGGAGAGCATTGAGGATGAACTCATTATCTCTCTTCCTCTAGTTGCTCGTCATAGTCAGATTGATAAATGTGTTAGTTTAGTTGGCTTATAGGTCAATCGTTGCTAAGGAGTATTTAGAATGGCTGTCCAAAAAGGACGTAAGACACGGTCCAGAAGGGATATGAGAAGATCCCACGATAATTTAAAGGCTTCAACGCTTTCAGTAGATCCGCATACAGGGGAGACACATATGCGTCACCATATAACAGAAGATGGGTTTTATCGTGGCCAAAAGGTACTAGATGTTCCAGAACAGGTAGAAGAAGAGTAGATTACTCTCGATTTCTCCTTGGATTTCTTTCTAAGTAATAATCAAGTTAGCTGACTATCATTTCCTGTTCCAAATGACTAGTAAGGTCACAATTGCGCTTGATGTAATGGGTGGTGATGCAGGTCCAGATGCCGTGATTCCTGCAGCGCTCGCTATATTGGAAAAGGATGACTCGGTAAATTTTCTTTTGGTAGGTTTGCCTGAGGCAATTCAGCAGGCTCAAAAAGAAGTTGAAGGTCGCTACGGGGAAAGACTAGCTTTTTTGTATGCGGAAGAGGTCGTGGGTATGAACGAACAACCTGCTGAGGCCTTGAGACATAAAAAAAAATCATCAATGCGCATAGCTGTAGAGGCTGTTAAAAATGGGGATGCTGATGCTTGCGTTAGTTCTGGGAACACCGGAGCGTTGATGGCCATTGCTCATTATGTTTTAAAAATGCTGCCAGGTGTTGATCGTCCTGCAATTATTTCTGCAGTGCCATCTTTGGATAGTGGGCTAACCTTTATGTTAGATCTGGGAGCTAACGTTGGGTGTACTGCAAAACAATTGGTACAGTTTGCAGTAATGGGGTCTGTTATAGCAGAAGATATTTTGGAGGTTAAGCAGGCCAGAATTGGTTTATTAAATATTGGCCAAGAAGCTATAAAAGGTAACGAAGTCATTCGAGAGGCTGGTGACTGGTTAAATAAGAGTCAGTTGAATTATCTTGGTTTTGTTGAGGGTGATGCAATATTTAGTGGGCAAGTAGATGTTGTTGTTAGTGATGGTTTCGTTGGTAATGTTGCTCTTAAGACAATGGAAGGAGTTGCTGGGTTGATCTCGGATGTTCTTCGTGAAGAATTTCGAAGAAATCCTTTACGGCAATTTCAGGCATTAGCTGCTGGTTCAGCCTTGGGTTCTATACGCAAAAGACTGGATTCAAGGAGATATAATGGCGCAAGTTTGGTTGGACTTAGTGGAATTGTTATAAAAAGTCATGGTGGAGCAGATAAATTTGCATTTGAAAATGCAGTTCATACTGCAATTGTCGAGGCACGCAAAGGAGTGCCAACTCAGATCGTAAAGCGTATAAAAGAGCAGGTGGTTTAATGTATGCGCGCATAATTTCTACTGGCAAATATCTGCCTAAAAAAATACTCACTAATAGCGAACTTGAGAAGATAGTTGATACTTCAGATGAGTGGATACTTTCACGTACTGGAATAGAAAGCAGACATATTGCAGCTGATGATGAGTTTACAAGTCATTTGGCTGAAAAAGCTGCAAATATCGCATTGAAGACTGCTGGATTGAATTCTAATGATATTGATTTGGTAGTAGTTGGAACTTGTACTCCTGACAGGATGTTTCCCAATGTTGCTTGTTTAATACAAGAGAGAATGGGCATCAAAGGCCCAGCTTTTAGTTTAGAAGCTGCTTGCAGCGGATTTGTTTACGCACTTACAGTTGCTGATCAGTTTATATGTGCTGGTAAGGCTAAGCGTGCACTGGTCATCGGGGCAGAGACCATGTCGCGTCTTATAGATTGGACAGATAGGGAAACTTGTGTGTTGTTTGGCGATGGTGCAGGTGCTGTTATTTTAGAGGCTTCTGAAGAGCCCGGCTTAATTTTTTCTGATTTAGGTGCAGATGGGCAACATCGTAAGCTTCTCTATACGGATACTGGTTTATCCAATATGAGGTCGAGTGTAGATGGTGATTTAAAGATGAAGGGTAATGAAGTTTTTAAAGTAGCAGTTCGGACCCTTGAACAAATGGTTGATAAAGTTCTTAAAGATAATCAGCTAGAACAGGGGGATATTGACTGGCTTGTGCCTCATCAGGCCAACCTTCGTATTATTAGTGCTACAGCAAAACGCTTGGGGTTACCTATGGAGAGAGTTGTAGTAACTGTGAATAAACACGGGAATACTTCTGCGGCATCAATCCCTATGGCCCTTGATACTGCAGTTAAAGATGGTCGGATAAAGAATGGAGACTTGATCTTACTTGAGGCATTTGGCGGTGGTTTTACTTGGGGCTCATGTTTGCTTAAATTTTGAATTAAGTATCGGTAACTTGATTTTCTATTTAAGCCGGTTCGGCTTATCTATCAGATTTTTTTCTGCAGCGTATAATATGGCAATATATGTTTAAGTTATCAGTAAATGTTGGCGTTATTTTTGGATTAAGTTCTTTTTTTCAGTTGTCAGCTGCAGAGCTAGAACTTTTTGCTGATAGTGATGTTATTGGCAAACCACAAATAATCACTGCTGCGTATGAAGATACTTTTATCAAATTAGCTCGTAAGTACAATCTTGGTTATGAAGAGCTAATTCAAGCTAATCCAAGTGTTGATCCATGGTTGCCAGGTGAAGGAACTGAGATAGTTTTGCCTACACAGTTTATTCTTCCAAAAGCAGAAAGACAGGGTATTGTTATAAATTTGCCTGAGCTTCGGTTGTATTATTATCCAGATGGTGAGTCGGGTCGTGTGATTACTCATCCAATTAGTATTGGACGCATGGAGTGGGGCACGCCATTAGGACGGTCAGAAATTATTTCTAAGGCTGTTAACCCTACTTGGTACCCCCCAGAATCTATTCGTGAGGAGCATGCTGCAGACAATAGGCCATTGCCAAAGGTTGTTCCTCCTGGTCCAGATAATCCATTGGGTAAACATGCGTTGCGATTGAGTTTGCCTGGTTACCTTATTCACGGAACAAATAAGCCTTCAGGGCTCGGGATGCGCGTGACACATGGTTGTATTCGGATGTTTCCAGAAGACATTGAGGCACTTTTTGAAAATGTTCCCATAGGGACACCAGTGCGTATAGTTAATGAGCCCTATAAGCTTGGCTGGACAGATAACGGTTTTTATTTAGAGGCTCATCCTCCTTTAGATGAACAAACAATAGATGATGCTTGGACGATGACAGAGTTGACTAGGGCATTTGTTGCAGCCACATCAGAGGGACAGGGCACATCTTTTAGTTGGGAACTTGCTGAGGTGGTGGCAATGCGCTCTCTAGGTATACCAGAATTTATCTCCGCTGAGAGATTAGCAACCCCTTCTCAACACTCAAAGTAAATCAAGAAAAACGCCGCTATGTAGCGGCGTTTTAAACTTTAGTGGTTACAAATATTATTTTGTTTGACTCGCTTCAAACATGCGATCCACTCTTTCATTCGTTGCGTCACAACAGGCTTGTGCTGCGTTAGCCGCAGTAAGTGCCTGATTTGCCGTGCTTTGGGCACCCGAGGCCATTTGTCTAGCCTCACCTGCCTGACGTGCAGCATCATTTGCTGCGCTCTGAGCGCTTTCGGCGACTGAACGTACAGCAGCCAGATCGTCTGCACTAATAGTAGCGCATCCTGTTGCAATGACTAGGATGGCACATAGTGCACCTAGGTGAAATTTTCTAATCATGGAGCTCCCCTGACTGAACTAACAAAACTGAGCGCAATTATTTCCTAAAGCGAGCAACACTGCAATTAATAAAGGGCTCTTTAGCAAATTATTTATGAGATAAATTATGTCGATAGGAAAATAATTTTCTAATATTTTGTAGTTTTCTTCTCTAGGTCTCTGGAAATTTATTCATTTCATTTTCAGAGATACCACCGATTTATTTTTAATTTAAATCCACCTGTTGTATGTATTTTTGGTATTGATCTTTATAGAGAACTGTATATAGTAACAGTAACTGATATTATATACAGTGATTAAGTATGAATGAACTTACTACAAGGCAAAAAGAGATTTTATTATTAATTCAAAGAGTTATCAGTGATACAAGCATGCCTCCTACGAGAGCTGAAATTGCTGAAGAACTTGGTTTTCGTTCTATTAATGCTGCAGAAGAACATTTAAGGGCATTAGAGCGTAAGGGTGTTATAGAACTTTTACCTGGCACATCCCGAGGAATTCGATTAAAGGATGTGCTACGTGAACAAATAGGGTTGCCACTTGTGGGAAGAGTCGCGGCTGGAGAGCCTATATTAGCCGAACAGCATATAGAGGATCATTACCAGATTGACCCATCATTTTTTAAATCAGAACCTCATTTTTTACTGCGCGTTTATGGCATGAGTATGCAAAATGCGGGAATTTTAGATGGAGATCTGGTAGCAGTGCATCGATCAACGGAGGTAAGAAATCGTCAAATAATAGTTGCCCGGCTGGATGATGAAGTGACTGTAAAACGCTATTACCAAAAAGGTCATGAAGTGTTTCTTATGCCAGAAAACCCGGACTTTGACCCAATTCAAGTAAATCTTAAGGAAAAATCTATGACTATAGAAGGAGTAGTGGTTGCTGTTATGCGTAATAATGTTTGAGATTTAAGTTATTAATAAAAAAATTCTGTTGTAGCAATTTTCAATTTACCTTGAATGCCAAGTAGCTTAAGCGTCCTAATATTTTCTTAAGCAACAAGTTGATTTATTTGGAAAATTGGGAGAAGAATAGCCATAACAATGGTTAATACTAGTAGGCCCATTATAATTATTAATAGTGGCTCTAAAATTCCTAACATTGTACCAAGAAGGCTATCCATCTCGTTTTCTTGGTGTTTTGCTGCACGTTCAAGCATATTTTCAAGTTCCCCAGAAGCTTCGCCGCTAGAAATGAGGTGGATGCTCATCGCAGGAAAAATTTTTGATTGGGCTAGAGAGCGACCAATGGCCTCACCTTCGCGCACACGGA
Organism: Rhodospirillaceae bacterium; assembly: GCA_002718345.1. Taxonomy (GTDB): domain Bacteria; phylum Pseudomonadota; class Gammaproteobacteria; order Steroidobacterales; family Rariloculaceae; genus UBA6522. Next base: position 8,387 of record PBDA01000036.1, read on the forward strand.
CCGTAGCTTCCTCTACAGCTTCACTCATTGGTAAATTTGTGATTACGCTACCACTTATCTTTAGTGCTTCAAGAATAGGTACCCCGCTCGAACTAAGTATGCTTAGGGTTCTTGTAAATCGCGCAGTGTTTAGTCCTTTCGTGACTCGACCAAATATTGGAAGTGAGAGGATCCATTGATGGAAACGACGTCGAGGAACCTCTTGTCCTAAAAGTTTTTTTATGCCGAAGCCTACTAATACAATTGCAGTTAAAAGCATAAACCACCAGTTTTGGAGAAAGGTGGAAATCATTATTAGTGTGCGTGTTAGCAGTGGAAGTGATTGCCCAGTTGTTTCAAATACACCAACCACTTTTGGGACTACATAGATAAGCATCAGGGTGACTATAGTGATAGACATGCCTGTTAACACCATGGGGTATATCATGGCATGGCTAATTTTTTGCCGTAAACTATGACGAGATTCTGTGTAATCGGCTAATCGTTCTAGTACTGAATCAAGTTTTCCAGCTTGTTCGCCTGCCGAGACTGTAGCTCGATAAACATGCGGAAATACTCTGGGAAAATCATCAAGACCGGAGGCTAGCGTATGTCCCTCTAGAACCCTAGATCTGACACCAAAAAGTATCGTTCTAATGCGTGGACTTTCAGTTTGTTCACTGACGGCTTGTAATGCTTCATCCAAAGGAAGTCCAGCTCGTAACAATGTTGAAAGCTGCCTAGTGAGAAGAGCAAGTTGTAAAGCTGAAATACCTCGTCGTAAGGAAAATTTTCCCGCATCAGTTCGCCAAGTTTTTTCTTTAACCTCTGATACTTCAATGGGTAAAAGTGATCGGTCACGGAGAATTTGGCGAACTTGCCGTGGTGTATCACCTTCAATTACACCTTTTTTTTCTTTACCGAGATTATCTACGGCAACGTAATGATATGCGCCCATTTTTTATCTCTAGAGGTTGCTTTTCATTATTCCTTGAGTCATCAGTCACTCTGAGTTACTCGAAGAATTTCCTCTACAGTTGTTGTTCCATCAAGGACTTTTGAGATTCCATCTTGCCTGATACTGGGTCCCTGGGTTCGTGCGTGAGCTTCGAGAGTCTGTTCTCCAGCGCCTTCATGAATTAATGTTCTCATTTGTTCATCAATACTAATTAATTCGTATATTCCAGTGCGGCCACTATAGCCTGGACTATCTTGGGTTGGACGAAAAAGTGTTAGTGGGTCATTAGAATTATGATTCAGTATTCGACACTCATAATCTCCTGCAGAGTAAGATTCGCATGTCCCGGGATCAAGAACACGCACAAGACGCTGTGCGAGGACCCCTATCAAGCTAGATGATAGTAAGAATGGCTCTACTCCCATATCCCTCAAACGCGTCACTGCGCCAACAGCAGTATTGGTATGTAAAGTAGAAAGTACCAAGTGTCCTGTTAGGCTGGCCTGCACAGCAATTTCAGCTGTTTCAAGGTCTCTAATTTCGCCTACCATAACAACATCAGGGTCTTGGCGAAGTATTGCTCTGAGACCTCTAGCAAAAGTCATTTCAACTTTGGTGTTGACTTGAGTTTGACCTATTCCATCAATGTAGTACTCAATGGGATCTTCTACGGTTAATATGTTTCTGCTGAGGTCATTGATTCGTTCAAGAGCAGCATACAGTGTTGTTGTTTTTCCAGAACCCGTCGGCCCTGTAACTAAAAGTATGCCATGAGGCCTATGAATTAATTCGTCTACAATTTTTTGATCACCTGCGGACATACCAAGATGAGATAGGTCTAGTTGTCCTGCATGTTTATCTAAGAGTCTAAGGACTACTCGTTCACCATGACCTGAAGGGATAGTTGAGACACGAACGTCTACAGCACGTCCTGCAATTCTTAATGATATTCGCCCATCCTGTGGCAGCCGTTTTTCTGCAATGTCAAGTCGTGCCATGACTTTGATTCTAGAAACAACTATAGGAGCTACAGCACGTCGTGATTGCAAAACTTCATGAAGAACCCCATCAATTCTGAAACGCACAGCAAGTCGATTTTCATAGGGCTCTACATGTATATCCGATGCGTTTTTTTTTACTGCCTCAGTTAGAACTGCGTTAATGAGTCGGATTATTGGAGCCTCATCATCGCTTTCCAGTAGATCAGATGGCTCTGGAAGCTGTTGAGCTACTTCTAGAAGGTCTGTCTCATCGTCTAACCCTTCCATCATCGTCATGGCAGCACCACTTTCGTAAGCTGCTTGAAGTCTTTCGTCAAACAACTGCTCATCAACCAGAGAAAACATCACAGATTGCCCATAAAACCGGCGAACTTCAGCAAGGCTCTGTAACGACACGTTTTTTCGATATATGGCTAGTGGTCGACCGTCTTGAGTTCCTTGAACTAAGACTCCATGTCTTTTTGCAAATGAAAAGGGAAGAGTACGTTCTAATTTGTTCGATTGATCCGAACTGTTTCCATCCTTCGCTATTTGTTCTGCCTTTGAAGCCACTAATTTACTCCATGGGGACTGAAGGGGTAATTTGCGATCTTTGGGGCTGAATTTCTTGTAGTTCTGGAAGTATGGGCCTTTCCTGCTCGCCTGCCAGCGGAAGAGGCTCCTCACTTTGCTGAAGCTGTAAATCTCTTATGTAACGATACTTGGCATTTGTCTCGAAGGTAGCTTGAGTGCTATCGCGTAGAATAGTTGGACGAATGAATACCATTAGGTTGGTTTTTACTAATTCTGTTGATTCTGAACGAAATAGAGCTCCTATACCTGGAATGCTACCCAACAAAGGTACCCGTTGCTCATTTTCCCTAAGTTGTTCATCAATAAGACCGCCTAGTACTAATATATTTTTATCTTCAACAAAGACCGATGTGGTAATGGTTCGGGTGTTTGTTATCAAATCAATTGCGCCTGATGCGCTTGCATTAAGACTTGATGTTTCTTGTTCGATGAGTAGCTTGACTCCACTTCCTTCATTTATTTGTGGAGTTATTGCTAGCCGCATTCCAATTTCTTGGCGCTGAACAGTTTGAAAAGGATTAACCGCACCAGCAGCCGCACCAGTATTGGTAAATTGACCTGTGAGGAAAGGAACTTCTTGGCCTACATGAATTTCAGCCTCTTCATTGTCTAGGGTTACTATTGTCGGTGTGCCGATAATGTTTGTAGTTGCATCGCCTGCAAGTGCAGTTAATACCGCCGCCCAGTTTGTACCAGATTGCGTATCGCTAATACTACCAACTGCACTTAGAATACCTTCTGGTAGTAATGCAGTATTTGGAGGAGTTGATGTTGCGGCCGCTCCTAACTGTACAATCCCTGGTGATGTGGATGGGAAATTAGTGGCAGCTCCAGGCTCATCGTTACCCCCGGTTATTGCCCAAGTTACACCAAGCTTATTTGATAAGTTTTCAGATACTTCTACTATTATTGCATCAACTTGTACTTGTGCACGCCTAATGTCTAACTTGTCAATAACAGCATTTACATTTTGTAGAGTTCTAGGGTCAGCATTAATAATTAATGCATTTGTACCAGCATCTGCCCATATGTTTACGTCACTAGTTGTTCCTGTCCCACCACTCAAGCCTGCAAACTGAGTCTGCAGATTTGATACTAATATTTCGGCATCTGCATAATTTAAGTAGCGTACATAAGTATCACCACCATTCTCAGTTGGTGTATCAAGATGGGCAATGAGAGCTCTAAAACGTAGCCGACTATTTTCGGCTCCACTAAGAAGTATGCTGTTTGTTCGGTTGTCCGCAGCTATTTGTGCAGTTGGTGAGCCACTAGTCGCTGCAGATTGATTTAGTGCTGTAAGCATAGTTGCTACTTCGCTAGCTGATGCATTTTCTAGTCTGATCACTTCAATATCTTCATTACTACCTTGATCCATACGTGAAATAATATTAAGCATACGTCTAACGTTCACAGCACGGTCTGCAATAATTAAAAGATTGGCTGATGGGTGAGCAGCTAGATGGCCATACTGTGGAATCAAAGGCCTAAGAATAGGGACTACCTGTGCTGCAGCTATATTCTCTAATTTAATTACCTGAGTAAGCATTTCATCAGCTGATGAACTGGGATCAGTGCTTTCAAACATCCTGGCATTTGCATCTGGCATTATTCTAACGAGGCCATCAGTTTCTACAGCAACAAAACTATGTACTTGGAGTGTGGCTAAAAATGCGTCATAAAATGCTTCAGGTGACATTGGCGTATAAGAGAGTAATGTCACACTCCCGCTTACTCTTGGATCGACCAAAAAATTTCTTCCGGTAACTTCGCCAACAGCCTCTACTATTTGCCGAATATCTGCATTTCGATAATTTGGCATGATCTGTTGAATGTCTTGAGCTAAAACATTAAATACATTTAGTAAGGCTAGAAGTATAACTAGGCAGAATTCCCTAATAAGTGAAGCGATCTTTCTAGTAATTGAGTGTTGCATCGGTAGATTCCAGTTTTTGCTGAATTAGTGCCTAAGAAATGATCATATATTGTTTGATAAATATTAATTTATAGAACTTGGTTAAATTGCCCAATGTCAATAGTTAGTATTTCTGTTGCTCCATTCCTAATGATAGTGACATTGGCTTGCGTTGATTCTCCAAGGCTTTCAAAAACTTGCAAACCGCGTGTAGGGTCCGTCATTGCCGTACCATTTATTTCAGTAATAACATCTCCCATTTGGAATCCCATAGCATCAAACTGATTCCGTTCACTTCCAGGTGTTATTCGAAACCCTATCATCTGGCTTTGCTCTATATGAGGAGCTACTCGGATTATTTCTCTTATATTGCTCGCATTTTGGCTTAAGGCTATTGGTGACGCTTGTTGTGTTGATATTGATATTTCAGGGTTTTTCCTAATTGAAACATTGGTTTCAACAGCTTGCATTGGAAGGCGTAAACTTTCTAAATTTCCAGAGCGGTTCAGAATGACACGGTCTTTGTAGATCGAGTGTAACTGTGCGCCCACACCACCATCGATAGAGTCAGAAGTTGTATAAGTTTTCTCTAGGCCTTGGCTATCTGCAATGATAGCGGCCCCATGTTTGCTATCGAAGAGGTCAGCGGCTACTCCCTTGAGTTGAAGACTTAAGCCGGTATCAGGGGCATTTAGTATATTTTCCTCGGTGGCGTAACTTAGTTCGTTTTGGAGAGACTCTTCATACTCGCGTGTGGTTAGCCCAAACAGATGCCTGTCAACAATCTGATCAACTTGTATTTCTTGTCGGTTCTGAGAGGTTGCCGTTAAACCAGATGGCGCACGTATTAGAGGTTGATGTATTTCCTGTTCACTATTAGGTAACAGTGTCCAAGTCAATTGAGCGATCTGATAGGAAATTAAAATGACTAATAGACCACAGACCACCTGAGGTAGGCAGCGGTTTATAGCTCTTACCCACGTATCAGGCGGGAGTTCCCTCCATTTACGTATTCGTGTCGCGATGTCCATAGGCGCGTCCACAGCAGCAAATTTGCCAATTTAAGTTTATATATTAGGCAGGGTAGGCCGTGCCGACAAGTAAAATAGCCATTTTTGGTTAAAATTTTATCAAACTAAATAGCTGTCTAGTCCGTAAAAGATAAGATCTAGCAGAATAATATCTTTAAATCTTGAGAGAAGGACCGATAATATTAGTCATGACAGAGGAAGAATTTGGACAGGATCTGAGTAATGACCATGGCCTTGCCATCGAAGAAGCTCGTCCGAAACTGAAAAAACCGCCTTTATATCGAGTAATTTTGCTGAATGATGATTACACGCCAATGGATTTTGTAGTTGAGATTCTTCAGAAAATTTTCTCAATGGATCAGCCTAATGCGACTAGAATCATGTTACAGATCCATACTGAAGGGAAGGCAGTATGTGGTATTTATACTTATGAAATTGCAGAAACTAAGGTTGCTCAGGTCACTGGATTGGCACAGCAGCACCAACACCCGTTGCTTTGTACGATGGAAGAAAGCTGATGTTGTCAAATGAACTTGAGTATTGCTTGAACGAAGCCTTTCAGAGAGCTAGAGATGAATCTCACGAATTCATTACTGTTGAACATCTACTTTTGGCTTTACTAGGGACTTCCTTAATTATTGATATTTTTAAGGCATGTGGTGCAGATGTTCAGCAACTAGGGAAAGAACTTAAAAAGTTTATTGATGAGTCTACACCTAGGCTTCAAGCAGAGGATCAAGAGGTGGATGTACAACCCACTTTGGGTTTTCAGAGGGTATTGCAAAGGGCTGTTTTTCATGTGCAGTCTAGCGGTAAGAAAGAAGTTACACCGGTAAATGTTCTTGTTGCGATTTTTAGTGAGAAGCAGTCACAGGCAGTTTATCTGCTCAATGTTCAAGACGTAGCAAGGCTGGATATCGTCAATTATATCTCTCACGGTGTTTCTAAAATTGAGCATGTTGGTTCTCAAAATGAGGAATCGAGGTTGGACTCGGAAATTGACAAAGGTACGGGAGAAGCTAGTGCTCTGAATCGGTTCACAACCAATTTAAATATGCAGGCTGCACAAGGCAGAATAGATCCTCTTATAGGGAGACAATCAGAGATAGAGCGTACTATTCAAATCCTTTGCAGACGCCGAAAGAATAATCCTCTATATGTTGGAGAGTCAGGAGTCGGCAAAACAGCACTTGCTGAAGGATTAGCAGGGCTGATTGTAGAAGATGATGTTCCCGATATCCTAAAGAATAGTGTTATTTATTCACTTGACATGGGATCGTTAATTGCCGGAACGAAATATCGAGGTGATTTTGAGAAACGTTTAAAGGGGGTCATAAATGAGCTGAAAAAAGAAAAGGATGCAATTCTTTTCATAGATGAAATACATACTGTTATAGGGGCTGGAGCAGCATCTGGTGGTGCAATGGACGCCTCTAATTTAATTAAGCCTGTGCTTGCGAATGGAGATATACGATGTATAGGTTCAACTACATATAATGAGTTTCGAGGTATTTTTGAAAAGGATCATGCTTTAGCACGTAGATTCCAAAAAATTGACTTGGTAGAACCAAGTATTGACGAGACAGTAAAAATTCTTCATGGAATTAAAGGGCGGTTTGAGCAACACCATAATGTTTTTTATGAAGAAAATGCTATTCAAGCAGCAGCCGAGCTATCTGATAAGCATATTAATGATCGCCAACTTCCTGATAAAGCCATAGATGTAATTGATGAGGCAGGTGCAAGCAAGAGGTTACAACCAGAGCTTGATAGAAACGAGCTAGTTGATGTTGAGCTTATACAAAACACTGTTGCTAAAATGGCGCGAATACCCTCGCAGACTGTTTCAGCTTCAGATAAAGATATTCTCAGTCACCTAGAGCGCGATCTGAAGTTAGTGATTTTTGGTCAGGATCCCGCTATTAAAGTGCTTAGCTCAGCAATAAAAATGTCAAGATCTGGATTAGCTGATGAACAGAAACCGGTTGGATCATTTCTATTTTCTGGCCCAACCGGTGTGGGAAAAACTGAAGTAACTAGACAGTTGGCTTTGAATATGGGAGTTGAGCTTGTCCGTTTTGATATGTCTGAGTATATGGAACGACACACAGTATCTAGGCTTATTGGTGCTCCACCCGGTTATGTGGGTTTTGATCAAGGAGGCCTAATGACGGAGGCAATTACCAAAACACCTCATTGCGTACTGTTGTTGGATGAGATTGAAAAAGCTCATCCCGAGGTATTTAATCTTTTGCTTCAGGTTATGGATCATGGGACCTTAACTGATAACAATGGTAGAAAAGCTGACTTTCATAATGTCATTTTAGTTATGACAACAAATGCAGGGGCTCAGGAGGTTAATAGGTCTTCTGTAGGTTTTACTCTTCAAGATCATTCAAGTGATGCAATGGAGGCTATCAAAAAGATTTTTTCTCCTGAGTTTCGTAATCGCCTTGATGCGATAATTCAATTTGATGCGCTTGACACACATTCTGTGTCTCGCATTGTTGATAAGCTTATTGTGGAATTGGAAGCACAACTAGAAAGGAATAATGTCACAATTGAGCTTGACCAGACAGCACGATTTTGGATAGCAGAAAGGGGTTATGATTTAAAAATGGGGGCTCGGCCTATGGCTAGGGTTATACAGCAATTTATTAAAAGACCACTTGCTGAGGAACTATTGTTCGGCAAACTTGAAGGGGGAGGACATGTTTGCGTGAGTGTAGATCCAGAAGGCGATAAGCTTAACCTTATTTTAGAGTCTGCAACAAAGGAATTAGAGTGTATCTCTTAAGATTGAAAGGATGATTTATTTTGTTTACCGGGCTCGGTAGATTATGCGCCCCTTACTAAGGTCATAGGGAGTTAGTTCGACTGTAACCTGGTCACCTTTAAGAATTCTAATATAGTTTTTTCGCATTTTTCCTGAGATATGGGCCGTTACTATGTGGCCATTCTCTAGCTCTACTCGGAATGTAGTATTTGGTAAGGTTTCTGATACTACTCCATCCATTTGTAGTGCTTCTTCTTTAGGCATAATTAATCATCTTTTAGCTGTTAACAGATTTTGAATTGTTGCACATCTATTGAGATGGCTGCAATGGAGTACTAGTTGCTTTTGAGATTTGTGTAGCGAGCATGCTCAGTGGTCCAAATAAAATTAGATCCAACTGGTTTGCAAAGCTGATCTAGCTGTTTCAGAAATTTTGCACGAGATACTGTTATTGCACCTAATGAGGCCAAATGTTTTGACCAAACCTGACAATCAATTAATTCATAGTTTTTTGATATAAGGTATTTTGATGCATTAACCAACAAAATTTTTGATGCATCAGTAAGTCGTGTGAACATTGATTCTCCAAAAAATACACGTCCAATAGCGATACCATATATACCAGCGACCAAATCACCATCATGCCACGCTTCAAAAGAGTGGGCCCACCCCAAGTCATGAAGTCTCGTGTATGCTTCAGACATATCTTTAGAGATCCACGTACTCGGTGATTTTCTTCTTGGTGCAGCGCACTCTTGGACAACTTTAGGAAACGCAATATCAGCTGTAAATTTTAAGGAAGATTGACGTATAGAACGTGCTAGTCTTCTCGAAACATGAAGGTTTTTCGGCAATAAAATAGTCCGTGGGTCAGGGGACCACCATAGAATAGGTTCTGTTTCTTCATACCATGGGAAAATACCTTTAGGGTATGCAATTAACAAACGCTCTGGGCTTAGATCTCCACCAACAGCTATAAGTCCATTAATTGCATTACGAGGATGAGGAAATGAATCTGGCGCACTATCTTCAGGCAAGCATGGAATAGACCCTTTGGTAATGTTATTTATGGACACTAGGATACTTTTTTTATAGGTTTTTTATGTGTTTGCGTTTGTCGGTATGGAGTGTGTTTCGAAAGTTCTTTCATATACGCTTCTATATGCATGTCTTCTTTAATGACAAATTTTGTAAGCGCCTGTTCGAATACGGGTTCACGTATCCAGTGGTGCGACCAGGTTGGCATAGGTGTAAAACCACGACTCAACTTATGTTCCCCTTGAGTGCCTGGTTCAAACCTATCTAGGCCTTCACTAATACAGTATTCAATGCCTTGATAATAACAAGTCTCAAAGTGAAGACTATGAAAGTCTGCAAGGCTTCCCCAATACCGACCATATAAAACGTTATTAGTTCTGAAGCAAATAGCTGTTGCTATTGGTTTTTTATCAAAGCGCGCAACAATCACCAACAACTTGTCAGGCATAGTTTTAGATATTTCGTTAAAGAATTTTCTATTTAAGTAAGGGAGTGAGCCTCGTTTAGTGAAAGTATTGGCGTAGTAATTATAAATAATGTCCCATTCTTCTTTGCTGGGCTGGTCTCCACGCATAAACTCGAATTGTATGCCTGCTTCGGAAACTCTGCGCCTTTCTCGGTGTACTTTTTTTCTTTTTTTTGAAGTGAAACTATCCATGAAATCATCAAAGTTTTTATACCCTTGATTGTGCCAGTGGAATTGGCAATTCTTACGCTGTATTAAATGTTCTTTAGCTAAAAAATTACGTTCTTTTTCAGTTGGGAATAGGATATGCAAGGAAGAAGCACCGATTGATTTCGCAATATCTTTTGCCTCGGCCAATAGCGCTCGCGCAATACTCGGGAAATCATGGTTTGCTTTTACAAGAAGTCTCTGACCAGTTGCTGGAGTAAATGGAACAGCAGATACCAGTTTTGGATAATATGGAAGACCTGCATGCTCATATGCATCAGCCCAATTCCAGTCAAATACGAACTCACCACGAGAGTCATGCTTAAGATATAGAGGTAAAGCTCCTAATAGTTCACCATTTTGATCAGTTAAGCTTATATGTATAGGTTTCCAAGCTGTACTATCGCCCACGCAGCCATTGTTTTCTAAGGCACTTAGGAACTGATGGCTTAGAAAAGGGGAATTTCTTGCAAGACAATTCCATTTGGTTTTGTCAATATCAAGAATGCTTTTATGTCGGTGAAGTAAAAACTTCATTTGTGTTGTATCTGAGCCATTTAACCTAAATTATAATTATTTACAAAAATGAGGATATCTTTAGCGTATATGCCATTTTCAATAGAGTGAGTTGAATTAAAAATGCTTGCTGAATTTAATAAGTAGTGTTCTCTTTGATCTGCTTGGTTGTATAATCAGGATGTTAACCCAACATATTCGGGTAAAACATGAGCAGGGTAAAAGTCAGTAGAGCCGAACCTTCCGTGTTAGTTCCCCGGGTCCGCGGGCTGAGGGAGTCAGTACTGTGGGTCCTTATTGGACTTTCAATAATTTTATTCTTAGCACTGGCAACATACGATCCCGTTGATCCGGCTTTTAGTGTGTCGTCGGATGCTCAAACGATTAATAATCGAATGGGGCCTGCGGGAGCTTGGTTTGCTGATTTGGCGTACCTTTTGTTAGGAATACCAGCGTATCTGCTTCCTATGTTGGTATTAGGAGCAGGGATTCATGTTTTTAAAGGCCGAAAAGAAAGCACCTCTATGCTTAGACCCGTATTGCTACTACGCACCGGGGGTTTTTTGTTGTTGCTGGTGACAAGTTGTGGTCTAGCTAATTTGCATTTTTATGTTCCAGTGATGCGTGAGACTGCTGGTGGCGTTATTGGTCAACTTATAGGCGGTAGTTTTGCTCAGCTTTTAGGATTGCTTGGCGCCACTGTTTTACTGCTTGTTTTATGGTTAGCCTCTGTTTCATTAGCAACCAGTATTTCTTGGCTTGCTGTCATGGACGTTACAGGCAAGTTTGTGCTTTCTTCTCTCGCTCGGATTCAGGGTTTGATCGGCCAAGCAAAAATTTTAATTCAAGGGAGACGAGCAAAGCAGCATCGTCAGAGCCTTGTTTCTAAAAGTCGTGCTAAGTTGAAGACTGAGGCGACACGTATTGAACCTTCGCTTACTACTCTTCCTTCCAGTGATCGACTTGAACGAGAGAAACAAGTCCCATTATTTGAGCCTCCTGTTTCTGGTGAACTTCCGCCCTTAGCGCTTTTAGATGACTCCCCTACAGGAGCTAGTGGGTATTCACCTGATGCGTTGGAGGCAATGTCTAGGCTGGTGGAGTTAAAACTAGCAGATTTTGGTATTGAAGTAGAGGTTGTTTCAGTGCAACCGGGTCCGGTAGTAACCCGTTTTGAACTTAAGCCTGCCCCAGGAATAAAGGCCAGCAAAATTAGTAGCCTTTCACAGGATTTAGCCCGTTCACTATCTACAGTAAGTGTTCGCGTTGTGGAAGTAATTCCAGGTAAGCCATATGTTGGTTTGGAAATCCCTAACGAGGTAAGAGAACTAGTTTCATTAGGTGAAATCGTTAAATCTGAAGTATATGACAAACTAAGCTCGCCCCTTACTTTGGCTTTAGGAAAGGATATCGGGGGACAACCAGTGGTGGCGGATCTTTCTCGGATGCCACATCTTTTAATAGCCGGAACTACAGGTTCTGGTAAATCTGTAGCACTCAACGCTATGGTGCTAAGTTTATTGTATAAATCATCGCCCGAACATGTTCGTTTGATCATGATTGACCCAAAGATGCTTGAGCTGTCTGTATATGAGGGTATTCCACATCTGTTGGCGCCAGTTGTAACGGATATGAAGGAAGCAGCAAATGCACTTAGATGGTGTGTTGCTCAGATGGAACGCCGATATTCGCTGATGGCAGCTTTGGGCGTTAGGCATATCTCAAGTTATAACCGTAAGGTCAATGAAGCAATAGAAAAGGGAGAGCCAATCCCTGACCCAACTTTTAAACCAGAAGATGGGTCACAACAAGAAATCCCGTCATTGCAAGCTTTACCTAATATCGTTGTAATTATTGATGAACTTGCCGATATGATGATGATGGTTGGTAAGAAGGTAGAGGAACTCATTGCAAGATTGGCACAAAAAGCACGTGCTTCAGGTATACATATGATTGTTGCCACCCAAAGGCCATCTGTTGATGTTATTACTGGGCTTATCAAAGCCAATATTCCTTGTCGGATAGCTTTTCAGGTATCAGCTAAGGTTGATTCACGCACTATTCTCGATCAAATTGGAGCAGAAAATTTACTTGGTCATGGAGATATGCTGTATTTGCCAGTGGGTAGTTCCACACCAACTAGAATCCATGGGGCTTTTGTTTCGGATAATGAGGTTCATGCAGTTGTGAATAACCTGCGAGCTAGTGGAGCACCAGCATTTATTGATGAAATTTTGGCCGGTCCTGATGAAATTATTCCTGGCATTGATCACCCAGCACCAATCGGAGAATTGGACGGAGAGCAAGATCCGCTTTACGATCAGGCAGTGCGTATTGTTACCGAGTCACGTAAAGCTTCGATTTCTGGCGTTCAGCGGCGCTTAAAAATTGGATACAACCGTGCTGCGCGAATGGTTGAAACCATGGAGGAGGCTGGCATAGTTGGGAGCCTACAAGCTAATGGATCTAGAGAAGTCATTGCTCCGTCACCTGTTAGTGGAGATTAAGCTCCGCTACTTATTGCTATTGGGATGTGTTGCTTTTTTGGCATCACATCTCTCTGCTCAACCTGAAGGATCAGTTTCTAGTAATGCTGGTATTGATATTTTGTCGACGTTTCTAGAATCTACACTATCAATGAGTGCCGAGTTTCAGCAGTTGCTTTGGGATTCAGAAGGGCAACTTGTTGAAGAAGCGGAGGGTACACTTGAATTTAGACGGCCTAATCGGTTTGTATGGAGCTATACCGTACCTTTTGAGCAGCAGTTAGTTTCAGATGGTCAAAATCTATGGATGTATGATATTGATCTTGCGCAAATAACGGTTACAGCTATAGATGACATGGTAACAGCTACTCCGGCAATGTTATTAAGTGGAGAGCAAGATATTCTTAATGGCTTTGAAGTCATAGAGAGTTTTAATTATGAGGGAAGGTATTGGGTTGAACTTCAGCCCATACATCTAGAGTCTGATTTTAGGACCATTTTGTTGGGGTTTACTTTGGGCGACTTATCAGCGATTCAATTCGTTGATGGGCTTGGTCAGTTGACTGAGATAGAATTTTCGCGCGTGGAGTTAAATCCTGAGCTGAAGGACGACTTGTTTAACTTTATTGTTCCTGAAGGGGTTGCTGTTATAGGAAATATTGCAAATAGCGATGTACTGTAAACGATTATGGTTCCACTTCGATATCCTATGGTTTGGTTTTTGCCTGGTTTGTTACTGCTCTTGGTAGTTTCTGTGGGTAGTATTAGTTTTATATCCGGCTTAGTAATAACCGGCGTTGATTTCATGGATAAAGTCGTGCATACATTTTCTTATTTTGTATTAATGGTTTGGTTTTCTGGGCTTTACACGAATGAAAGAAATGCCATAGTTGGGTTGTTGCTTATTATTCTTGGTATAACTCTTGAGTATATACAGACATTTTTGCCTTATCGCTTTTTTGATCCTTTAGACCTAATTGCAAACACCGTAGGCGTGATATTAGGCCTTGCTCTTGCTTTCTTTACCTTGGGTGGGTGGTGTCAGCGTGTTGAACGGTTGTTAGGTTATCAAGATTAATTATGAGATTTTCGTATGCTAGATCCTAAGTTATTGCGTAGTGACTTACCTGGTACAGCAAAAAATTTGTTGCGCCGTGGATATATTTTAGATGAGGCTCATTACAATAAACTCGAAAGTGAACGCAAAACATTGCAGAGTAAAGTCGAAGAGCTTCGTCACAGTCGAAATAAAAAATCCAAATCAATCGGTAAATTAAAGGCTACAGGTGACTCTATTGAGTCACTTAAAGCTGAAGTAGATGTTCTTAGTAGTGATCTTTCTTCCTCTGAGGCAAGGTTGAATGATTTGCAGGCTGAGCTAAAGAGTATGCTTTCGGGCATTCCGAACTTGTTACATGAATCCGTGCCAGACGGCACAAACGAAAGCTGCAATGAAGTTGTTAGAACTTGGGGAAAGCCAAGGAAATTTGACTTTAATCCCAAAGATCATGTTGATCTAGGTGAGGAACTTGGCTTAATTGATTTTGAAGTAGCTACAAAGTTATCTGGCAGTAGGTTTGTTGTTTTGCAAGGCCATCTTGCACGAGTGCATCGTGCTCTAATTCAGTTTATGCTAGATATCCATATTTCTGAACACAGATATACGGAGTACTATGTTCCATATTTAGTAAATGATGAGTCGTTATTTGGAACTGGCCAGTTGCCAAAGTTTTCTGAAGATCTTTTTTCGCTCGATGAAGATACTAGTCTTCGTTTAATACCAACTGCTGAAGTTCCTCTTAGCAATCTTGTGCGTGATTGCATTCTTGAATCAAAGAATTTGCCAATGAAGCTTGTGGCGCATACTCCATGTTTTCGATCGGAGGCTGGTTCTTACGGTCGAGATACTCGAGGAATGATCCGACAGCACCAGTTTGAAAAAGTAGAACTTGTACATATTGTTGAACCACAGAATTCGTATGATGCGTTAGAACAATTGCTTTCTCATGCCGAGGTTATTCTCAAGAGACTTGAGTTGCCCTATCGAGTTGTTACTTTATCTGCGGGAGATACTGGCTTTTCATCTGCAAAAACCTATGACCTGGAAGTGTGGTTGCCAGGTCAAAAACAATTTCGAGAAATTTCCTCATGCAGCAACTGCGAAGCATTTCAATCAAGACGAATGCATGCGCGGTGGCGTAACTCAGACACTGGAAAGCCGGAGTTACTGCATACATTAAATGGATCTGGCGTTGCTGTTGGCCGTGCTCTTATTGCTTTAATAGAAACGTATCAGCAGAAGGATGGCTCAGTGGTTATTCCAGATGCACTTCGTCCTTATATGTCTGGTATCGAGATAATTTCAAATTGAAAGAATCTTAAAGTCTTTCAATTTGTACGTTACGAAATCGGATAATACCGTTGCCATATTGTAATGTAAGAGGCCCGCTAGAATATGTGTCGTCATCCATATCCACTGTAATTACGTCATTGAGTGTAATTAAAAGTTGATTACCTTGTGCACGGATTTCGTATGTATTCCATCTTTCAGCTGCATCGATATGAGCAGCTGGAGCTGCAAAATAGACTATGCCGCCTGTTCTGTAGGTTTGATCTGGCCGTTGGTCAAAAATATTAACTTCGTAACAATTATTAGGTGAGATCATCTCTGGGTCTTGACACCGAATGAATACGCCACTATTGGCTGGGTCATCAACCCAAAACTCTAAAGTAAGCAAAAAGTCCGTATAGGATTCCTTTGTTACTAAGTGTCCGCTACCACCTGTTCCTTCAACAATATCTCCAGAAATAGTCCAGTTAGTTTCACCTAATTGTTCAAAGTGATCTAGATTTGACCCGTCAAACAGAATAGTTTGTGCGTTGATTAATTGCCCAGATAAAAAAAATCCTATTAGCAATGCTGTAGATAAAAACCTCATTAATCTTTCTCCCCATTATTTATTTAAAAATAATTTTTTTATTACAACTATGATACTTGTTTTATCCTTGAATATTGAAGTGAAAAAGTAAAGGATGGAGTATTAGTTTATGTATAAGCGATGTGTGTAAGAGAGACAATGAGCATTTATATGTGTCTGTGTTAACGTACTAGGAGAGATTGCTAAAAAATCAAGGGAGAGAGCGTTATGTCGAAACATAGCTCAATTGATAGTTTCAGAGATCTAAGGCCAGCCGCTGCAAATGGATTGTATGATCGTCGTGCCTTTTTGAAAGGTGGAACTGCATTTGCCACAGCTATTGGTGGCTATACCTTAAGCGAAACCCTGAATGCACAGTCGCTGGTTGACGATCCTTGGAGCGCATCGGCAGGCACTCCAACCGGACCTTATGAAGCTCGTTCTCGTTTTGAAAATAGTGTTGTTCGAACAATGACAAACCCAAATGGCGAGCCTCGTAGCCAGCAATCTAGAACACCGCATCATATGTTGGATGGAACCTTTACACCGAATGGATTACATTTTGTAATTTCACGTTCTGGGCCTCCTGATATTGATCCTGATCAGCATCGTTTGGCTATTCATGGTCTTGTAAAACAGCCGCTTATTTTTACGCTTGATTCATTAATGCGCTATCCAATGGTATCTCGTATGGCTTTTGTTGAGTGTGGAGGAAATAGCGCACCCATGTGGTCTCCTGAGCCTTTAGATGCAAATGTACAGGCTTTGCATGGATTAGTTTCATCGGCTGAGTGGAGTGGAGTTATGTTATCAACTCTTCTTGAAGAGGCTGGTATCGAACCAAGCGCAAAATGGTTAATTGCTGAAGGCTCAGATTCGCTAGCCTTACATAGAAGCGTGCCTTTATCTAAAGCATTAGATGATGCCATGATTGCAATGTATCAAAATGGCGAGAGATTAATGCCAGGTAATGGTTACCCAATGAGACTTCTTTTACCGGGTTGGGAAGGTAATATGAACGTTAAGTGGTTGCGGCGTATTGAGTTAGTTGACCAGCCAGCTATGAGTATTTATGAGGCACGGACCTATGCTCCAATTTTACCCGGCGGTAAAGCATATCAATTTTACTTTCTACAGGAAGTTAAGTCTTTTATTACTCATCCCTCACCTGGATTGTTATTAAGTGACCATGGGTTTTATGAGATTTCCGGTATTGCTTATTCTGCAAATGGACGAATTTCTAAGGTGATGGTATCAGCTGATGGTGGAGAAAGTTGGGCAGAAGCGGAACTGCAAGCGCCAGTTTTGCCAAAAGCTTTTACTCGTTTTCGTATTCCATGGCAGTGGGATGGCGGACCCGCTGTTTTGCAGAGTCGAGCATGGGATGAAGCAGGCTATGTACAACCCACTCGTTCTGAAATAGTGGCTGCCCGGGGTGAGGCTTCAAGGGTGCCAAATGTCAATGGATTCCCTAGTCAGCACTATAATGGACCCACTAGCTGGCAAGTTAATCAAACTGGAGAGGTTAAGCATGTATATGCGTAGCGTCCAGTTTTTAATGTTAACTGGCCTTTTCATTCACTGTGCTGTCATCAACGCGCAGAGTCCTGGGTTAGGCACGCCAATTGATGAAATAGATATTGCCGCATGGAATATTGATGTCTTGCCTGACGGTACAGGACTTCCGTCAGGCGAAGGTAATGCAGTACAGGGAAAAATTATTTATGAACAAAAGTGCATTGTTTGTCATGGGTTAAATGGTCAAGGTGGTATAAGCCCTGCTCTGGCAGGCGGCGAACCTCTTTCTAATGGGATTGATACAGCCAAGACCATTGGAAACTTTTGGCCTTATGCAACAACTATTTTTGATTACACACGGAGAGCTATGCCGTGGTTTGCGCCAAGAACTTTGACTGATAATGAGGTTTATTCTCTCACTGCATATCTTCTGGCTTTAAACAATATAATTGATCAGGAAGATATTATGGATGCTACTAGCCTGCCAGCAGTTGAGATGCCTAACCGTGATGGTTTTATTATTCGATTTCCAGAGAGAACACCCTGAAAAACCCCTAGAAATTAGTTTAAATTAAATTATTTTAAAAACGAGCTGATTTTTTATTTTAGGTATTGCGGGGAGGATTAAGCGTAGGTAGCATACGCGGCCGTAGTCGGGTGTTCGTTCTTCATTTACACTCCCCCAGAGAAATGAGGTAAGCCACGAATGCCCGGCGGCACATTCATCTCAATATCTTAGTATATGATTTAAAGTAGACTAGTTTTTGTCAGATTTCACGGACTCTTGAATTCAAGCGGCTTTTGTAACGTGCCCCTCGATTTTTCGTAATGATGCCTTTTGTAATCATTTTATCAATCTGAGGTACTGCTGCTTTATAGCCTTCTTGAGCAACTTTCCGGTCATTTGATTGAATGGCTTCATGGGCATTTCTTAACGTCGTGCGTAAACGTGAGCGCAGCGTCATATTGTGTTGCCGCCGCTTTATATTTTGGCGAGCACGTTTTTTTGCTGACTTAATATTTGCCATAACTAATTAAACTTATCTGTGAACGCAGAAAAGGGCGGTATTATTAGTACCCATGTAGCTCAAGTCAAGCAGTGTGAATCAATTCAGGGGTAGTTAAAACTGATTAATCTAGTCACACTTTCTGATTATCAAGGCAATGTCTATGAAGAATAAAGAAAAAAATGTTGATAAGAATTCTGAAGGTTTGCTTCGATCAACTTTCGTAGTCTCTTCAATGACAATACTTTCTCGAATCACAGGCCTTGTACGGGACGTGGGATTTTCTCGTTGGTTTGGGGCAGGACCCCTTATGGATGCATTTTTTGTCGCATTTAAAATACCGAATTTATTCCGAAGATTTTTTGCAGAAGGGGCGTTTTCCGCTGCATTTGTGCCAGTTTTGTCCGAATACAAAAAAAATGAAAACTCTGAAATTACAAAAGAATTGATAGATCGAGTTACTGGCACTTTAGGGCTGATCTTATTTTTTGTTACAACTATAGGGGTTATATCTGCCCCGATCTTGGTTTATGCCTTTGCTCCGGGTTTTGTTGGCGGGGATGGTCGTTATGAACTTTCTCGCGACATGCTTCGATTAACTTTTCCGTATCTCTTTTTTATCTCTCTCACAGCGCTATCAGGAGCCATTCTTAATTCATATAGAAATTTTTCTGTGCCAGCATTTACTCCAGTTTTGCTAAACCTAGTATTGATCTTTTTTGCGGGCTGGATAGCACCTTGCTCTGAAAACCCAGGATTGATTCTTGCCACAGGAGTTTTTATTGCAGGCCTGGTTCAGCTCTTGTTTCAACTGCCATTTTTGCTTCATTTAAAGCTACTTCCTAGGCCAAGGTGGGGTTGGGCTTATCCTGGGGTAAAAAAGATTCTGAAGTTGATGGCGCCAGTTATTTTTGGGTCATCAGTTGCTCAGATCAATATTCTTTTCGATACTTTGATCGCATCATTTTTAGCAGTCGGTAGTATTAGTTGGTTATATTACTCAGATCGTTTGATGGAGTTTCCATTAGGAGTCCTTGGCGTTGCTTTGGCTACTGTTATTTTGCCGACATTGTCGGAGCAATATGTTCAGTCATCTAATAAAAATTTTTCTGCAACACTTGATTGGGCATTACGGCTAGTTTTTATCTTTGCACTTCCTGCTTCTCTTGGATTAATTATCTTAGGAGAACCTATGTTAATAACTATTTTTTATGGTGGAGAGTTTACAGAGCTTGACGTAAGTATGGCCTTGGTTTCATTGTTGGCCTACGCATTAGGGGTATTAGGTTTTATTTTAGTTAAGGTTCTGACTTCAGCTTACTTTTCTCGTCAGGACACAAAAACACCAGTAAAGATTGGAGTCTATTCACTTTTGTTAAATATGGTTTTGAATGTAATTTTCGTTTTGTGGTTATTGAATGAAAATTATTATGCGCCTCATATGGGACTTGCGATGGCAACAACTTGCTCTGCATTTTTTAACGCAATTCTTTTGTACAGAGGACTTGTCATCAATGGTATCTACAGACCTCTTTCTGGGTGGTTAAAATTAATGGGTCAAGTGATAATAGCTTGCGTAATAATGGCTCTATCTATAAGTATTATGCGGTCTTTTATTGGAGATTGGATGCAGCTCACTTTGATCGAACGATTCATTTATCTTCTTTTCTGCGTATTTGTTGGAATGGGTATTTATGCTGGAGTCTGTTTTATTTTGGGATTGCGAATTAGAAATTTTCAGAAGATATCCCCGACCAACCTATAATCGTGATCGAATATGGGATTTTTCATGGCTTAAGATATGCAGTTTTACAGACATTTATCACAATTAGAGAAAATGGGACCGCAATTAAGAGCTGTAACAGTAGGAGCTTATGACGGCATTCATCTTGGTCATCAGGAAATTCTTCGTCAACTAATAGGTCGAGCGCAGGAGATGGGTGGTCATGCTTTAGTTATGTCTTTTGAGCCTTTGCCCAGAGAATTCTTTTCCCCTGATCAGCCTGCAGCTCGTCTTACGAGATTTAGGGAACGCTATAAGTTATTAGCAGATTTTGGTATCGAAGAATTTTTTTGCCCTAAATTTTCTAGTATCAGGGACTTGTCACCTCAGCATTTTATACAGGATATTTTGGTGAAAGGGCTTAATGCATCTCATATTGTTGTTGGAGAAGATTTTCGTTTCGCAGCTCAAAGAATAGGCACTTTAGATTGTCTTATGTCAGCAGGAGTTACCAGTGGCTTTGGTGTGACTGCCGTACCAGGTGTCTGCTATAAAAATCAAAGAGCAAGTAGTACTCTAATTCGTGAGTCACTTAGCATTGGCGATATGAAAACGGTTTGTGGCATGTTAGGTCGTCACTATTCTATTTCAGGTAAGGTTGTCCGAGGTTTAGGTCTTGGTAAAAAACTTGGTTTTCCGACTGCTAATGTAAATCTTAACCGTCGTCGTACACCAGTTGATGGTATCTTTGCTGCTCGAATTAGTGGCTTGGCTGATAAGGAGTTAGATGGTGTTGCAAGTGTGGGTACACGACCCACAGTTGGCGGCGTGGAACCTTTGCTTGAGGTATTTATTTTCAACTTTGATGAAGAGATTTATGGTAAATACATTACGGTTCATTTTGTTGAACGTTTACGGGAAGAACGAAAATATCTCGACGTTGAAACTATGAAAGAACAAATGCACAAGGATGTGGCAGAAGCTCAGTTGATTTTATCTGTTTAAGGGAAATGGCCGATTACAAAAACACATTAAATCTTCCTAACACTGATTTTCCGATGCGGGGTAATTTGTCGCAGAGGGAACCAGCGATGCTGGAAGTGTGGGAGAAACAAAATCTCTATCATCAAATCCGAGAGGCGGCTAAGGGTCGTCCACGGTTTTTTTTACATGATGGGCCACCTTACGCTAATGGTGATATTCATTTAGGTCATGCGCTTAATCATGTCCTAAAGGACATTATTGTTAAATCAAAAACATTAGCTGGCTATGATGCGTCATATATTCCTGGTTGGGATTGTCATGGCCTTCCAATTGAACATCAGGTTGAGAGGAAAAAAGGAAAGGTTGGGGAAAAGCTTACCCCGCGGGAGTTCCGTAAGGCCTGTAGAGAGTTCGCTGCTACTCAGATAGATCGTCAAAGAATTGATTTGATAAGGCTAGGGGTTCTCGGCGATTGGAAAAAACCATATATAACTATGGATCCTGCGTATGAAGCAGAGCAGATACGTGCGTTTGCAAAACTAGTTGAAAAGGGGCTGATTTATCGAGGGTATAAACCGGTTCATTGGTGTTTAAATTGCCGATCTGCCCTAGCTGAAGCTGAGGTTGAATACCAGGATAAAAATTCCGATGCAATTGATGTGCGGTTTTTAGCTAACGATATAAAAAAATTCAGTAGTTTATTGGATATAAGCTTACCTGATGTGCCAGTATCGGTACCGATATGGACCACAACCCCGTGGACTTTGCCAGGTAATAGAGCGGTTGCATTAAATGGAGATCTTGATTACACACTCATTCTGATAAAAATAAATAACAAAGAGGAGTGTCTTTTAGTTGCTACAGCTATGCTAGAGACTATAGTTGAACGCTACGGTATCAATGAGCCAGTTAGATTAGCTAATGCTACAGGTAAAGAATTCGAAGGCTTGGAGTTAAGGCATCCTTTTTATAACAGGTTAGTTCCAGTGGTTCTTGGGGAGCATGTTACTACTGAAGCAGGTACTGGTGCTGTGCACACTGCTCCAGGAAATGGCCACGAGGACTTTACTTTAGGTTTGAAGTACGAACTACCTTTGGAATGCTGTGTTGATGAAGTGGGAGTATACCGTGAGGACACGCCACTTGTATCAGGATTGCATATAGAACCTGCAAATGAAGTTATTATTAAATTGTTAGAAGAAACTGATTCTCTTCTTCATCTTGAGCCAATAAGTCATAGCTATCCTCATTGTTGGCGGCACAAAACTGCAGTGATTTTCAGAGCTACGCCCCAATGGTTTATAGGTTTGGAGCAGGGAGCTCTTAGAAAAAATGCGTTAGCTGTTATATCAGATGTGGATTGGATACCTGAATGGGGTGAAGAAAGAATTCGTGGTATGGTTGATACTCGTCCTGATTGGTGTATCTCACGTCAACGCACATGGGGAGTTCCAATACCTCTATTTGTACATGTTAAAAAAGGGGAAATTCACCCAGATTCTGCTGAATTAGCCCTGAGGGTTGCAGACAGGGTAGAGAAGGGTGGGATTGACGCATGGTTTGAAATATCAACTAAGGAGTTTCTTGGGGAACTAGGTTCTCAGTACGAAAAAGTAACGGATGTTATGGACGTCTGGCTTGATTCAGGATTAAGCCATTATGTTGTGGACTCTATCAGGGATGAGGTTTCATTGCCCGCTGATCTTTATCTAGAAGGTTCTGATCAACATCGTGGTTGGTTTCAGTCTAGTCTTTTAACAGCAGTAGGTTTGTATGGTACTGCTCCTTATAAAGCAGTTCTAACGCATGGTTTTACCGTTGATGAGCAAGGCCATAAGATGTCTAAATCTCTTGGAAATGTAGTAGATCCAAAGAAGGTTTATAAAACTCTTGGTGCAGATATTCTTCGGTTGTGGGTTGCTGCTACGGACTATCGTGCTGAAATGAGCGTCTCTGATGAAATACTAAAACGCGTTTCAGACTCTTATAGGAGACTTAGAAACACTCAGAGATTTTTGCTCGGCAACTTAGATGGGTTTGATCCACATAGTCATCTTTTATCTGTTTCAGAAATGACCGCGCTGGATCAGTGGGCTATTAGTAGAGCATGTGAATTGCAGAATGAAGTGAAAAATGCATATGAGAATTATGAATTTCATCACATATACCACAAAGTTCATAATTTCTGTGTGATTGAGATGGGAGGTTTTTATCTTGATGTGATAAAGGATCGTCTCTATACCACTCAGTCAGATGGTATTGCTCGCAGATCTGCACAAACGGCCATGTATCATATAGCTGAAGCTATGGTTAGGTGGCTAGCGCCAATTCTTACTTTTACTGCGGAAGAAATTTGGAAAGCGCTTCCAGGTGACAGAGAGGATTCAGTTTTCCTTTCTAATTGGTATGTTTTTCCAGATGCAGTTATCAATGAAAATATAGATTGGGAATGCATATTGCACGTGCGCGACATTGTGGGTAAAGAATTAGAAAGGGTGAGAGCATCTGGAGAAATAGGCTCTCCTCTTGATGCTAAGGTCGATCTTTTTTGTCCGCCAACCTTGATAGAGAAACTAAGGGTCCTTGGCGACGAACTTCGATTTATTTTTATTACATCTGAAGCTCAAGTGCATCCAGAGGATCAACGTCCTGAAGATGCAGTATCTGTTGAAGTCGAGTCAGTTCCTTTTTGGATGAAACTAGTTTGTAGCGAGCAAAGCAAGTGTGCGCGTTGTTGGCATCGACGCGAGGATGTAGGCGAGCACACTGAGTACGAGGATATATGTGGCAGATGTGTAAGTAATGTAGATGGTTTGGGTGAGACAAGGGTATTTGCATGACCTCAAAAAAAACTACAACAAAAAAGCCGCTAAGAAAAAAAAAGAATAAAAAAATAGCAAAAAAGAAAACTGTAGTTAAAAAGGTTTCAAAAATACGAAAGAAGAAGTCTTTGGTATCAGAGCTTGATGACAGGAAGAGTAATAAAAAGCGTAAGAAAGCAGCTAAAAAGACCTCTAACAAAAAAAGTGCTCCAAAAAGTAAGCCCTTAGGTTCGTTTCAAAGAGATAAGCCTGTTCCGGAAGTAGCTGCGAAGGCTGGAAGATTATTATCAATTAATTCAGGAGCTTCCCGATGGCTTTGGCTAACACTGCTAGTCGTATTATTCGATCAGTGGACTAAGTCTCTAATAATGGATAATTTTAACGAATTCGACTTCGTTACTATTCTTCCGTATTTGGATTTCATGAGAGTCCATAATACTGGGGCTGCATTCAGCATTCTGAGTGATGCTAGTGGGTGGCAGCGTTGGATGTTTATAACTTTGGGTTTTGGTATTAGTGGTGTGATTCTGGTCTGGATAAAAAATTTGCCAACTAATGGTCAAGCATTACTCGCTTCATCTTTATCATTGATTATGGGTGGCGCGTTAGGAAATGTTATAGATAGAATTCTATGGGGGCACGTCGTAGACTTTATTCGTGTCCATTATGAGCAATGGTATTTTCCAACATTTAATATCGCTGATTCAGCTATAACATTGGGGGCAGTGCTTCTAATTCTAGATTCGGTATTACACAAAGAATCATGAATATATGACTTATATATTGCTGGTTTTGGCTCTCCATTGTAAATAGAGGCTATCGCAGAGTATACTTTTCAAGTAGTTGATTTCTAAGGGGGTAGGGACGTGACCCGAGAGGAAATTGCACAAAAACTAGAAGATCATGGAGTGTTGCCTACTGCGCAGCGTTTGGATGTTGGGGAAATCATACTCAGTTCGCCGCAACATACTTCAGCAGACCAGATTATTGCTCAAATACGCCAAAAAGGTTCAAAAGCTTCAAAGGCAACTGTCTACAACACACTGAATTTGTTTTGTGAGCGAGGATTATTGAGGACCGTGCATGTAGACCCCGTACGGCAGTATTATGATCCCACTACAGAAAGTCACCATCATTTTTATAATCTAGATAGTGGTGAACTTACAGATATCCCTCCAGATGCGATTAAGTTGCAAGTAAGCATGGACCTACCTGCTGGTACAGAGCAGGCAGGCGTGGAAGTAGTAATACAAATCCGCGATTCTGAAGCTGATTGTTAATCTGTATTTATTTGGGGTGTAGCCATATATAAAGCTTTAGCACGGCTAATATCTTTCTCTGACAGTCCGGTTATCTTCCTAATGTCTTGTCTGGAATTTACCTGGTTGCGGTAACGTTCAAAAAAACTAGAAATTTCACCGCCATATTCGAATGAGTACATAATGTCGGCGTAATCATCAGTATGAGAAAGACCAAGAGCATGACCTAGTTCATGTAGACACGTTAGATAGACAATTGTGTCTCGGAAAAGAGAATCGTTTTTCGCTCGTTGCGCCAGTTCATTTCCTAACTCATCAATATTGGGTCGGATAAAGATACCAGCCCCACGTTTTCCATTTACACTTAGTGGCCACATTTCGCCGTACTGGCCAGAATTAGCTGGTACCCAATATAAGCGCAATAATGATGTTGACTCTGAACCAGGTATGAACTCAAGTTTTCCATCTAAGCTTTTCTCCCACGCTTTTATGGCCCAGTTTGCAAGTTCTGAATCTGTGTCTTTATAACGTGATTCTTCAGTACCCTTTGCTATATAAAATGTGACTAGTCCGTCCGTCTCTATGGCAGCTAATTTGGGTGTACGTTGTGCTTCGGTAGTTGTTGAATAGCCTGCTAACAAGACTAGATTAGTCACAAGTGCTAGTAGGGGGTTATTTTTCATGCATTAACGTAACAATTAAGGCTTAGATTGGGTAAGTTATCAATATATTCATGGTAGCACTAAGTAGCTAACTAGAAAAATAAGTCTAAGTATCTAATAATCCATGCCGCTTTTTCAGCCGGTGTAGCTCAGTCGGTAGAGCAACGCATTCGTAATGCGTGGGTCGGCGGTTCGATTCCGTCCACCGGCACCACAGATACTTTCTGTGTAAATGGCCACATAAAATTTTTCAAGTCTATCCATAGCTAATGAATTAGCTGTATGCTGTAAGGAGTGCTGTTGGGAGTATATGAGTGGCTGATATTCCAGTTAAATATGAGGGCTTGTTTCACGTTATAAATACCGCAGTTTTTGAAAGACGGTTATTGGATGAATTATGTAGTCTTGCAACTCGTGTGCGTGCCGTAGCAAAAACTCGAGCTGGCGCAAGATCACTGCAAGAACTTGGATCCAATAAAAGAGCAATGCTTTATTTTACTCAGCCATCTACTAGAACATTTCTTTCCTTTAATAATGCCTGCCATCTTCTGGGAATTCGTACAAGTGAAATTCGGGATCCATCAACTTCATCAGAAGTTAAAGGTGAAAGTTTTGAAGATGCGATACGTACATTTAGTTCCTACGTAGACATCATAATTATGCGTTCTCGAGAATCCGGTCGCGCTGCTAGTGCTGCACAGCTTATGGATACTATTAAGCGACCTGTTCCTATAATTAATGCTGGAAGCGGAAGTGATCAACATCCAACTCAGGCATTACTTGATATTTATACATTGGATCGTAGTTTTTTAGAGCGTGGTGGTATAGACGGAAAAGTTATAGGAATGATGGGAGATTTAAAGCGTGGAAGGACTGTAAGGTCTTTATGCTATTTAATGAAATGCTATACCAGCGTGCATTTAGTTTTTATTGCACCACCAGACTTTGCTATGCAAGATGACATCAAAAAATTCTTAAAGAAGCAAAGAATCTCATTTATAGAAAGTGATGAGCTTGAGGAAGTGCTCCCAGAACTAGATGCTCTTTATGTTACACGTATGCAATCTGAGTGGGACCAAAGAGGAGAGTCAAAAGATATTGATCTAAGTAAATATACCTTTGGAAAAGAACAATTGGATACCCTTAAGCCAGATGCAATAGTGATGCATCCCTTGCCACGAGGTTCTGAAATAGAACCACTGGTGGATTCTGATCCTCGAGCTATGTATTGGCGTCAGGAACGTAACGGAATGTGGATGCGTGTTGCTGTATTAATTAAATTGCTTGGATTAGAAGAAAGTTTGTATAAGTTAAGTCCTGTAGTTAACGACTAAAGGTTAAATTTTAAGCGGCATTCACCTTACTCAAATTAATTTTAAATTAATTATGAGCTTTGCCAGCTAGAAATAGTCCGGTACTCTAGGGGTGTTAGAAAATTTAGCCCTATAATTGAGGAATATTGTGAAATTCAAGTCTAATAAAATAGAAGAGCAAGTAGCCGATAATGGGTTATTACATAGACGTATTTTCTTATCAAATGCGGGAGCGCTGTTAGGTGCTGGTGCTTCTGGGATACTGAGTGGGAGTATTGCTCATGCTCAAGGGGCTCAATCTCGCCCTCCTTGGATGCGTGTACCAGGGAAAGGAGTTGGTGGATATGGCGCGCGTGCAAGGTTTGAAGATCATGTGCAAAGATCCGCCGGTTCAGCGCCGGGTACTACTGGTGCTGGAGCATCACGGACTCCATTAGAGCACCTTGAAGGGATAATTACACCTAGTTCACTTCACTTTGAGCGTCACCATAGTGGTATACCGGAGATTGACCCCAATGAACATAGACTTCTCATACATGGTCTAGTTGAGAGGCCTCTTTTCTTTGATATGAATTCTCTTACACGTTATCCGATGGTTTCAAAAATCCATTTCATCGAATGTTCTGGTAATAGCCGAGTATCAGGCCTTATTCCAGAGCCTGTTCAGCAGAGTTGTGGCGTACTCCATGGGCTAGTTTCATGTAGTGAATGGACAGGAGTTCCCTTATCTATTCTTTTGGATGAAGTAGGCGTGGATCCTGATGCTGGATGGATTTTAGCAGAGGGCAGTGATTCAGCTGCAATGAGTAGAAGTGTGCCAATGTCAAAGGCAATGGATGATGCAATGATAGCTATTTATCAAAATGGTGAAAAATTGCGACCAGATAATGGGTACCCAATTAGACTTTTCTTGCCTGGTTATGAAGGCAATACTAGTGTCAAATGGCTTCGGAGAATAAAGGTGACTGCAGAGCCTACAATGACAAAAGATGAAACTTCCAAATACACTGATCTTCTAGATGATGGCACATCTTTGATGTTTACTTTTCCGATGGAAGTTAAGTCTGTGATTACTTCACCATCTCCTGGGTTAGATCTTGAGGGACCAGGGCTTTATGAAATATCCGGTATAGCTTGGTCAGGTGGTGGTCGTATTAGTAAGGTAGAGGTATCAGCAGATGGGGGATTGAGTTGGGGTGAAGCTGAGCTTTCAGCACCAGTTCTTGATAGAGCACTAACGAGGTTTCGTATGGCTTGGCAGTGGAATGGCGCACCTGCAGTTATCATGAGTCGTGCCATTGATGAGACTGGAGCAATACAGCCAACTCGGGATTCCATTATTGCCGCAAAAGGTATGAAGTTCGCTTATCACTATAATGGTATACAAGCCTGGGGCATTGATGCTAATGGGCGGGCGGTTAATACTTATGCGTAATCAGATTTTTATTATTGCTTTACTTGTTTTTACTTTCACTAACAAAGGGTTATCTCAGCAAAGCCCTGGGTTAGGTGTTGAGGCTACCGCAGAAGAAATTGCGGTCTTAGATATTAGTATTGCACCTGATGGTGTTGGCTTGCCTGATGGTTCAGGTACGGTTTCTGAAGGGGCTGAGGTTTACGCAGAGCAATGCATAGCTTGTCACGGAGATGAAGGCCAAGGACAGCTAAATGATCGTCTTGTAGGAGGACATGGTTCTTTAATAGACGATGCGCCTGTAAAAACAGTCGGTAGTTATTGGCCTTTTGCTACAACGTTATTTGACTATATTCGTCGTGCGATGCCTTATTTGCAACCACAGTCTCTAACAAATAATGAAATCTACGCTCTCACAGCCTACATACTTTATCTAAATGAAGTTATTGAAGAAGAAGATATAGTGAACGCTCAAACCTTACCAGATATTCAGATGCCAAACAGGGATAACTTTATAATGGCCTATCCATAGTTTAGTTCGGTTTTGATTAAAAATGAGCTAGTCTATTTTATCTGAGAGGCGTTCATAAACTCGTCTTGCATTTCCTTCAAAAATATTTTCTCTATCCTCCTTAGTAAGAGTATTGTTATTCAGGATATAACGCTTTGTATCGTCAAAATAGTTACCTGTCTCTGGGTCAATGCCTCGTACTGCACCAATCATCTCCGAAGCAAACAGAATATTTTTTACAGGAATTACTTCCAATAAGAGATCAATTCCTGGTTGATGGTAAACACAAGTATCAAAAAATACATTGTTGAGCACTAATTCATCTAGGGGGGGTTTTTTTAACATATCAGCTAGCCCTCTAAACCGTCCCCAGTGAAATGGTACTGCCCCGCCGCCATGAGGAATTATGAGTTTTAGTTCTGGAAAGTCTACAAATATATCCGACGTCATCATTTGCATGAAAGCAGTCGTATCAGCACTGAGGTAATACGAACCTGTTGTGTGAAAAGCTGTATTACATGCCGCACTCACATGAATCATTGCGGGCACTTTAAGTTCACACATTTTTTCGTATAGGGGATACCAGTATTTGTCACCCAGTGGTGGTGAATTAAAGTAACCTCCACTAGGGTCGGGGTTTAAATTGCATCCAACAAACCCTAGTTCTGTAACGCATCGTTGAAGCTCTATGAGCGAGTTTTCAATTGGCTTGCCAGGTGATTGTGGAAGCTGACACACTCCGACAAAATTATTAGGATAGAGTTGTGTAAGTCGATATATTAATTCGTTGCAATGTGTTGTCCATGCAATGCTTGTTGATTCATTTCCAATGTGATGTCCCATACCACTCGCTCGAGGGGAAAAAATTGTTCTGTCTGTGCCTCTTTCTCTTTGCAATTTTAATTGTGCTGCTTCAACGCTATCCCGTAATTGATCATCAGTAATATGTATTGTTTCTTTGAGAGCCCGATGTAATGGATCCTTTTCAAGGTCTTTTATTTGTTTATCACGGTAGTGGCCTAACTCCGCTGGTTCAGTTGTATAGTGGCCATGGCAATCTATGATCATATTGGACTGTAATCTTAGTTGAGTATTTAGTTAAAGGCCTTTATATCATCTTGAATGCCAATGCGTCACTGTTAGAGAGATGGTTTGCCCTAAAAGCTTCTTAAATAACTCCATGACAGTTAATTCATCCCAATATTACTTAAAATATGAAAAACAAATACATTATTTACTATAAAATGCCGTTGGCGATGGCTATTAGAGGCATAAGGAGGCGCTTCTTTTGTGAGTATTCGTTTTCTGGTAGTTTTTTGTGTTGTTTTTTTAGTAATGCAGCATAGTAATTTAGTGGTTGCCCAAGAAATGGCCGGCCTTCAAATTCCACTCATTGAGCGTCCCCCCAGTTTGGATGACTTTTCGGGTATGCAACCATCATCTGAACTTGAATCTATGATGGTCAAAGTAGATGGATTTATTCAACGCGAGCCTAGAGATGGCGCTCCAGCTACGCAAGATACAGTTGTCTATGCAGCTTATGACAATATCAATTTTTATGCGATTTTTGTTGCTTTTGATAGTGAACCAAACCAGGTGAGGGCCAATCTTGCGCCACGCGAGGAAATTCAAAATGATGATTGGGTGGGGCTCTTAATTGATACATTTAATGATCAACGAAGTGCATATGGTTTTGGTTCTAGTGCTGCAGGTATACAGAGTGATGGGCGTTGGTCTGATCTTGCAAGAGGGAGCAACCAATGGGATGGGTCATATGCGGCTGTTTGGTATACAGATTCTCGTTTAACTGACGAAGGTTATTTGGTGCATATGACTATCCCTTTGCGCTCTTTGAGATTTCCTGCTAATGATGAGCAGATATGGCGTGTCCAGTTTAGTAGGCGAATTCCAAGACTCAGCGAAGACTCATATTGGCCAGCTTATTCTTCACTTATAGAGGGTAGGTTGAACCAAGCTGCCATAGCAACAGGAATAAAGGATGTTTCGCCGGGACGTAATGTCCAGTTGGTTCCTTTTGTTTTCGGTCGCAATTTTGATGTGCTTGACTCAAAAGCTGCCAGTGGCCCAGTTTTTAATAAGGGCTCAGAGGATAATATTGGTCTCGATGCAAAGTTTATTATTCAGGACAGCTTGGTACTTGATGCAACTTTTAATCCTGACTTTAGTCAGGTGGAATCTGATGAGCCTCAAGTAACAGCTAATGAGCGTTTTGAGGTTAGATTTCCAGAGCGCCGCCCATTTTTTTTGGAGAATGCAGATTATTTTGGAGAGACAGATTCAATATTATTGTTTACAAGAAGAATTGTAGATCCAGAAGGGGGGGTTAGGTTAACTGGTAAGCTTGGCAATTGGGGTGTTGGGACAATGGCCATGAATGATGAAGCCCCAGGTCAGGCATTATCCGCAGGAGAGCAATTTGCTGGTAGCTCTGCAGATATTAATGTATTTCGCCTATTTAGGGAGTTATCCGATCAAGATCGTATTGGAGTTTTCTATTCCAATCGGGAATTTGGTAATACCGCAAACAGCGTTATTAATTTAGATGGGCGATTTAGAATAACAGATAACTGGTCAACCCAGATGCAAGTTATTGACACTGATTCTAAGGATACTAGTGGCATTTCGACCGAGGGACATCAGCACAATATTAAGTTTGATCGACAAGGTAGAAGTTTGCGTGTTCACCTACATGCAATTGATACGGGTGAAGATTTTCAGGTAGATCTGGGTTATCAGAATAGAAACACTTTTGCTGATACAAGATCATTGCATGCAAATGTTGGTTATACATTCTGGCCAGAAAATAGCTGGGTTAATAGTTGGACACCAAGAGTTGGCATTAACACTGTCACTGATCAGAAGGGTCTTAGAATCTACGAGAATCTTGATGCTCGAATGCAGGCAACATGGGATGGTGAGACTGCTGCCTTATTTCGCATAGATCATTCTCGTGAACGTTTGAGAGCGCAAGACCATGCTAGTTTAAATAGAAATAAAGACTTTCATCAGAAGCAATGGAGAGCTGAGTTTGAGACTCAAATCTTTTCCACTACTGGATTTTCTGCAAAATTCAGAGGTGGCGATACAATTAATCTCTCCCCAATAGTTGGTGAAGAACCTGAGTTGTCTGATTTTCTTACACATGAGTTGGGATTTATATGGAGACCATTGGAACAACTGAGACTTGATTTAACCTATTTAAATACTTCTTTAGATGACCCATCAAGCACAACAAAAATTTTAGATGATTCAATACTAAGAGCAAAATGGAATTATCAGTTTACAAAGGAAGCATCATTGCGATTTA
This sequence comes from Rhodospirillaceae bacterium, assembly GCA_002718345.1. Lineage (GTDB taxonomy): Bacteria > Pseudomonadota > Gammaproteobacteria > Steroidobacterales > Rariloculaceae > UBA6522. Next base: position 40,792 of record PBDA01000036.1, read on the forward strand.
TTGTGCAGGAGGAAATTACAGATCCTGGAATGCTAAGTTCATTAACCAATAAAAAAAGTATGAATTATGACCTTTTGGTGCGTTACGTTATAAATCCATGGTCAGCACTTTATGTGGGTTACAACACTAACTCTAGCAATTTTAATCTAATCGATACTGAAGATGGTACAGAGTTAGTTCGCACGAGTGACTTGCGTCGAGACGGTGAACAGTTTTTTATTAAGTTTTCTTATCTTCTTCAGCCCTAACTTCAAGCATTATCAGGGTAATCTGATTCCCATGGCAGTATAAATTTCCGCTTACCACCTTCGTCCGTTATCCAAGGTCGAACTTTTTTAATTGGGCCTCGCGCTCTATTCAAAGCCCAGTTACGCAAACTTTCTGGAGTAGAGAAATCAGCAAGGGTCTCAAGATGCTTCATATGTGGAAATGGGAGTTCAATTTTTCCGTTGTTATGAAAATCTAGTGCTTTAATAGGTTCTAACCATTTGCTATCTACTAGTTCATCCCCATCATGATGTGCTTTTTGGTTTGGTGGTAATTCAGCAAGAAAGAAACGGGTTGTAAATCTCGCTTTGAGTGAAATAGGTGTTTCCCAATGCCCTAAGTAGTACAACTTATTTGTAGCTAAAATGATTTTAGAACTAGTAACGAACTCTGACCAAAGCATTTGTCCTGAACTTAGTTCCTTTTGGTTTTTCTTTAATTGTTGATAAAAATTATTGGTCTTTTCACTAACCCATTTACCATCACTTTTGAGAGCAAGAAGGACTCCAGTCTCTTCAAAAAGTTCTCTGATCGCAGCGCTATAATATTTCAAACCATCTGATTTAACTGATAAAAGCTTGTTAATAGCATCTTGATTTTGTTCATTGCATTGAGATGTTACTAAGCTATCTTCAGTGCTCAGAACACCTCCAGGAAAGACAAAAGCTGAAGGAAATGTTCCTCCCTTATGGCGTTGTCCTAAAAATACCTCGATTTTCTTTTTTATTTCTCGGATTAGTATCACAGCAGAGGAGGGTCGAGCGGTCTTCATTCAAAGTCCTTTTATTTAATGATAACAAAATTAGTTAGTTTAGAGTTTGTAGTTTTCTAGTTGCAAATAATCTATAAATACTTGAATAACATAGTAAAAAAATCTCTATTAATTTTTTATATCCTCAAAAAATATGGCTAAACTAACTAAATATGTAAAATACTATTTAAGTTCTTATAAATGTCATTAAAATCATATAAAAATCAATAAAATCCTCTAAAAGTTACTAAAAGTTACTAAAAGTTACTAAAATATAAAAAATTATAGAATTGTATAATCTCAACTAGGAAATACACCCTATACTTCAGGCTTTTCAGTAAAATCCAAAAAAAATGGTGTACAAGCGTACCAGTGGACTACAGCATATAAACTCTCAACGTAAGAAAAGCGTTGAGCGGTTGGTTGGTGGTCATTGTTACTCAGTAATCGAAAAAATATCTTATTTTTTATCTTTCTAGATACTGTAGTTTATTTTTAACTTCACGCCAGTCATCTGCGTCATCAGGTGGGTCTTTAGCCTCTGTTAAAACAGGCCAGTTTTGAGAAAGTTCAGCATTAAGCTGTAGAAACTCCTCTTGTCCTTCCGGGATTTCGTCTTCTGAGCAAATTGCTTCTACAGGGCATTCTGGTTCGCACAAGGTGCAGTCAATGCATTCCTCTGGGTCTATTACCAGCATATTTGGCCCTTCATGAAAACAGTCAACTGGACATACTTCTACGCAGTCTGTGAGTTTGCATTTTATACAGCTATCTGTGACTACAAATGCCATATTTTCCCTTATTTCTTATGATTAACCTTAATGATACGTATTGTAGCTCCTATAAAATTTGAAGTTAAATTTTTTTATTACAATTTGTCCAGTAAGGTTTTTTTAGTGATCTTTTTTTAATTTTTCCAACAGCTGTTTTTGGTAATTTATCGACAAATTTGATTACACGTGGACGCTTATGACGAGGGATCCGTTTAGCACAAAAACTAATTAATTCATTTGCAGTTACCGATGTATTTTTTGTTAATACGATATGGGCTGCTGGTACTTCTCCCCATTTGTCATCGGGTATACCAAAAACAGCACATTCGTGAACTGCTTTGTGCTCATATAATTGATTTTCAATTTCTATCGGATAGATATTTTCCCCGCCGGAAATTAACATGTCTTTTGATCGATCTATTAGTGTCAGAAAGCCTTCTTCATCTAAAAATCCAATGTCTCCTGTCCATATCCAACCTTCCCCAAATCGGAATACATCGGCTGTACCCATGGGGTCGCCATAATATTTTTCAAAAGCTGCTTTACCACGTACGATTATTTCCCCTGCATTACCTGTTGTTGCTGTATCCCCTTTTGGGTTAACAATTTTTAGTTCGATATGTTGGGCCGCACATCCCACTGTTTCTATTCTCTCATCCCCATGATCTGTTTTTCGAATTGTTATGGGACAGATTTCTGACTGCCCATAGTTTTCGACAAAGTTTACTTTTGGAAGCCTGGAACGTGCTCGGTTTAAAAGATTCTTTGTCATAGGCGATCCCGCGTACCCAATATTTCTAAGGGAGGCTAATTTCTTTTGTGAAAAGTTTTTGTGATTTATCAGTTCATTGATCTGGCTCGGGACAAAAAATGCAGCTGTAATTTCATTTAACTGAGTCAAATCCATAAAGTTATTTGCGTCCCATGTAGGCTGCATGACGATTGTTGCTCCAATCATCACAGAAGGGACAAACCAGACAAAAAGTCCAGCACTATGAAATAAAGGAGTTGTGATAGCTACAACATCATTATTTGTTATACCGAAATCTACTGCAGCTGATGTAGCGCTTGTAGCTCTTGCAAGATGACTTACTAGTACTGCTTTTGGATTGCCTGTTGTACCGCCAGTGAAAGTTATACCTAGAGGGTCCGTTACGCTCAATTCGACATCTGGTTCGTGAGAAGGCATTTTTTTGATCAGAGAATCGAACTGTCGAATATTATATTGGCTATTTTTTGGTACTGCCTGATCTATTGATATAAGTTGTTTTAGTTGTGGTAAATGCTTTATTGTTTTTTGAATTAGCGATAGATATTCAGATTCAAATATTAAAATCTCTGCGTCAATTTTTTCTAGCATATCCACTAGATTTTTTTTTGTGCTACGGGTTGAAAGATGAGCAAGTACGCAACCTGCCCGCGCAGCTGCAAAGTAAGTTATTGCATATTCAGCACGATTTTCGGAGATAATGGCGACTTTTGTGTTTTTGTTCGCACCCAGAGCCAAAAGCCCATGAGCTAACCGGTTTGCTAATTTATCCAGATCGTCATAACTGAGGTTTCCAGTTTTACAAATTATGGCCAGCTGATTTGGTGAATGCTCTGCTGATAGTTTTAAGATATTGCCTGCTAACATTAGATTGACAGAGGATTAGTTTGATGATTTTTCTGGATTGTAGCTAAATTCTTAGGTAATAATTCAATCAATGATGCGAGTGACTCGCTTGGTATTTGGTTAAATGTATTCAGAGTTGCATCAGCTTTTCCGTATGAGGGTTCTCGTTCCTCAAGAAGGTGTCGAAGGTTTGACATTGCATCGGGATGATTGAGCATAGGCCGGAGATCGCCCTGATCAATTACTCGTTTCATGTATTGCTCAGGTGATGTTTTCAGCCAAATCACGAAGCATGTACTAAGTAGGGTGTTTAATAATTGCAACTGACTGACAATGCCTCCACCCGTTTCTATGATACATTTTTCATTGTTTTGCAATGTCTCATAAAGTGCTTGTTCCTCGAGACGCCTATATCCGATCGTTCCGGAAAGTGAGAAAATTTCTGACATGTTCATGCCCGCAAGATCTTCAATCACATCTGTTAAGTTAATGAATGAAAAATCAAGTTGATCAGCTAGCATTTTTCCTAATGTGGTTTTGCCAGCACCTCGAAGTCCTATGAGCGCTATACGTTGTTTTGATGAATAAGGTATTGCAAAGCGTTTATAGAGTGTTTGTAGAGCAATTTTTTGTTCTTCATGGCTAAGCTTGCGTAGCAGTTCCATAATAAGTCGAGTTTCTGCTGTCTGGTTCGCAACATAATTAAGCAGTTGAAACATTTCGGTATCTAGTGCCTCAGCTAACCTTTCTAAAAGTAAAATTGATATGTTGCCTCTACCTTGTTCTAGCTCTGCCAAATAACGTTCTGAAATAGATGATTTACTTGCCAGCATCCTTCGTGTCATTTGCTTGTTTTTTCTTAGCTCACGGACCTTGATGCCTAGAGTTACGAGTAGGTTTGAGGGCATAGGCTTGATTTGTTGAGGTAGTGACATGGGGTTCATTACAGAGTGAATACCTAAGGCTCTTGCTTAGTATTCAATAATAAAGTTAATATCATGCATCAAATTTCATTATTTTTTAAAAAAACGCATTATAAATCATATTATGCAAGAAATTGAAGCTAAATTAGTCGATTTGGATTTTCGTACCGAACCAAATTCCTATCATCATTGGAAGATTTCTATTGATGGGGAGCTTGCATTTTTAGAAATGGATGTTGATGAAAATGTTTGTGCATTAGGTGGTTACGAGTTAAAGCTTAATTCTTACGATATTGGTGTTGATATTGAGCTTTATGATGCCATTCAAAGATTGCGTTTTGAGCACCCTGAAGTGAAGGCAGTTGTTATTCAATCAGGGAAGCCTGGAACATTCTGTGCTGGAGCTAATATCCGCATGCTAGGTAGTGCTAGCCATTTCCATAAGGTTAATTTTTGTAAGTTTACAAATGAAACACGAAATGCACTTGAGGAAGCAAGTAAATATTCAGGGCAGATATATTTGTGTGCATTAAGTGGTGCTGCTGCAGGTGGTGGATATGAGCTTGCTTTGGCAACTGAATATATTATGTTGATTGATGATGGAAATGCAGCCGTTTCATTACCTGAAGTACCTCTTTTGGGCGTGCTTCCAGGTACTGGCGGATTGACTAGGCTAGTTGATAAAAGAGGAGTTCGGCGGGATCTGGCTGACGTATTTTGTACAATTGAGGAGGGAATTAAAGGAGAGCGAGCCCTTCAATGGAGATTGATAGATGAGCTTATTCCCCGTTCAAAATTTGAATCTAAAGTGCGCGAGAAAGCTTTGTCATTTACTAAAACATCAGATCGGCCAAATAATGAAAAAGGGATCAAGTTAAATCGTTTAGACAAAAAATCAAATGAAACTAAAGTTCGTTATCCATTTTTAACTATGGAATTAGATCGCGTTGGTAGAACGGTGACATTGACGTTAGAGGGTCCAATTGATGATTGTAATAATATTGATACTGCAAAGTGCCAGGGAGGAGACTTTTGGCCATTGGCACTTTTTCGTGCCTTTGACGACGCATTGTTGCATCTTCGTTTTAATGAGCCTGAACTTGGTACTCTTATACTGAAAACAAATGGTGATGATTCTGAAGTTTCTTCTTACAGTTCTTTGCTGGAAAAGAATTCTAGTGATTGGTTTATAAGAGAAATATTGTTATATGCTCAGAGAGTATATAAAAGATTAGATGTAACTGCTCGTACTACATTTGCATTTATAGAGCCCAGGAGTTGTTTCCACGGGCTTCTCGCGGAGATTCTTTTCTCGGTAGATCGGTCTTATATGTTGGATTGTGACGAAAATTCTGATCTAGAGGATGCACCTAATATTTCTATTTCCCCTTTGAATTTTGAATTTTTCAGAATGGCGAATGGTTTGACCAGAATAGAGACTCGGTTTCTTGGAGAACCTGAAAGTGTGGATAGAGCGCGTTCTTTAATCAACAAGAAACTAAATGGCAGCGCTGCGCTTAATGCGGGTTTAATTACTTTTGCACCAGATGATATTGATTGGGATGATGAGATTCGATTGCTGCTTGAAGAGCGTGCAAGCTTTTCGCCTGATGCGTTAACTGGTATGGAAGCAAACCTAAGGTTTGCTGGGCCTGAAACTGCTGAGACTAAAATATTTGGACGTCTTAGTGCATGGCAGAACTGGATTTTTCAGAGACCAAATGCAGCGGGTGATGAAAGCGCTTTAAAGCTCTATGGTACAGGGCGTCGTGCAAATTATGATCGAAAAAGAACTTAATCTGGATATTTCAGAATTTCCTTATATCCAACTAAAAGGTAAATATAAAAATGAGCGCAGAAGTTAACTATGACTCGTTAATACCAAACAATGTTGATCTTGCGTCTGATGTAAAGCTTCGTCGAGCAATGGAGCAGTGGTATCCAAAATATTTAGATTGGTGGAAACAGATGGGGCCTGATGGGTTTCAGGATTGTGACGTTTATTTGCGTACTGCAGTGAGTGTTGATAGGGAAGGGTGGGCACAGTTTGGATTTGTCAAAATGCCAGATTATCGCTGGGGAATTTTGCTCGCACCAAGAGAAGAAAATCGCACTATTGGATTTGGTAGACATATGGGTCAACCCGTTTGGCAAGAAGTTCCTGGTGAGTATAGGGCTATGCTCAGACGTCTCATGGTAGTCCAGGGAGATACTGAGCCTGCTTCTGTAGAGCAACAAAGATTTCTCGGCAAAACTGCACCATCACTTTACGATATGCGAAATCTTTTTCAGGTAAATGTGGAAGAGGGCCGACATTTGTGGGCCATGGTGTATCTATTACAAAAGTATTTTGGCAGAGATGGTCGAGAGGAAGCAGAGGCCTTGCTTCAGAGGCGTTCAGGCGATGAAGACAGGCCAAGAATTTTGGGAGCCTTTAATGAAGAGACTCCTGACTGGCTATCGTTTTTCATGTTTACAACATTTACAGACCGAGATGGAAAGATGCAGTTAGAGTCATTGGCGCAGTCAGGTTTTGACCCACTAGCCAGAACCTGTAGATTTATGTTGACAGAGGAAGGTCACCATATGTTTGTTGGGAGAACAGGGGTAGAACGTGTTATTCAAAGGACTTGCGAGGTTATGAATAAGAATGGAATAACCGATCCTGACGACATACAAGCCATAAGAAGGTTTGGTGTTGTTGATCTTCCTACTATTCAGAAAAAAATTAATTTTCATACCGCAGTTACATTAGATCTTTTTGGGTCGGAAATTTCTACTAACGCAGCTAATTCATTTAATGCTGGTTTAAAAGGGCGTTTCAGAGAACATCAAATAAAAGATGATCATAAGCTTGAAAATGATACCTATCCAGTTGCGCAGGTTGTGGATGGTGAGGTTAAAGTACTAGAAGTATCGGCACTCAGTGCTATTAATGCACGACTTTCTGATGATTATATAGCAGACTGCGAGAATGTTATGAAGCGCTGGAATCGTGTAATTGATGAACACCAAATCCGTTATCATTTGCACCTTCCCCACCGAGCATTTCATCGTAAAGTGGGAGAGTTTTCTGAAGTGAGGGTAACTCCTCAGGGGTTACTAATATCTGATAGAGAATGGTCTAAAAAATATCATGATTGGTTGCCGTCAGAATCAGACCTCGAATACATCCTTTCTCTCATGGAGCCTTCGTTGCTGCCAGGCGAGTTTTCAAATTGGATTGCTCCACCTAAAGCAGGAATTAATGGGCAACCAGGTGAGTATGAATATGTAAGGCTGGTAGCGTAAAGCAATGGCCCAAGCAGAATTTGAAAAACTTATTACTGTCGTAGCTGAGACACTAGTTGGCCAGAAAATTGAGCCAAATCTCGCTACAAAGTTAGAAAAAGCTTTTCCAGTCAATGGGGAGATATTTAAGTCACTAGTCGCTCTATGTAGGGAGTGAATAGAGGAAGGGTGGCTTTGTGATCGGGAGCTTGATGGGATCAAGTATGGAAGAGTTATTAAACCGACACCAGAAAGTTTTGGGTTTTCTGTTGATGTGGTAGAAATGAGCGATATTGTAGGTCCACTCCATAGTCATCCGAATGGTGAGATAGATATGATCATGCCCGAGGTTAAGGGCGTGGAATTTGATGGTCATGGGGAAGGGTGGGTTGTTTATGGCCCTGGTTCAGTGCATTCCCCTACAGTAACTGGTGGCAAAGCAATAGTCCTGTACTTGCTGCCGGATGGTGTAATTAAATTTTTAAGATAAAGCTTAAGAAGAAACTAATAATGACATTTAAAGTAACAAAAGAACGTTATGATGCTCTTATGGATGTGGTCATGAATCGAATGACCGTAAGAGCTTTTGACCAGGATTATGAAGTTCCAAAATCGCATTATGAACTAATTCTTGAAGCGGCTCGGCATGGTCCATCTGGGGCAAATACACAACCTTGGCATTACATTGTTATAACAGAGCCACAAATTAAACAGAGTCTTGCGGAATATTTTGTAAAAGAGCAGCGGCAACGCGCAAAATTAAAAATGAAATTTCCAACTCCTGACTATAGAGGGTTAGGCGCAGCTCCGGGCGTCATTGTGGTTGTGTCAGATTTTCGCTGGACAAAAGCATTTCCTAATTTGCGAGAAGAAGATTCCAAATTGAATGCTATGTATAAAGAAAATGCAGAGCGCATTCTTTTGCAAAGTGTAGCTGCATCAACTATGTCAGCCCACTTAGCAGCATCCGCACTTGGCTACAGTGTCTGGTGGATTACAGCCATTGGTCAACAGGAAGCTCAAGACGCAATAAAACCACTGCTTGGAATTCCTGAAGAGCTTTCTGTGCTGGATGTCATGTGTTTTGGTCCATCAAAAAAAGAACCATATAAGCGTTGGAAAAAATCACTTAATGAAATTTTTAGCTGGAATACATTTGATCAAGCACATTTTTTAACAGAAAAAGAAATTGATACATGGATTCAAACTCAACGGTCCAAAGTTATGTATCGGGATGAGGCAAAAATAGATTGATTCAAAGTGGGTAACGCAATATAGGGCACAAGAAGATAGATCAGCAAGATGAATAAAAAGCAGAAAATATTAGAAGAAATAATTACTAAGAGGTTGATTATTAATGATCAGTCTCATTCTGTGGCTTTTCCTGCTCACCATACTTTGCTTGAAGTTCTGCGTGAAAAATGTGGGTTAACAGGTACCAAACATGGTTGTGAACTTGGTGAATGCGGAGCTTGTTCGGTTTTAGTAGATGGAGTGCCAATTTTGTCATGTTTGCGCTTAACAGCTGAGGTTGGGGATAAATCGATTGAGACCGTTGAAGGGTTGCAAGATGGGAATGAGCTACATCCGTTACAAGTTGCTTTTGCTGATTTTGGTGCAGCGCAGTGTGGATATTGCACACCTGGAATAATAATGATTGCTCTTGCGCTTTTGAGGAGAAACCCAGACCCAACAGAAGATGAAATCTATGAAGCACTTTCAGGTAATTTGTGTCGGTGTACAGGCTATAACCGGATTGTTACAGCTGTTCAATGGGCAGCAGCCATGATAAGAGGTGAAGACTGGCGGCCAGCGACAGAAGAATTTTTAGGTTGTAATTCTGGGTGTGATTGATGGCCAAAGAGTTTTTCAATGCAGATAAGGTTAGGTCTCAAACTGGTAGTGATTTTGAACTTATTGGCACTCCTTTTCGTCGGGTCGATGGGAGGGCAAAAGTTACAGGTCAGACCCAATTTGCAGATGATCTTTCTTTTCCTAGAATGGCTTACGTAAAACTTGTCCGAAGTACGGTACCTCACGCCCTTATAAAAAATATTGATCTTTCAGTGGCAGAGTCTATGGAGGGTGTACTAGCCACCCTCGTAGGTAGTGAAATGCCGGTACCGTTTGGAATCTTACCTGTATCTGAAGACGAGCATGCCCTAGCAATTGATAAGGTTAGATTTGTAGGTGATCCAATTGCTGCGATTGTGGCTGTTAATGAAGATATAGCTCATGCAGCAGCACTATCAACAAAAGTTGATTATGAAGTTTTGCCAACTGTAAGTACTTTTAACGATGCTTTAGATTCATCAGGGCCATATATTCACGATTATGGTGACGAGGGTGATATACATAAAAAAGTGTCCCTCAAATTTGGTGATGTAGAACAAGGTTTTGACAAAGCTGATTTTATTTTTGAAGACCTATGTCATTATGAAGGTAATACTCATCTGGCAATGGAGCAGCATGCAGCAATTGGGGTGCCAGAAGATGATGATAGGGTAACGGTTTATTCATCAAGTCAGACACCCCATTATGTTCATAGAGCTCTGACTAAAGTTCTGGAATTCCCCGCCTCTCACATTCGTGTCATCGCATGTTCCAATGAAGGCTCCAATTATTACCATGAATAATGCAAATACTATAGTTTGGTTAATTCCAAGCATTATGTGAGGAAAAGCTAAAGGAAAATCAATTTTGAATATTCTTTGCAAATTATTTACTCCTGACATTGCTCCTGCATCATTTAAGGCTGGGGGAACGCTACGAAGTCCCTCAACAGTATAACGCGTTGCTGGAATAGTTGCATAAACAATAACAGCAATTAACACCGATGTATCTGTTACACCAAAAAGCATCATAACAGGAATTAGATAGACAAATGAAGGGAACGTTTGAAAAATGTCGCAAATTGCCAATATAAACTTACTACTATATTGATTTTGTGCGCACAAAGTACCTACCGATATACCAATTATGCTTGAAGCTATTACTCCAAATGTTGCCATATAAGCTGTTACTAAAGCTCTATCCCACCAAGGGCTTAGAGCGATAAATAATGTTAATGAACCTACTACAATAGCAGAACGGATACCTCCAATTATATAACCAGCTCCCATGACTAAAACAAAGGTAGCAACAACAGGCATGCGAAGATAAGCAGCTCTCATTGGTTGTAAAACATCTTGAATTAACCAAGTGTTAAATATTTTTAGTGGATAAAAAAAAGTATCCCATATCCAGTCGACACCTCTATTCCAGAATTCTGCAGTTGATATTCCTTTATTATGAGGAACTTGATATAAGTAATTATAAGTTTCTTTAAAGTAAAAAGTTCCGAAATAGGTTAGTATTAATCCTACTACTACTGCCGCAACAAAAAACAATCCATATTTACGACGTTCAAAGAAAGTCAGGTTACCAAAATAATCTGTTTGTTTATTTGCCCAAGCTAGAGACATTTTGTCCAAAAGAACTGCAATGAGACTAATACATATACCGGCTTCTAATGCTAATCCAATATTAAGTCGATTTAATGCCAATAATAAATTCCACCCTAATCCTTTAGCGCCTATAAAAGATGCAATAACTGCCATTGATAAACAAACCATAATAACTTGATTAACTCCAATTAAAATATCTCTTCTTGCAGTAGGAATTAATACTTTGAGCATAAGTTGGAAATTATTACATCCACTCATTTTGCCAGCTTCAATAACTTCAGGAGAAATACCTCTTAGCCCTAATAAAGTTAGAAGGATCATTGGTGGAGTAGCAACAACAATTGTTAT
>PBDA01000037.1 GCA_002718345.1 Rhodospirillaceae bacterium
GTACCAACCGCGCAAAATGTTACAGCGCTCCTTCCCCGTTTTCTTACGCCACTCGGGCCAGGATCGATCAGCAGACTCAATAGCGTGTTTGGTCTCTGTTTGGCCTAGTGCGGGTACCGTTCCGATAATACTACCGTCAGCGGGATTTTTTACCTCGGTTTTTGCGCCACTTGGTGCATCCACCCATTCGCCATTTATATAACATTGTTGTCTTAATAAGGATGAATCGTCCAATTTCACGGTTTCTCTCCTGACTGATATTTCAGCTTCCAATCACAGTTTATTAGCACGCTCTCGCAACGCAAATTTTTGAATTTTCCCAGTCGAGGTCTTTGGTAACTCACCGAAGACGACTAACTTAGGCACTTTAAATCGTGCAACATTATTGCGACACCATTGAATAATATCGTCGGCACTTACATCACTCGCACCTGGTTTGAGTGTGACAAAGGCGCACGGTGTCTCACCCCACTTTTCGTCGTTTTTAGCAACTACAGCAGCCTCCATAATTTCGGGATGTTTGTAAAGAGTCTCTTCAATTTCAAGACTGGAGATATTCTCCCCCCCCGAAATGATAATGTCTTTAGCACGGTCTTTTATCTCGATATAGCCGTCGGGATGACACACGGCAAGGTCCCCGGTATGGAACCATCCGCCCCGAAATGCTTCTTCGCTCGCTCGTGGGTTCTTGAGGTACCCCTTCATTACAGTGTTTCCTCTGACCATGATCTCACCCAGCGTCTCGCCATCTGAGGGAACAGGTTTCATGTTTTGAGAGTCAGCGACCATAACAGCTTCCATGGTATGGTAACCAACCCCCTGTCTGGCCATCTGGCGTGTGCGGCTGTCGGGGTCAAGTGTTTCCCAATGGGGTTGCCACGCACACACTGTAGCGGGGCCGTAAGTCTCAGTTAAACCATAGAGATGAGTCACTCGAAATCCGATGTCCTCCATATTTTGTATAACTTGACTCGGTGGTGCTGCTCCACCCGTTGCGACATCAACTGGCTGATCGAAGCATAATTTGGCGTCGTCTGGGGCGTGTATAAGCATCGTCAAGACGATGGGGGCACCACACATATGAGTAATTTTATGCCCCTTAATAATTTTAAAAACCAACGCTGGGTCGATCTTTCGGAGACAGACATGCGTACCACCTGCTGCAGTTATGCCCCAAGTGAATGTCCATCCATTGCAGTGAAACATCGGTAATGTCCACAGATATCTTGAGTTCGCATCGACTCCAAACACTAGCAGTTGTCCAAGAGCATTAAGGTAGGCTCCGCGATGATGACTAACAACTCCTTTAGGATTTCCAGTGGTACCAGATGTGTAGCACAGAGATATAGCATCCCATTCGCTTTCTGGTCGCCCGTAGTGGTAATTCGGATCTCCTGTTGAAATGAACGTCTCATATTCGACCTGGCCGATGAGGTCACCACCAACGAATTGTGGGTCATCGATATCGATGACTATTGGCGGTGAATCGAGACCTTGGATAGCATCGGCTACAGTACTAGAATATTCACGGTCGCTTATTAAGACTTTAGTCTCTGCGTGTTCTAGGATAAAACGAATAGAAGCAGCATCTAATCGATAGTTGAGTGCGTTTAGGGTAGCTCCTGCCATTGGTACACCAAAATGTGCCTCCAGCATCGCTGGTATGTTAGGAGCCATTATAGAGACCGTGTCGCCAATACCGATGCCTGCCTTGTTAAGGGCGCTAGCAAGCTGCCGGGTACGTTGATAAAATTGGCGGTAGGTAAACTCGACATCTCCATGAATTACAGCCACTTTATCGGGATAGACGGCGGCTGAGCGTTCCAAGAAGCTGATTGGTGTCAAAGCTTCGTAGTTGGCAGGTCTTTGGTGGAGATTGGTATCATATTTATTGTTGTGATTCATGACAGTTACTTTTGCGAGAATTGAAGCGCCTGATCGAGATCCCAAAGAATATCGTCAAGAGTTTCCAGCCCAACTGACAAACGGATCATGTCTGGCGTTACGCCCGCTGATAATTGATCTGCTTCGTTGAGTTGCCGATGGGTCGTTGACGCAGGGTGTATGACTAGTGTTTTCGCGTCACCTACATTTGCTAAATGACTCATGAACTGCACATTCTCGATGAAGCGAATACCAGAATCAACACCGCCCTTAACACCAAAAGTCAATATTGAGCTTGGTCCTTTGGGACAATATTTCTGTCCCAAACCGAAGTATTTGTTACTTGGTAGGCCAGGATAATTTACCCATGTGACAAGGGGGTGATCATCTAGGAATGTCGCGACCGCAATCGCATTGGCGCAGTGTCGTTCCATGCGGACCGGTAGGCTCTCAAGGCCTTGCAGAAATAAGAAACCATTGAATGGACTTAGTGACGGCCCTAGTGTTCTAAGGGCTTCACACCGAACTTTCATTGTAAAGCCGAAGTCGCCAAAGGTTTCGTAGAATCTTACTCCGTGATATCCCTCAGAGGGTTCAGTCATTCCTGGGAATTTTCCATTGTCCCAAGGAAATTTCCCCGACTCAATAACAACACCGCCTATAGAAGTACCATGGCCTCCTATAAATTTAGTGGCTGAGTGCAAGACTATATCTGCTCCCCATTCAAACGGTTTGCAGAGGAATGGGGTTGTGAATGTACTGTCGATAACTAACGGCAGGTTCGCATTATGGGCTACGTCCGCTACAGCCTCGATGTCCAAGACATTAATTACAGGATTGCCAAGTGTTTCGGCGTATACTGCTTTCGTTTTTGGTGTTATGGCGGCAGCGAAATTTTCAGGATCATCCGGATCTACAAATGTAGTATTGATGCCAAGGCGGCGGAACGTTACGTCGAGTTGTGAATAGGTGCCGCCATAAAGTGTTTTTGCTGCGACAATTTCGTCACCAGCTTCACACAAGGTTAGTAGAGTCACCATTTCTGATGCCATCCCTGATGCCACACCTACCGCTGCTCTCCCGCCTTCTATTGATGCCATACGCTCTTCAAACATCGCATTGGTTGGATTCATCATTCGACTGTACACGTTACCAAATGTTTGTAGGTTAAAAAGACTTGCAGCATGGTCGGTGCTATCGAAGACATAGGAGGTTGTTTGATATATGGGCGGAGCTCGTGAGCCAGTGGCGGAGTCCGGAAGTTGCCCTGCATGTAGACATAATGTTTCGATTCCAAATTTTCTATCGGTCATATTGTTGAGTTATTTTGGTCGATTTGTTGATAATTTTAGTAGGGTAAGTACATTGAGCGCTTCGCGGATATTACCTTAGTGTTAACTCCCATGAATCCTAAACCGCCGAATAGTCGCGCATATTCGATTTTCATACACCGGTCCATAACTACGTCAAGTCCTGCATCACTAGCAATTTTCGCGGCTTCCAGATTAATTACACCAAGTTGCATCCACATTACCTTGGCATTTACTGCAATAGCGGCCTCGGCAAGTGGTAAAATCTGTTCGCTACGTCGGAAGCAATCAACGATATCGATGGGCATTGGCACATCGGTCAGCGTCGGGTAACACTTTTGCCCGAGTATTTCGTCGTACTTGGGTGTTACTGGTATCACATTATATCCGTGGTCAATTAGATATTTCGCCGCGAAAAAGCTTGGTCGGTACCAATTTGCAGACAACCCAACGACAGCGATGTTTTTATTATCCCTGAGTATTCTGCGCAGAGTGGGAATGTCTGCCATATTTTTACCTTTGATCTAATTGGTAGGGCAGTATACCTAACTGAAACGCGCGGTGGAGTTCTGTTTGGATACTAAGATGACCAAGTAGAAACAATAGCTACCATGAGGATGCTAGAATCCTTAAAGCTATGTGTATGTAGGATTTAAGTTAATGACCGAAACAAACTCAGCCGGATTTTGGGATCGGACTCTCTCAAGTGCCTGGCGTGTGATAGCAGGTGTTGCACGCACTAAATCAAGGGAATATTCACCTGATCTGCCAGACTCTGAGCTAGATGTGCTGCGTACACAATTGAATGACTGCCTGATAGCGAGGGGGGGAGAAGTGACCGCACGGGCTGGGGCGGCAGCGCTAGGCCATAGCTATATTGGTTTGAATTCGGAGGGTAGGCGACGATTCTTACACCTATTAGCCAGCGAGATAAATGCTAATCGTGAGACTGTAGAGCGAGCGATACTCGATGTTCAAAGAGCTGATACTGATAATGCTCGACTGCGCGCTGAGCGAACTTTACAAGAGGCTTTGCAATCTCCAAGAATCACTTTATATCGCCAGTTTACGGCACTACCCGAGGGCGTAAAGTTCTTGGTTGACTTTCGTGCTGACCTTCTTCGCTATAAGCGTGATGACCCTCCTCTAGAAGTAATTGAGGCGGAGCTCAAATCTATTTTGACGACTTGGTTCGATGTGGGGTTGCTCGAACTCAGGCGCATAGAGTGGGCTTCTCCAGCATCCTTGCTTGAAAAGCTAATTGCCTACGAGGCGGTACATCAGATTAATGACTGGGATGATCTTAAGAACAGACTGGGCTCCGACAGAAGGTGTTTTTCTTTTTTTCATCCCAACATGCCTAATGAGCCATTGATATTTGTAGAAGTTGCTTTGGTCAATGGAGTGAGCGATAACATCCAGCGTTTGTTAGACCAAGAAGCCCCCGTAATTGAAGCTGCTACGGCAGATTGTGCAATCTTTTATTCTATATCGAATGCACAAGCAGGCCTCAAAGGTATCAGTCTTGGTGATTTTTTGATTAAAAGGGTTGTCGATCTGCTAGCTCATGATTTTACGAACTTAAAAACATTTGCGACATTATCGCCGATACCTGGTTTTTCGGATTGGGTTTACAAGACTTTGGAAGGTGGGATCTTGCCTATCTTGTTGTCAGCTGGAGAACGCAAACGTTTACAAGCACTTTGTCCATGCCATTCTGAAATTGATGCTCTTAAAGGCTCATTAATGCTTGTCGACTGGTATGCTAGGAAGGATGTTATGGAGACGTTGGCAGGGCCGATGTTGAAACTAGCAGCACGTTATTTGTTGTATGTGAAACGCACGAATGGCTTCGTTCTTAATCAGGTGGCACATTTTCACCTGTCGAATGGAGCCCGCATTGAACGTTTGAATTGGTTTGCAGATTCCTCAAAGAAGGGCCTTGCCGAATCGTTTGGCATAATGGCCAACTATTTGTATAAGCTTAATGAGATTGAAACGAATCATGAGTCCTATCGAAGTAAAAAAACAATTAAGAGTTCCGCCACTGTTCGTTCCTTGGCAAAAGGAGGAACTAGGTCTCTTAAATAGACATTCTCTATTGTGGGTTATTCAAATTCGATTTGACCAATAACGCATGGATTCTATAACACGTCGTTCAGTAGCAAACGAATCAATATTCCTCGGTTTATTGGCGGTTCCGATAGGAATTGTCTCAGCCTATGGCGCATTACTGCTTGTGCTGTCTATAACCTACATACAACTTCTGTTTTTTGGGGTTGGTTTAGACGAATCAGCAGCAAATGCAGTAAAGGTCCCACACTGGAGATTTTTTTTGGTGCTGACAATCGGAGGGCTCGGTGTTGGATTGATAACATGGAAACTGATGCCGGATGGTAGACAATATGGACCTGCTGATGTTATCGAGTCGGCGCATATGCATGGTGGGCGGTTGCCTATCAGGACCGGGCTCGCGTCGGCATTGGCTAGTATTTTGTCCATAGGATGTGGAGCATCCGTCGGTCGGTATGGCCCAGCTGTGCACCTAGGTGCGAGTTTGGGATCGTGGCTCGCACAACTATTAGAACTTGGGCGGTCGGCTCGGTTAGCACTGCTGGGTAGCGGAGCTGCTGCAGCCATTGCCGCGTCGTTCAACGCTCCACTTGCTGGTGTATTATTTGTTGGTGAGGTCGTTTTGGGCGGCAGAGCTTTACGGTCATTTATTCCGATTATCGTTGCGTCAGTAGTGGGCACATCAATCGCGCGCTTCCACTTGGGTGAGTTCTCAATATTTTCGATTTCTGACGTATCACTCAAATCTTTTATGGAGTACCCTCTTTTTGTCGTTTTAGGGTTTCTTGGTGGGCTTTTGGCCGTGGTTTTTATCCGTGTAACAGCGTGGGTACGTTGCTGGATAGATGGGTTTGGTATTGCAGTTTGGTTACGTCCTATGTTGGGTGGTGTCTTGCTGGGTATTCTTGCATTGGGCTTACCCCAGGTTTTAGGTTTGGGCGATCAAATAATTCGTGAAGTGCTTATCACGCCATTTCCGATCGTGCTTCTATTGTTGCTAATTGGAGCCAAGTTGTTGGCGACGGCAGTGAGTATAGGGTTTGGTTTTTCTGGAGGGGTCTTCGGACCAGCTCTTTTTATTGGTTCTATGTTGGGAAGTATGGTTGGCGTGAGTTTGGGGATTTTTGTACCTGATGCAACATCTTCCGCCTCTATTTATGCGGTTGCCGGAATGGCCGCAGTTCTGGGTACGGTTATTGGTGCACCCGTTACTACTATTCTGATTGCCTTTGAGTTGACCGGGAGCTATGCAATTACTACAGCGGTAATGATTTCGGTTGTTAGCGCAGCTATTGCTGCGCGGTTGACTTTCCATTACTCCTATTTTCGATATCAATTGTCAATGAGAAATGTTGATCTATATGAAGGTCGCGAAGTGCAATTTTTGCGTGCTGCGTGTGTTACTGATGCTATCTCAGATTGCTATGTGATGGTCGGTCCTGAAACTTCCGTTGCAGATGCCGAGTTACTGCATCTTAATGATCCTGCTACAGACATGGTGGTCGTCAACGCTGACGGTCGACTTGTGGGGACGTTGACTTTATTTGAATTGGTTACTGCAAAACGTAATGGCCTAGATAACAGTGCTGTTGCTGAAATTGTTAACAAACCTTTATCGTTGATTACAGTTGACATGAATATGTATGAAGTGATGTTGACGCTGCATAATTTTGTTGGCGCCAGCGTACCAGTAGTGACGGACTTGAAGACTTTGAGATTCTTAGGTGTTGTTACTGAGAATGTTGTGATCAAAGCGCATGATACAGCCTTGGCGGAGGCTCGTTTTGAAGACCTTGGTGCCAGATAATGAAAAATTGAGCGTTAGCGTTGGTTTCAGTAATATCAAGCCGACAGAGTACCCGATGTTTAGGCTGTGCTAAAAGTTGAGGTGAACTAAATGAAACGATCGAATAATCTGGCGGCTATGATGTTTTTGATGATGACTTGGTTACCCTTAATGGTTTCCGCTGAATGTCAGTCGAAGGGTACGGGTAACGAGCTATTTGGCACATTGTTGGGGGCCGCGATTGGTGGCCTAGTAGGTTCCCAGATCGGTTCTGGTGATGGTACTAAAGTGGCTATCGGCGCGGGTGTTCTAGCTGGGGGATTTCTTGGAAATCGTGTTGGACGCCAAATGGATTGTCGTGATATTGAGTATCACAATAACACTGCCCAGAGTGCGCTTGAAACACAGGCTAGCGGTTATACGAGCGAATGGGTGAATCCTGATACAGGACACTCAGGAACGGTCACACCAGTCGAAACCTTTGAACGTGCCGATGGTGTGTATTGCCGCAATTTCGAACAAACAATTACTGTGGATGGGAGTACAGAACTCGCGAATGGTACGGCATGCCGACAGATAGATGGCACTTGGCAGATTATCGATAGCTAATTACTATTCTTAAAGGACTACATCGCATCTATTCAGTTTTGGGTTAATGCTTTCGAGCTGCAGTGTCTGGCCAGTTTTTAACTGATGAAATCAGCGCCCAAAGGATACTTGGGACTCTCGTAGCCTATTATGTCCAGCGACTCAATTTATCGTGGAACTCTGTCGAGAATGGACCGCTTTAGCTTACCAGAGTAGTTGTCGTGCAGCGTCTAGTTGCTGATCAGCGTAATGATGTTAAAAAAAGCGGAGGGTAAAGTATCACCCTCCGCAAAAAAGTGCGTCAAGGTTGGGTGACTGCCTATACGACGCACTGAGAAGCCATTCGCTGCGGTATTCAGTTCTCGGTGGATGTGTCTTAGCCAGATACATTTTTTAGCGACTTGAGCCAGAGTATAATCACTCTAGGAGGCCCAGATTCCGTGTTTGAGGATTCAGATTGTATTTGCAGGTATTGAATCATGAAATATATAAATTAATTATAATAAACAAGAATTTATACCAATTAATTCAAGTGATATATCAATTGTAGTCATGAGCTCTAAAAAACGCAATAATTTAGGTGGAAAGGGAAGTCAGCTAATTTCACCTTGTCTTCAGGGGCACCGGGGGGCACGGGGCGTTTATCCTGAAAATTCTCTACAGTCGTTTGCTTATGCATTTGAGCAAGGGATGGATGGCGTAGAACTTGATATTGCTGTTACCCGGGACGGCCAAGTGGTTGTCACGCATGATCAACGATTGAATCCTGATATAACCCGAAATAGGGATGGTGTATGGCTGATTTCCCCTACTCCACGTATCTGCGAGTTAAATTTGTCTCAACTGTACGAGTTTGATGTCGGTCAAATTCGAGGAGACACAAAGTATGCAAGTGAGTTTCACCAACAGATAGCGGTCGATAACACCCGTATTCCAACGCTGGATGAAGTAATCGATTTAATTGAGGGCTACGGTGACTCAAAGTTTTTCCTTAATGTCGAAGTTAAAACTTCTCCTGACGAGCCACATGAAACTTTTTCGCCAAAATATGTGGTTGGGTGCTTGCTTGAGGTACTCATGAATCGCGGATTCGATTCTCGAACTATAGTGCAGTCATTTGATTGGCGAGTTCCACATTATGTTCAACATTTTGCACCAACGGTAGCCACGTGCTATTTGACAGCACAACAACCGTGGTTCGACACCATTACTTCCGTCGGTAGTGTCCCGTCACCGTGGTTAGGTGATATCTCACCCAAATGCGCTGATTTAAGAGTACCAGAAATGATAGCGGCGATCGGTGGGAAACATTGGGCTCCTTACCATCGCGATATTACTCGAGATGATGTTCTGTTGGCGAAACAATTGGGTCTTTTTGTGATGGTATGGACCGTCAATGACGGTGAAGATATGCGTCGACTCCTTGCGTGGGGTATTGATGGCATTATCTCGGATTATCCAGGGCGTTTACGGAAAGTTGCCTTTGATTTGGGGCTTCGGCATTAGTTGAAGCTACATGTTTCGGATGGTAATCAACCTTCGTGGCTTGAAAAGTCGAGTAATAATTGACAGGTTAGTCGGGGAGATTTTTTGGTCTTGCGATTTGGTGGACAAGTCATCAGCTAATTTATCCCGGATTTTTCGGGATGTCTGAACTGATTGTCTAAAATGTTTATCGTATCAATCCATCTATCTTTATCTTATGGGAATTAGCTTAAGCACCACCGTATTTACTAACGCGAACGTGGTGCCCATCCTTTTCTTGGTTGTCAAGGTAAATATTGCCGGTTTTCATATTGTCCCTTCTTTTGACGTCAACAATACTTGAAAGAATTATGAACATCTGGACGGAAAGATAAAGCTGAATTGACGATGGTCTACAAGTGGTTTGCCTGCCAGAGATACCAACTTGCGATACTACGATAAGGTTGCCAGCGATAACCCCGGGCTAGTACTGTTGCTTCACTAGGTAATGCGTTAAGAGAAAGTAGTCGTTTGAATCCTTTTCGAATTCCTAGATCGCTCGCGGGTAGTACATCAGGTCTTTTTAAGCAGTTGAGAAGTAGCATTTGCACTGACCAGATTCCAATACCATTAAGGAGGGTTAGTTGATCGATAATAGTTTGATCGCTCATTTGGTCTAACTTATCGAATGTGGGGAAACTCGGTGTTATTGCTTCACGAGCGAGGTTTTTAAGGTAGCGAATCTTGGGCATCGAAAGTCCAATATTTCGAAGCGATTTATTTGAATAACGTAGGATTTGGCGTGGTGTTGGATGGAGGTTTCGCCTGCCTAAAAGCATTAATCTGGAAAAGATAGCATTGGCTGATCGTCCTGATAATTGTTGATAAACAATTGAGCGTGTCAGGGCCTCAAAAGTGTTGGTTGAAGGGTCAGGCTTTATATGAAATCTTCCGACCGTAACAATAAGAGTTCCGAGCACAGGATCACTTTTTTTTAAAGTTTGTGTAGCCCGGGTAATATCATAGGGATAACGTGACATCTCCATTCACTGACGGTAATCAAGATCTGTAGTGAAGTCAGGCCTTTGATTTTCGCTCTTTCACGATCAATGCATCCGCGACCTTCACCATATCGATGTAGGAACCGGCTAATTTTCCTGATACTAAATAGCGGCCATTAATAATCAGCGATGGCGTGCCTTGTACATTCCACCTACGTGGCATCACTTCCGACTGTCTAGTTAACCTGTCTACTGCGAAGGAATCGTAAGTCTCGTTGAAAGAGCTTTCGCGAATTCCATATTCGACGAAGAATTTGGAAAATTCGCGTTTGGTGTTTAGTGCTCGCTTTTCAGTGTGCATCGCGTGAAAAATGAGTTGGTGCAGCTCGTGGCTTACTCCTAGTACCGCTGCCGTATAGAATGCCCGAGCATGGGGTGCCCAGCTATCCCGAAAAACAGCAGGTAGTCTGCGCAAAATTACATCTGACGCCGCGGTTTCACTCCACTCCTCTATATATGGGAGAAACTGATAGCAGTGTGGGCATCCGTACCAGAAAATATCGACAACCTCAATTTTTTTGCTAGGCTCCAGCAGCCTCACCGGTTTGATTAGTCGGTATCGCCCTTCTGGACTATATTCCTGCGCACCGATCGCTGAACCTACGCTTATCCCCGCAGAAAATACAGTGCAGGCTATCGCCTCACGACGCGAGATTTTCTTCATAAGGAGATTCCTTTTATGTTCTAGACTACGTATTCATCATCGGTGGCGCAATGCCCTCTATATTATGGAAGGCGCCCATATTGGCGCCTTATAGAACTCAACGAGCCGGAAATGCAAAGATTAAAATTAAGGGAATTGCTGTTCAACAAACTACCCTTTATTGGGATCTGAGTCCGGCTAGATATTCCGACACAGCCCGAATCTCCTCGTCTGATAATTTGCCTGCAATGTCCCGCATCATATTCTGTGGATCCGTGGTTCGCGCACCATCTCGGAAGGCTTCTAATTGCTGAGCTGTGTAAGTGGCATGTTGTTCCGATATCATTGGAAAGCCAGCCAGATTATTGCCAGCGCCATCGGGCCCATGGCAACCCATACATGCGGGTGTCCCGCGCTCTTTGTTTCCGCCACGATACAGACCTTCGCCAAGTAGAATCAGATCGATGGATTCTTCGTCCGCCATAGTACCTCGGCGTGGAATCGAAGCATAGTAGGCTGCTAGGTCGGCAAAGTCCTGCCCGGTCATTGTAGCTATCATGGGAGCCATCAGAGGTGATTGACGGTGTTGTCCGGATTTGATCGCAGTCATTTGACGTTCGAGATAGCGTGGGTGTTGCCCGGCGATGGAGGGCCACTGTGGATTGACGCTGTTACCGTCGGATCCATGGCACGTAACACAGATTCCAGATTTTTGTTTTCCCGCGGCAGGGTCACCTGCGGCGAAGGTGTTGGAACTTATCATCAAGAGTAAAAATATTGTCAAAAACGTCCGTATCATGCTTGTTTCCAGCCTAAAATAGTCGGGTTTTTGTTATCCTGCGAATTATTAATGAGAATTGCCGCGCTAGCCCTAAAATTGCGTGTACACTAATCCGTTTCTTAGGTTTATCAGTAGATAAGTGCAGTAATCGCTATTCTTAATAGGTGTTAAAATCAACACCCAGTTTTTCCTCGATTTGTATCCAAAGGCCAATAGGAAGGACCAAATAAGGCATTCCCTAGCCCCAGAGCGACATCTTACAGAACTTTAACACCATGAGAAACCAAACGAGCACGTTACCGACTAATTGCCTATTTGGGCTTGGATGGGACTAGCAATGTTTACAGATGTGAGCTTCTTGCTGGGAGCCGCGTCCGCTTCCCAATTTCCCGTTGATCAAGGTTACGAGGTTGCCTTTGCTGGCAGGTCAAATGCGGGTAAGTCAAGTGCCATCAACGCTATAGTAGCGAGACGTAACATTGCTCGAACCAGCAAAACCCCTGGACGTACGCGAGAAATAAATTTTTTTAGTCTGAATACACAAGTGCGTCTAGTTGATCTCCCTGGTTATGGTTTTGCGAAGGCAAGCCGGAAGATTCATGGTCAATGGTTGCAACTGGTTGAGACTTATTTGTCCAACCGGCGGAGTTTGCGGTTGCTAGTTATTGTAATGGACATACGTCGGCCATTTACTGTCCTCGATACGCAACTTCTAGATTGGTGTTCAGCGTCAGCAGTAGCAGTTCATATACTGCTCTCGAAATCAGACAAGTTGAGTCGAAGCAAGGCTATAAGAGCGGAGCAAATTGCCCTTGAATCGGTAGTAAATTATCCGACTGCTGTCTCTATCCAGCGCTTTTCCGCTCAAGATGGTAGCGGTGTTGCAACGGTGCGGGAGAGGTTACTGGCCGCTATCAGTTAGGATGCCATAACGTTAGCCTCCTTTTTGTAAGTTACCGGCCACCTATAGCCGATATTTCGGTGTGATGGTCTTCGTATAAGTTAGCTTTCATTGCGTGTCCTAGCTTGGTTATTGCTGTTTCTATTGGGGCCTCTGCCAGAGAACAATTAACACCCGCAACCTAAGCTTCGGATATTTCGGGTGCTTTTTATTAGTCTCTACTAAGAAACACTTTTAAATTAAAGTAAAGCTTTGTTTTATATAGCATTAATTAATTTGGTGGATATTTGACTATTTTGTAGTATTCGTTGTAGTGGTGCGGGTTATGCCGTGATTTCCACAATTCTATCCACAGTGTTATCCACGGTAGTTGTGGATAACACTGTGGCCACGGAAAGACAATCACTTAGGTCGATAACTTCAAACTGCACTCACTGCTGACTGATGATTTTTGATTTATTTTACAATTTTAATTTGTTGCCCTGGTTGAGGCTGTCCGTTTGGGAAGTGGCCGTTCAAGAGACGTAGGTGTTGAAGTGGATAGCGAGATATTTGTGAGGAAGTTGCTAACGAGTCGTAAGTTGTTCCGACTTCAGCAGTGACAATGGACAACTTCAGTCCCTCGGCTAATTTTTGATCAGAAACGTCTAGCGTTCGGAGGCTTAAGGCTGTATTGAGGAACTTTGGATCGTATTGATGGCGGTTCGCATCTGCGTCGGCAGCTCCTGAGAAAACGTAGGCTTTGTCAGAATGAAAGACGACTATGATGCGAGCATTGCGCAGCCCATAAGGTGTTTTTGTGTATGCTATTCCTGTGTAGGTTGGTAACTTACTTCCAGCTATTGACGTGCCGCCGTGCAGGTGTAGTTTTAGCCGTTCAACGATAAATTTCTCAGGTGACTCATGGTGGGTTAGGTCTCGTACTTGCACTTGAAGGAGGGCACGATTTTGGTCGGCATAGGCTACTAGTTTTTCAGGGAGGTTATCGACTAACCAATCTGGTGGAAAAGTCAGCATAATTTCCAGATCTTGGTGATAAAATCGGTTGTTGCGCAAAACCCCCTGTTCTGGATTAGGCCCAAACACTAATCCATCCAGTAGGTTCAGATAAGTTGTTCTTTGGGGTGGGTGAGTTGCCGGGGAAGCAGCTAATCGACTGATCGCCGTAGTCACCTGCTCTAGTCGTGTATCGTTGTCAGGGTGTGAGGCAAAGAGTCCGTGGTGAATTTTGGGCCGACGTTTTTCTGTTTTTGCCCGCTCGTTCTCAAAATTTTCATGTGCTTTCAACATAAGTATCACTTTGCGCATCGCCCTAGGATCGTAATTTGCGCTGGCAAGATAGTTGGTTCCTAAACGATCCGCCTCGAGTTCTTGTTCACGACCATAGCCTGTTAACAAAATGTCGCTAAGGAAACCGACTGATTCACGCACACCTGACGTTCTCAGCTCCGGAAACAGTATCGAGCCGATGGTAGTGCCCACGTTTGCTGCGTGGTGGGTTGTGTAGCGGCGTACACTATGACGGGCGGTGACGTGTCCTATCTCGTGGCCGATTACCGCAGCCAGCTCTGCTTCTGAGTTGAGATAAGCTAACAAACCACGAGTAACGTAAATATACCCACCAGGTAGTGCGAAAGCATTTATCTGATCGCTGTCAACAACATAAAATCGATATACCAAATTCTTCCTATGAGATACTTTTGCCAGCCTTGCTCCAATAGATTTCACGTACTGCTGTAGGGCAACATCTTCGGTCAAAGGGTACTGTTGCAAGAGTTCAGCATGTGTTTGTTGGCCTAGAGCAATCTCTTGCTGCTCGCTCATTAGTACAAACTCTTGTTTACCGCTCACAGGATTACGCGCACAACCGCATCCTAGCCCAACGATCGCTATAAGCAAAAGCGTGGCGGCCCTAAACTTATTTACGTTGCAATGTGCTACGAGAAGGGGTGATGAGCATCCCACTATCGCAAAAGCAAAACCCAGTGCTGATTTAATTTTTTGCATGAACGAGTGTTCAAAGCGGATGTGTCTACCGAGACTAGACGTAGCAGAATCTATTCCATGCCATACTTTCTGCGGAACTTATCGACACGCCCCGCAGTATCCATAATTTTTTGTTGGCCGGTGTAAAACGGATGACACTTCGAGCACACATCTAGGTGCATATCAGCACCATTTGTAGAGCGCGTTTCAAAGGTATTCCCGCAGCTACAAGTTATTGTGATCTTGTCGTAGGCAGGGTGGATGTCTTTTTTCATCTCAATCTAATCAAATATTTCGACATACGGATGGCGTGCTAGTTTACTGTAAGCGAGGAGTCGGTGCAAAGCCGTTTCAAAGGCCCAAGTCATCCCAAATACTGTCTATTCGGGTTTTGATAGCTGAGTCCATTTTAATAGGTACTCCCCATGCTCTCACTGTTTCTCCCGGTAATTTGTTGGTTGCATCCATACCAACTTTTGAGCCAAGTCCTGCGGTTGGGGATGCAAAATCCAAATAGTCAATCGGAGTATTATCAATGAACGTGCAGTCGCGACGAGGGTCCATGCGGGTTGTGATAGCCCAAATGACATCTTTCCAGTCTCTAATGTTGACGTCGTCATCCGTGACGACTACAAACTTTGTGTACATGAACTGCCGAAGAAAAGACCATATACCGAGCATTATCCGTTTCGCGTGTCCGGGATATTGTTTTTTTATGCTTACAATAGCCATGCGATACGAGCAACCCTCTGGGGGCAGGTAAAAGTCGATTATCTCTGGAAATTGTTTTTGCAGTAATGGCACGAATACCTCATTTAGAGCGACCCCCAGCACCGCGGGCTCGTCCGGTGGTCTCCCGGTATATGTGCTGTGATAGATTGGATTGGTGCGGTGCGTTATACAATCCACAGTGAAGACTGGGAAATCTTCTGCCTCATTATAGTATCCCGTGTGATCTCCAAATGGACCCTCCAACGCGATATCGTTAGGGGTAATATGCCCCTCAAGGATAATCTCAGCAGATGCTGGGACGTTCAGATTAATGCTCCGGCACGTTACCAGTTCGGTCTTTTGTCCCCTCAAGAGTCCGGCGAAGGCATATTCTGACAGAGTATCGGGAATGGGTGTTACCGCTGCAAGCATTGTTGCTGGGTCGGCACCCAGTGCTACTGCCACTGGGAAGGGTTGCCCTGAGTACTTACCTTGCCACTCTTTAAAGTCGAGAGCACCTCCTCGCTGTGGGAGCCAGCGCATTATAACTCTATTTTTGTCGATAACTTGTTGACGATAGATGCCTAGGTTAACACGAGGCTTATTTGGGCCCTGTGTAATAACTAATGCCCAAGTAATTAGGGGACTGACATCGCCAGGCCAGCATGTCTGAATTGGGAGTTCACCTAGGTTAACATCACTGCCCATTAGTATGTTTTCTTGGCACGGTGCCTTTGACGAAATCTTTGGGGCCATATCTAACACTTTCTTGAAAATAGGCAAGCTTCTCCAGGCATCTTTAATACCTGTCGGTGGATTCGGCTCTTTTAGGTAGGCTAGTAATTTACCTAGCTCCCGAAGTGCACTTGGTGAATCAGCTCCCATGCCGAGAGCCACTCTTTTAGCAGTTCCAAATAAGTTTCCGAGCACTGGAATGTCAAAACCGGTGGGATTTTCAAAGAGTAGGGCGGGTCCTTCTGTTCGCAGGACGCGGTCGCATATCTCTGTTATCTCTAGATGGGGGGAAACTGCTGTGCTAATTCGTCTTAGTTCTCCGTTTGCCTCAAGCTGCCGTAAAAAGTCCCGTAGATCGACATATCTGGTCAAAGAACTCAGAGTCGGATGGTGGTCAAACATTAAATTGGGCCACTACCGGAGCGTGGTCTGATGGTCGCTCCCATTCGCGCGGTGTTTTGTCTATTTCACAGGATTGACAGCGCTCACTCATGGTCTTGCTCGCTAATATCAAGTCGATTCTTAAACCCATATTGCGACGAAAAGCGGCAGCTCTATAATCCCACCAACTAAAGTTATTACCGGGCTGTTCAAACAAACGGAAGGTGTCGACCAAGCCTAAAGCCTTTATTTGCTCTAGAGCTTCACGCTCAAGTGATGAACAAAGAATCTTCTCATGCCAACCCATCGGATCATGAACATCTTCATCCTTTGGTGCTATGTTAAAGTCACCTGCGACTATAAATTTAGGGTATTTGGAAAGTTGTGATTCAATGTAATCAGTGACTTTTTTAAGCCAACGTAATTTATGTTCGTATTTATCCGAGGAGACCTCTTTACCGTTCACTACATAGAGGTTCAGAAACCGTACATCCCCATAGGTTGCGGCAATAATGCGTCTATCGGGGTCATCGAGCCCTAGTACATCAAAAATTACGTCCTCAGCAGGTATTCGGCTGAGGATAGCCACGCCATTGTATGTTTTTTGACCAGCATAGACTACTTGGTACCCTGCCGCTTCAATCTGCTCACGTGGAAACTTTTCGTCAATGACTTTCGTTTCTTGTAGAGCCAATAAGTCTGGGTTTGTGTCTAGACTCCAAGCCAGGACTTGGGGTAACCGGACGTTCAGTGAATTTACGTTCCAAGTTGCTAGTTTCATATCGATGCTAAAGCCGGAAGCCCCCATGGCGTCGTCGTCCTAACCAATCGACAAAGTATGCGCCAGCTCCAAAGGACAGGCCAATTAAGAGTATAAACAGTAAGAAGTGCCAAGCCTGAAAAATAAGCAGTTCGCTGTGTAATGATCGTGAGGTCACGTTTTCGGAGCTGGTGTGTGATTGGTTTGCTGCTGTAGTCACTTCCGAATTCGACCCTTGAATTTCTCGAATTAGCTCCGCGTTGTCATGTGAAGCGATATTGTGATCGTCTGTGGCTGTCGCCAATTCTATCTGTGTGGTTAGGACATTGACTTTCTCTTGAGTGGTTGCGAGTTGCCTTACCGTTTCTAGATGAGTCGTTTGTAGTTCTAGTAAGGCTTGTTGTACCGGTTTACTTGACATTAAATACATCTTTTTTATCCAGCCAATTTCTCCGTCTGGTGTTTTTATTTGTGACATATCCGCTGATTCATGCAGTAATTCCATAGAAGTACCACTTGGCACCACACGGATGACCCGGCTGGTTGGTGATTCATCTTCGTGAATTCCAGCAGCGAGGTAATCAATGACAAAGACAGCCTGGGCTA
>PBDA01000038.1 GCA_002718345.1 Rhodospirillaceae bacterium
CTCCCCTTTACGTAGTAAAGGAGAGAGATTTGTGTAATACCCCACAAAGGGTTGTCACTGCCTCTCCATCGCACATAACAGGAGAAACATATGACAACGCAAGAACTAAGAAAGATCGCCTCTGAAATGGGCAGACCCGCCATTATTAAGGCTTTGAGGAAGAAAGCGGCTCAAATGAGCAACGAGAAAGGTAAGGAACGAGCCACCGAGCTGGTGGAAGAATGGATCTCTCTGACTGATAGGAAATAGACTTAGGCATCACAGTAATGATTTTGGCAATTTATTTTTAAATTCTTCCCAATGAGGTTTCATCATTAGATGATGTTTGGGTTCTCCTTCTTCAAAAACTTCCACGACTTATAATTCTCCTGAAGATTTATCTAAGTACTTATTAACAGATTCTTTTTCAATTTCGATTCCTACTGTCCATTCCTCAATCCTAACGCCATTCGGTCCCACTATGTTGACTCGATTTTTTTTCATTATTGATAGCCTCCCATCTCTCTCCCATTGTTCCAGATCACTTTTCAGTATCTTTTTTGATCTTTCGATCCCATTTTCATCAGTGAACGTTATTTCTACTTTTTCACCAAATAATTTATCAAACATACTCATAATAATCCTCCCCAGAATCAGCTATCAGACGTTTTTTATAGACCTTTTTAGATAGACTCGCAAGTTAACGTCTCTAACCAGTCTCAGGCAGCAAGAACTGCTGTAGTTTTGCCTCTAGTTCAAGCTGTATTTCCTCAGAGGAACGCGGTGGTGCCACAGCCTCTATGCGATCGGTAAACAGCCCATAGTGCTTACCCATCATCTCTGCTGCACGAAGCCTTACGCTGTCCTTAGGCTCGCCTGAATGCATATAGCTGGTCAGTGTCTGCAGCACTTCCTCACGAGAGGCAATACGCTCCTGCACCACTGCCCTATCAGCTTCCTGTTGTAGCTTTACCACCGTAGTGGCGACGTTGGGGTTATCCATTAACCGGCTGGCTTCCCGTCTGATGCTGTTGTCGTTCATCCCAGCGGTGTTATAGGCCGAGCGATAGGCATCGGCCTGACTCTTACCGAGTACAACTTCACGGGCGAATTGATGTTGTTTAGGGGTCATGCTGTTTAAGTCTTTAAACTTTAATTCACTAGTTACTAACCTTCTTTTAAAGGCTTGTAACTATAGCCCATGCTAAGTAACCAACAAAAATCATAGCTATAAAACGTAAATAAAAAATGATTTTTTGTAGTTGGTAATTTGCTGAATCTAGCAATGACCACAACCCGTTTAAGTCACTTCTAATTTCGTTAATATTTAAAAGCTGGAGTTTAGCCAATGCAACCTCTTCACCAACATTAGGGTTCATATTGTTCTCAACTAGAGTGTCCTGCTCAGAAATTCTAGCTCGAGAGTCCCCCCATAATTTTTTTGACAAAATTACCCACCACGCGTTCTTTTCTCTTGACGAATAATCTGTCGGATCATATTCATTCATTTCTTTTTCCCAGTGTGCTCACATCTCTATTTAGTTATACCGGAATCAGAATCCTTCTTGCCACTTTTCTTCACTTTATTTCCCTTCTTTTTATTACGTTCGGCACGAGAGTCCACAGAGGTAAAACCAACCACCCCACTCATTTGTCTGCACAGTTCATCTTCCTGCGCCCTAGTTGGCCTACCGACTGGTTTCAGATACCCAACGCCGGAATCTGTTCTAGCGAGTACAAATCTTCTAATCATAACTATTTCTCCTTATCTGACTATTTATAGACCAATGCTCTCTATCGCTTCTCTACCTATGGTTTTCTACGAGACACAACCATCTGAGGTATAAAGTCCTCTTGGTCCTCGATCCTTTGTTTCTCCAATGTTTTTTTACCCTTCTTCCTTTCCATAGGAAAGCCGTGGGCAAACGACCATCTGTCGTCGCCAAACAAGGTATAGAGATCGGAACCTTCTACCTTTTTGAAGTAGGCTCCGTAAGCCTTGTGTTTTTCTGGTGGTTTCAGATCGCCTGCCTGATCGGTACGTCTGAAAGATGAAAACAACCCCCTGATTACACCAATCAGTCTTATCAGCTTTGATTTCTTTTCCTGCTTCATTTTTCTCTCCTTTAAAACACACAGCCTTACAAGCACGTGACTTCAGTCCATGCAGGAGAATGACTTCGATGTAGATTGACCCGTTTAGTTGCCGGGTTGGCCACATCCTCTCTTTCGAGAGAAACCACCTTGCTCGGGTAGAGCAGGTTGGCGGGGACAGTAGTCCCACTCCTGATGTTTCAGTTACAAAAAAACCTGCCAGCTTTCGCCAAACAGGTTCCTATAACCTCTTTAGCTGAATTTATTACACGCCCGCAAGCTGGTTCAAATTGGCGTAAGTAGCATATTAAATCATTAATCTTATTTGCAGAAAAGCACTTATCATGATATCGATATAAGCTAGGCGTATGATTGAAAACCTCTAAAATGGTACTGGCATATGGAATGGTTAATTTTTGGATTATTATTTGTGGCAGGATTTATCTTGGCCAGGCTAACTTCTAGATCATCAAAAGATAAAAAAAATAAATTATTTGCCGAATCAGCTACTCAACTACTGCATGCTAAAGATAATAAGCATGAGGCAGATAAACTGCTGCTGCTCACCACGTTATGTCGTGAATTAGCAAACTATATGATTCGCCGAGATCCAAAAAGATTCTTGGCGGTTTATAAAAAAGGACGAGCAGCAGCGGAGATGGCAAATGGAACCGTAAGTGGTGAATCAAAAAAAGCACTCCTGAAAATGCTTTCCGATAAATACCCCTTCCTTAGTAATTTCGATATTGTACAAGTTAGAGATTACGTTCTTTATGAGGACGCTCTAAGCCACTTTCCACCAGAAGATATTGAACAAACCTATATTGATATCGTCCAATTCAAAGCTTTAGGGAATTCCCTTAAATGGTGGTATGACATAACTGATTTTGAAAATGAAGAGGATCACTTAGGTAGATATGTCCAACGTATTGAAGACACAATACTTCAGCAGAAACTCCATTTAGCGATAGGTCAATATTACGACTCCCGAAACAATGAAAATGATAGCCACCTAGAAAAGGATGCCTATGGAAAGATATTTGACTGTTCTTGGTTTGCCTTGCATAGGCTTAGCCATAAGATGGAAAATCGCTATGGAATATATTTTAAAGATACTGACAACTATGGAATCTATAGTTCTTTTATATATGACGATGGAAGAATGTCAGAGAGTTACTATCGCTCAGATCAATCCTTCGATCTCGAAGAGCCACTCGACGCACTTTTAGAAATAAATCAAACCCTATTCTCAGGCCCATATCCTGAGATAGGCAACCCCTTTTCCCAGACTCCTCTTTAAACAACAAGCCTAGTAATAGGCACTGGCCTGACTCTTACCGAGCACGACTTCACGAGCGAATTGATGTTGTTTAGGAGTCATTTATAAAACCTAAAAGAGTCTATATGCGATAAAACCAAGCAATCCGATTAATACAACCAGGCACCAATTACTAATTACAAACCTCCAGTTTTAGAGTCGACCTGTAACTCGAAAGTTCCCATCTAAAGTTTTCATGAGTTATAGACTCTATAACCCTATCAAAACGCACATCATCATTTTCCTCATCATCTAATAACTCACCAGTATTCAGATTGCACCTAAGACCTTGTCTATATAAACGAGTTTCAACTAACACAGTCTAGCCTCGCTCTTGTTCAAACTTTTCCCAAAGCCCATGCAGTCTTCCATCTTTCCAGTTAGCTTTAAGCTTTAGGTGCTCATATTCATCAAACGAAACCTCTGGGCCATCCGCCAAACCGTATTTATATTGTCTTGATCTAATGACAAAACCTGAATCCCAATTATGGTATGTAGTCCCTCCAATCCACTCCCATGTTCCATGTGCTTTGCCATTTTCCCAATTGCCCTTTAACTTTAGTTGTGGTTTCTCAACTCTGGTATACCCACCGTGATAAACGGAATAACCAGGCTGATTATCCATCGGACTGGTGCCAAAATATTTCCACTGACCATGGGGCATACCATTTTTAAATTTACCCACCTCCTTCTTCCTGTAGGCAAGACGAGAGAGACCTCTCCCCGCATATGCTCCCGCTGTTTTAAGCTTCCCTTTTAACAGACCTGATAACCCCGAAGGTACTGGCTCCTCGTGCATTGGTGCCTTGTGCATTGGTGCCTCATGAGGCTCTTTATTGCCGTATGGATAACCACATGTGCCGCACACTTCAATGTCTTTTATCTTGGGTGCATCACATTCTGGACATGAAGAAACAGCAAAGCCGCATGAAGGACATGAGCTCGCATGTTCTGATATTTTCTTCTTGCATCCGGGACAATTTATAAGCGCCATACTTTCCCCCTATCTCTGCATAAAGTTAACACAGACTGGTAGATTATATGGTTCCTAAACTAGGGGGCAGAGAATTTATCTGGTGTTCCCTAAGTTATTGTTTTTGTGTGTACACCGAGTTCATAAATTGCTTTGATAATAAGCCCTGTCCCTTATTACCGGACAGACTGGCCCTCGGATTGGGACGGGACTGTCCCCTAGTTTGGGATCGGGATTTATTAGGTAACGTCACTACTGGATGACCCAGTTTCCATCGCTTCCAATCGTCAGTAGGCTCCCGGCCGTTACATGGTTCAAATGTAAGGCGCCACTCCCTTGCTAGGCGCTCCTGCCAATATTCTCCTTTAGTAAGAACAATAAAACTGTGTTCAGCTAGTGATCTGAATGCCTTTGAAGCAGTGTCTTTATTTGCCTTGATAAGTTTCCCTGCGTTCATCACTGAGATACTTAACAGACCATTCCTGCTCGGTCTATATATTCGCTGAAACTCTGTTAGTAAGCATCGAGCTACCGGATTAAGATCACGGTACGCTGGTGACTCAAGAATCTCTTCATGCAGCTGAACAAATGGGCCAGCACGCTTGGCTCTTTTTATTCGTCTGGGAGGCATCTGGCCTGTACCCGTTTGACCGGAATTAACCAGCCACCTTCTATCAGCCGGATACCTGCCCCAGTGACCTCTGCGACTATCCTGGCATCCTTATCAGCCGGCCTCGCTGTAGCAACTTTGACTACAGGAACACCGTTTCTGACTTCTACTTCTGCCCAGTGAACGCAATGGAGAAAGCCATGCTGAATTCCTCCTTCTTTGTGAAAAGCAAAGAATGAACGCATAAGATCACTCCAGCCTTAGGTTAAGGACTGTGAGGAACGACTAGCTTCAATCTGCTGATTAATCCAGTCCTGAACATCTTCCTCCAACCATCCAACACTCCGCTCACCTAATTTAATATGGGTTGGGAACGTCTTCTCTTTCATCCTTAAATAGATAGTGGATCGTGCAAGACCAGTGACCTGAATCACTTCCGGTAATTTCAAAATACGATTATTGTTTGTCATTTCGCCTCCGTCGGGTAGCGAGCAAAAATCCCACCAAAACAAGGTGGGTCCTTTGCTCCCCGAGTGGCGAAAACGGGGGCTGAGCGATTGCTCAGTGGGTCTTTTTTTTCGGGGATAGACCCTGTACCCCGGGCCGATAAACGACCTTTGCGACAGCGGGGCCTGTTTATACCCCCGTGGCGACTTTGCACCTGTGTGGGGGCCCATCTCCCACAGCACAATCACTCTATTTCATAAACCGTGAACCGGCTGTGACTTCCGGCTTAGGCAAACTCTAAACTAACGTAACGCAATAGCTGTTGCAAGAACTCTATGGAGCCTTTTGAACATGACATTAGAACTATGTATAACTGTAAATCAGTAACCTTGTTACGTTAATAATGAATAAATAGAAATGACTATTAAAGAGATATTTTTCAAAATTATGAACACACCTATTCTGGAATTATTTATTTGGTAGGGATACTTGGGGTTTTATTTATCTCACTTAAGGAGCACGTGAAATGCTAGATTGGATTTGGAGAATTGTCTTTCTTGTTATCTGGTGCATCGTTGCCGGTGAGGTGCTTGTAGCAATTCAGCTTGGCGCTCTTTTTAAATCTTTAATTTATATGATTGGATTTATCCCTCTTTTTCTAAAATTTTCCAAAAATTCCAAGAAAAAAACTTAACTACCTTGCAACTCCTTCTCCATTTGAATTATTACCGGTAGATCCACTATCTCTATATGCTTTCCCTCTATGAATTTGTGTACACCTTTAGTCACGCCGCCTGTAACAAATAACATTCCCTTATCGAATTTTCCAGCCTTAACGACGCCATACAATTCGCGAGCTACAGCAGGGCCAACAGGCTTATTATGCCTTTTACACTGAATAGCTATCCGCCCAGTTCGGTCAGTTACGATGATATCGATACCACCATCACCAGAAGCCTTGGTAATTTCGGCTTGATAACCATGCCCTTTTAAAAGGCGGACAACTTCACTTTCAAATACATGCCCATTAAGACCCTGCCAATACTTAGCCGATCGCATGACAGCTCGTCTTTGTTTTTCATACTCTGCAGCAAGCCTACGTTTAATTTTTCTTTTGCATTCATGATATTCATACGACTTAGAAACAAAGTATTTTGTAAGCCACAGGCTAAGCTGACCATGGAAGACACCTAAAAATCCAGCAGGAATAAAAAAAAAGAACAGAAAAAATATCGCATTTTCGCCACCCCAAAGTTTCCAAATTACATAGTAAAAACCGACAAACAAACCAAAACAAATAAAACCTGATAGAACATTCACATGTCTAACTTGTCTCTCATGATCATCGGTGATGCCAAATTCAGCACGAGTTTGGTAACGAATATTATCTGCACCCTCAACATAGAACTTTTGCGCAAGATTATCGAGGGAATCAGAAGGCGATTTAACCATCGTCTGTTCCGTCAATTTTGCAATCGTTGATCATAATCACTCTTTGGGATAAGGATCTCATGCGTTGACGAGGTAAAAAATAATACCGAAAAAAACTCCACAAACAAAAAGAACGCCGCCAATCCAAGTAAGCACAGCAGTTAACATCGAAACTTTATGCTCTTTGCTGAGTTGTTTTGACCCAAAATAAATAGTAATCACAGATAACGGCAGCAAAAGAATAACCGTTAAAACGTTTTGCAATAAGGAGTCGGGATCACGAACAAATTGATTTAACCACACCACTAACCAGCCAAATCTCCATAAATTGCGATACTTTTTTGGTATATAACGAGGCCAGTGCTTCGCCTTCGACCACTTATTGAGAGCCTGTCCACAATTTATACATTTGGTTGCTTCAGCTTTAATTTCTTCTTTGCAATACGGACATTCCATGTTCCCCCCTGAAGTCAGTATTTTTATGTTGCTACCCTTATCGTATTACATACCCACTCTTATAGACACGACACTTACACCATCCCAAGGCTATCCAGATATTCTGCCCAACGCTGCATCATCAGTCGGCGCTCGGGTAAGTGTGCCGTTCGGTTGTAAGCACGCCCATTAGGGTCGCGTACCGCATGAGCTAGTTGATGCTCAATAATATCGGGGCGTTCGCCCAGCACCTCATCTAACAGAGTACGAGCAGTGGCACGGAACCCATGAGCTGTAACCTCATCCTTGCTATAACCCAAACGACGTAATGCTCCATTTAGCGTATTCTCACTCATAGGGCGACCCCTACCCCGATTAGAAGGAAATACATAACGCTCATGTCCGGTAAGAGGAGCTAAGTCATTAATTATTGCTAATGCCTGATTAGCAAGAGGAACACTATGATCTCTGCCCATCTTCATTTTCTTTGCAGGAATCGTACAGAGCTGAGTCTGAAGATCGACCTTATCCCATTCCATATGGCGAAGTTCACCGGGTCGAAGCAATAAAAGAGGTGTCAATTTCAAGGCACAAGTCACTACAAAGGATCCGTGATAGTTTTCTATTGCTCGTAAACACTCACCTAAAGCCTTTGGCTCAATAATCGCTGCATGATGGCGCTTTACGGGTGCTTCTAACGCACCACGTAAGTCTGCCGCAATATCACGTTCTGCACGCTGAGTAGCGATGGCATAACGAAAAATCTGAGAACAATACCCACGTATCCTATGAGCTGTTTCGATTCGGCCTCGTTCCTCGATTCGGCGAAGCATTGCTAATAAGTCCGCTGCATTCACTCCGCTAATAGCTCTGGTCCCCAACCAAGGAAACACCCAGAGCTCTAAACGGCGCTTGACTGTTAAGGCATGTCCCTCTGACCAAGTAGGCAATCGCTTCGAGATCCATTCATGAGCAACACTCTCAAAACTTTGTTCCTGTTGGTACTGCTCAGACTTACGCGCCGCAGAAGGATCTATGTTCTGTGATAGCTGAGTTCTGGCTTTATCGCGTCGCTGACGGGCAACTTTTAAGGAAACATCAGGGTAAGTTCCAAGCGAAAGTCCCTTTTCTTTACCGGCAAAACGATACTTAAGACGCCACCACTTACCCCCACTCGGTTGCACTAAAAGATACAGACCACGCTCATCAAAGAGCTTATAAGGTCGTTCACGAGGTTTATTGGCCCGTATCGAGGTATCACTCAGAGGCATAAGTTACCCCATAAATCTGATTAAGATATGAGAGTTACCCCTAAAGTTACCCCACTATGGTAACGGATTGCAATAGATACATATGAACTTAATTGGACAATTAATCTATTAAATACATATAGTTATAGACTTTATTGGATCTCTCTGGATCCTCTCGAATCAAAAAATGGAGGCTAGGCCCGGAATCGAACCGAGGTCCACGGCTTTGCAGGCCGCTGCATAACCACTCTGCCACCTAGCCATATAAAAAATAGTTATTTGATTTCCTAATTTTCTATTATGCAGCAAAAGTCACTCTAAAAGGCTGATTCACCAGTTAAAGCTCTGCCAACAACAAGTTGATGAATGCTCTCTGTACCCTCATAAGTAACAACGCTTTCAAGATTCAACATATGTCTTATTGCAACATGCTCTACACTTATACCAGCTCCACCAAGAATGTCACGACAATCCCTTGCAATATCTAGTGCCATCCTTACGTTATTCCATTTAGCTAATGAAACCTGAATGGTTGTGAGCCGACCCTGCTCTTTAAGTCTAGACATTTGTAACGCCAATACTTGTGCATTAGTAATCTGGCGTGCAGCATCAGCTAACCGGCTTTGTATGAGCTGATTCTTTGACAAGGGACGTTTGAATAATTCGCGTGTAGCAGTGTAATCGAGCGCCTCTGCTAAGCAAGCTTGAGCTGCACCTATAGCTCCCCAAGCCACACCATATCTAGCTTGCTCCAAGCAGGCTAGCGGACTTTTCAAACCTTCTGCTTTTGGAAGTCTATTCTCATCAGGGACAGACACATCAGTTAAAAATAATTCAGAGGTGTCGGAAGCACGTAGGGAGAATTTATTCTTGATTGTCCTCGCCTCAAACCCTGGTCGGTTTGTCTCTACAAGAAATCCTCTTATACCATTAGAAGTTTGAGCCCAAACAATAGCTAAGTTAGCTAAAGATCCGTTGCTTATCCACATTTTGGATCCATTGATTATCCAATTATCGCCATCTTTCTTAGCTGTAGTCTTCATGTTGCCAGGATCCGAACCTCCCTGAGACTCAGTAAGACCAAAACACGCTAAAGTATCTCCTGTTACTAAGATGGGCAGCCAATGTTCTTTGTGAGCTTCAGATCCAAATTGGTGTATACACCACATAGCAAGACTGCTCTGTACTGATAACAAGCTACGTAAAGCACTATCTCCACGTTCAAGTTCTTGGCAAATCAACCCATAAGCAGTTTGGCTCATTCCTGCACAGCCATAACCCTCTAAATTTGCTCCTAAAAGTCCTAATTCTCCCATTTTAGGGGCTAATTCTGTGGGCACCCTGTGCTCGGCAAAACATTTGCCAATCATTGGTAGTACATCGTTATCAATAAAACGAGCTACTGTATCCTGAACAAGACTTTCTTCCTCGGTAAGTGAGGATCGTATATCATATAAATCCAATTTGTTTTGCTGTGTCATTGTCATTCAGTTTAAGTTATCTGCTACCCAAAAACGGGTACTTGCAACATCAGCTACAGCCATTAAACCTTTATCAGTTAGCTGATATATGGCAATACCATCAACAAAACTTGATCCTACACTAATACCAGCTTGACCTGCTGCAGCCTGAGCAGTTGCACTAGAGTCCCAACCACCACTTTTAAAGGCATCTAGTATAAATTGGTTTTCAAAAATAATGACTAGGTTAAAAGTCTGTATTCCTGCCCCTATACCAATCCCACCTGTACCCATCCTCATGTAGGTGCGACTATCCGAAGCCTTGTCTACCAAAACCCCGGTCCCCCCCCCAACAGTAACGAAAAAGCCCCCTTTAGTTGCGCTGAATGCAGCATAACCGGCAGCATTTTCGAAAAGTTCAACAGCATTCGAATTTGTATCAAAAAGCTCCTGCAATGCCTGATCTGCTCGTGCATTAATTTCAAACTGTCTTTGAGAAACTACTCCATCAACTGCTTGAGCAAAAACAGTATTTGCAGAAAATAAAAATAATAAAAGTTTTATAAAAGAACATATTTTCAGCTGATATCGAGTCATCCATTCCTCCTAAGTTCAGCAAATTCAGAACATCTTAAGCAACAAAGTACCCAGTCAATTGAAAGCCTATCAAAATAAATCCCGCCACCATTAAACACACATTTGTAGTATAGGCGTGATGTAAAAAACTATCCGAACGACGCCATATGTTAAATCCAATAAGCATGGCACTTAATGCAACTAGTTGCCCAACTTCAACACCAATATTAAAAGACACCATGTTTGTAATAAGACCATCAGCTGAAATAGCTAAATCCTGAAGCTTAGTCGACAACCCAAAACCGTGAACAAAACCAAAAATCAATACAGCTGCTTTCATATTTGGCTGAAATCCAAGTGTTTTGAAGCCATTTATATTTTCAAAAGCTTTATAAACGACTGAAAAGCCAATTACCGCATCAACAAGGTATGGAGAAACATGAAGTCCACCTAATACCCCTAGCAAAAGAGTAGTGCTATGCCCTACCGCAAATAGGGTTACATAAAGTGCTACATCTTTTAGGCGATACAAAAAGAAAATAACGCCGGCTAGAAACAATAGATGATCATAACCAGTCACCATATGTTTAGCGCCAAGATACATATATGGCCCAATCTGCGGACCAACATTATTAATAAGAAATTCCTGATCAGCTCCAGTTATTCCATGAGCATACAAGATGGTTGAGCTAATACAGCATATAATCAATGCAACAATGTACTTAATAAATATCATATGCTTATTGTAAGCTATACGACACCACAACTTAGTTTTTTCAGAAAAATATGTCTCTACAGTAAAAGTTGTTGGATAATAAGGTTGTGATAATTCGTAGACTTGACACTCCTAAAACCATACTAACTAAACATAACCATTTGATTTTATGGAAATAAGTTTATTTACAGCATCTATTGTTGCAGCCAAGAGGTCTAACATCGACAATCTAACTATGAAATTTATAAAATTTATCTTGTTCAAAAGTCTAGTTACAGTAGTTTCACTTTCAGCTTTTGGGTTGGCCAATAGCCAAACTATACTGAGAGCATCTCACCAGTTCCCAGGAAGCACCGGTGATGTTCGTGACGAAATGATTCGTATGATTGCCCAGGAAGTTGAGGCAGCAAATGTAGATTTGGTAATAAGAGTTTACCCCGGTCAATCCTTATTTAAAGCTACTGACCAATGGTCTGCTCTAACACGTGGCAGACTTGATATAGCCCTACTTCCATTAGATTATGCAAGTGGTCGTCATCCCGAGTTCAGCGCCACACTCATGCCTGGTTTGGTAAAAAACCATGAGCATGCTCGACGCCTAAATGACTCTCCGTTCATGGCAGATATCAAGTCAGTAATTAATTCCGCAGGAGCAAGGGTCTTAGCGGATACATGGCTAGCAGGTGGGTTTACTTCCTCTGAACAGTGCATCCTATCTCCAACTGATATAGAAGGTCAGGTTATTAGAGCTGCTGGACCAGCTTTTGAAAGAATGATGGTTGCTGCTGGGGCTTCAATAACATCTATGCCCAGCTCCGAAATTTACACGGCAATGCAGACGGGTGTTTTAGACGCTGCAAGTACAAGTTCGGCCAGCTTTGTAACATTTCGCTTACACGAACATTCAACTTGTTTAACAGCACCTGGTGAACATGGCCTTTGGTTCATGTACGAACCTGTTCTAATCGGGCAAAGAACTTGGGATAGACTCAATACAGAACAACAAAATGCATTGATCAGAGCCGGTCAGAATGCTGAAGAATATTTCTTTGAACAAGCCCAATTACTTGATACGCATCTAGAAGAAGTTTTTAGAGAGGCTGGTGTAAGCGTAGTCCATATGACAGAGGATCAAGCTAATGAATGGCGCAGTATTGCAGCAGAAACATCTTATAAAGTATTTGCAGAAGAAGTATCTGGTGGCGCTGAGCTTATACAAAAGGCCCTTTTAGTCGAGTGAGCAAAACATCACATCTTTTAGACTCATTTATTGCAAAAGTCGAAGCTCTCTCGAGAGCTTGTGGTGTACTTGCAGCTTTGTGCTTGGCATCAGCATGCTTAGCCGTATGTCATATGGTGCTTGTGCGATATGCTTTTGGCTTAGCAACAATATGGCAAACTGAATTTGTTACTTTTGCTGTCGTAGCAGCTACTCTTATTGGTAGCCCATATGTACTACTAACTCGCGGCCACGTCACTGTTGATTTACTTCCACATTATTTATCAGAAGTGCCAAAGCGATGGCTGGCATTAGCTGCATCAATATGTGCATGGGGAGCATGCGCTGTTTTAACGTGGACCGGATGGACTTACTTTCATGAAGCATGGACTTACGAATGGGTAACAGAATCTGTTTGGGGTCCTCCATTGTGGATACCATTATTACCACTTCCTGTTGGCCTAGGAATACTAACTCTTCAGTATACAGCTGATATTCTATGCCTTATTAGCGGCAGACCACTTGGAAGTGGCCGACCAAAAACTGAGGCTGTCTAACCATGGATCCTTTAACAATTGGATTGTTGGTTGCTGTTGTTAGTATCGTAGTACTTGCTAGTGGCATACCCGTAGCATTTGGATTAGTTGCAGTTGCTTTAACATTTCTAGCAATTTTTGATGGTCCACAAAGCCTGAGTATCATGGGCGAATTATTTTTCTCAGGCTTAGCTGATTTCACACTGGTCTCCATACCAATGTTTATTGCAATGGGAGCTGCAGTTGCCTCTTCTCCTGCAGGAGGAGACCTTTACGGAGCTTTAGATCGTTGGCTGTATCGAGTACCTGGAGGACTTGCGATATCTAATCTAGGGGCGTGTGCAATCTTTGCTGCCCTTAGTGGTTCTTCACCGGCTACATGTGCTGCAATCGGCAAGATGGGTATTCCTGAAATGCGTAAGCGCGGATATCCAGATGGGTTAGCTACAGGGTCAATTGCGGCTGGTGGGACTCTGGGAATTCTTATTCCCCCAAGCGTCACCATGATTGTTTATGGAATATCTACAGGAACATCAATAGGTCGGCTCTTCATTGCTGGAATTCTTCCAGGGTTAATGCTTACTGGTCTATTCAGTGCATGGTCAATGTTCCACGCTTGGCGTGATGGTTTTCAAGCAGGTGCGGAACGCCAGGAATTCGGAGTACGTGAAAAACTTGAACAAGGTCTGCGTGTTCTGCCATTTTTACTAATTGTTTTAGGAATTCTGTTTGTCCTTTATGGCGGTGTTGCCACACCATCTGAGGCAGCTGGCGTTGGCGCTTTACTTTGTGTAGTAGCAGTTGCTTTTATTTATCGAATCTGGAGTCCGAAAAAGCTATGGACAATACTAAGTAGCAGTACTCGCGAAAGTGTAATGATCATGATGATTATTGGTGCAGCAGCGCTTTTTAGCTATACATTGTCAAATCTCTTTGTAACTCAAACTGTCGCAGAATCAATCGCTAATTTAGAAATAAATAGATGGTTACTGCTTGCCATGATCAATGTTTTTCTTTTAGTTGCTGGATTTTTTCTACCACCTGTTGCAGTAATCCTAATGACAGCGCCAATACTGATGCCTATCGTAATTCAAGCTGGTTTTGATCCATATTGGTTTGCTGTTGTACTGACGATAAATATGGAGATTGGATTAATTACGCCACCAGTAGGGCTTAATCTTTATGTCATTGATGGCATAGCTCCGGATGTAGGCTTGCCTAGCATACTCCGCGGATCTCTTCCTTATGTACTTTTAATGATCCTTGGCATAGTACTACTTTGTATTTTCCCTGAGATTGCTACATGGCTGCCAGAACTTTTATTTTAAGTTTTCTGTTTCCGATTTATTTCATCTTTCAGTTGCCATCGT
Organism: Rhodospirillaceae bacterium; assembly: GCA_002718345.1. Lineage (GTDB taxonomy): Bacteria > Pseudomonadota > Gammaproteobacteria > Steroidobacterales > Rariloculaceae > UBA6522. Next base: position 14,414 of record PBDA01000038.1, read on the forward strand.
ATGGGCAACAACCATCTAGAATTAATTATGATTTTGAGACTGTAATAGAAACAGCAGAAACATTGCCACGAATAAGAAGCCTCCTAGTCAGCCAAAAGGGGGAATTAATTCTAGAAAAATATTTTAATGGCACTAATTCTTACAGTACTACTAATATCAAATCTGTCTCTAAAAGCATTATTTCTGCCCTGATCGGAATTGCAATTGAACAAAACCATATTACCGATATCAATCAACCAATTATTGAATACTTTCATGATGAAAACTGGCCTACTGACAATGCATTAAAAAGTGAAATTACTATTAAAAATCTACTAACCATGCAATCTGGTCTTGAGACTACAAGCAATCGAAATTATGGCAATTGGATTTCTAGTGAAAATTGGGTAAGTTTTGTGTTGCATCAACCTTTGGATGTACTACCCGGCAGAATTATGGAATACAGCAGCGGCAATACACACCTACTGTCAGCCCTTCTCACTAAAGCAACCGGATTAACTACGCATGAATTTGCAAATGATGTACTTGCTAATGAACTTGGCTTTACACTTAAACCATGGCCGAAAGACCCTCAAGGTATTTTTTTTGGTGGTAATGACATGGAAATGACGCCTGAACAGATGCTCATATTTGGAGAGTTATATCTAAATAATGGCAAAATAGGCAACAAACAAATAATTCCAAGTAAATGGATTGATGATTCTCTGGAGCATAAAGCCCAATCACGAAGAGATAGAACTCGTTACTATGGTTATGGCTGGTGGATGAAAGAAATGGCAGGACATGAAACCTACTATGCATGGGGATTTGGTGGTCAGTTTATTGTAGTTGTTCCCATTTTAGAACTTGTCATAGTAACAACTTCTTCAAGCAATCCTGGTCCGAAACGTCGAATACATACAAGCAATATCTACGATCTACTAGAATTACATCTAATTCCATCTATATCAAAATCCCTAGGTCATACCTCTCTATAAAATCCTCATCCTCTCTAATTTCTAGTGATTTATCACTGGAACTGATTTTATCAACCTTGGGTAGTGGTAATACAAAGTAAAAATTCGAGCAAGATAATTTACATATAAAGCAGCCCAGAGCCCATGATTTTCAAATGGCCTAAACAACAACCATGCAACAATAAAAATTATGAATGAAATCAACATTGCATTTCGCATTTCCACAGAACGTGTTGCGCCGATAAATATACCATCTAACTGATAAGCCCAAATCCCCAGTAATGGCACACCAATAGCCCAAATCAGATATCCCCGTGCGACCATTCGAACTTGATTCTCAACTGTGAGAATATCAATGAACTCACCGCCAAAAAGTGCAATGAAAAATGATAAAAAGATAGCTACAGCTGCCGCCCATTGAGTAGTCATTTTAGATACAGCTACTACTTGAAGTCGGTTTTTAGCACCAACCGCCCTGCCAACTAAAGTCTCCGCCGCAAATGCTAGTCCATCAAGGAAAAACGCACTTAGCGCAACTAGGTGCATTAGTACTGCGTTAGCTGCTAGAACAATATCACCTTGTTTGGCTCCTTGCGCCATAAACCATGCATGCACGGAAATAAGAGCTATTGAACGAATCATAATATCGCGATTAACAGCAATAGTGCGTTTCAATTGATCAAGTTGAGTGAGGCTTCTGTATGTCCACAAGCCACCAAATTTTTGTAGGTATTTAAGAGCTATAACAATACCTATAAATGTTGCAATCCATTCTGCTAAAACAGTGCCAAAGGCAACACCTTTCACATCCCAACCAAAACCTAAAACAAAAAGAGCATCCAATGCTATGTTAGTAAAATTAAGAACTAACTGAAGAATCAATCCAATATCTGTTCGCCCTAGCCCAATAAACCACCCCAACAAAGCATAATTTGCCAGTGTTGCAGGAGCAGCCCAGATACGAATATCAAAATAACTACGTGAAAGCTCTTCGACCTGCTGGCTACCGTCTAGCAAACTAAAAGCGATCTCTCTAATAGGCCACTGGGATAAAATTATCAGTACACCTACTACGCTTGATATAGCTAACGCTCGACCAAGATTAGCTCTGATTTCATGAAAATTTTCAGCGCCAAAAGATTGTGCAGTTAGACCAGTAGTGCCCATACGCAGAAAGCCAAAGGCCCAAAATACAAAACCAAAAATCAGCGATCCAACTGCAACAGCTCCAATATATGCGGGATCTGGAATTTGACCTACAACTGCTGTGTCAACTATCCCAATAAGTGGTGTAGATATATTGGACAGCATTACTGGCCATGCAATAGCTAGAATCGCCCTATGCTTAAGACCAGACTCTGATTTATTCATTCCTAATCGCAATAGCGATCAGCCTTGGAGAATTAAAATTTTCAATGAATGAGTCTAAATTTTTGAACTCTTCTACCAGTTGCTGTTTCAGCTATGTACAAATCTCCATCTGAATCTACAGCCAAGGTATGTCCATGTGTAAAGTTTCCAGCCTGATGCCCAGGCCTCCCAAAAGACGAAAGAATTTCACCGGTTTCATGGTCAAGAATGTGTACCTGCTCGTTACGACCATTCATCACGTAAAGATATTTCTGGTGTTGATCTGGAGAAAATTCAATTGTCCATACGGTACCCCGCGGATCTGGAAGACTACTTGTACCCGTTCTAATCCAAATATTGCGAACAAATGCACCCATCTTGTCAAACACTTGTACGCGATCACCTTGACGGTCACATACATAAATCAAACCTTGATTGCTCATGGCGATACAATGTACAACCTCAGCAAAAGCACCCGGTGTACCAGATTCTATTTCCTCCTGTGAAGCCTGTCGGCCCCACTGCCTCAGAAACTCCCCTGTTTTATCAAACACAGCAACACGTCTATTACCATAACCGTCTGAAATATAGATATCTCCGTTATCTGGATCCACCGCAATACCAGACGGACGATTTAACCTATCTTTAGATGAATTTAGTGCTGCCGCACTCTCAGAACCATCAGTTGTATCAAATTCGCCTCGTGTGCCAATTTGCAATAGCAATTCTCCGTCATGAGAATACTTCTGGATTATACCATCCGCATTTCCACCAACATATAAATTATCCTCAATATCAAATGTACATCCATGTATTGAGTTTGGAACAACTTCCGGGTCGCCCCATGCCCTTACAATGTCGCCTTGCTGATCGAACATAATTATTGGAGGTGTCGCCATCGAAGTCTCTTGTTCTTCATCAGTAATATTACGACGATCAACAATGACAATATGATCATGTGAATCAACACAGTTGCCACCTACCATCCCATTTATCCAGCCATCAGGAAGTGGTTTTGGCCAGGATGTATCAACCTCAAAAACTGGCACTTGCTGAGCACTTAAATTGCTAGCAATCAATACCAATAAGTATGTTACAAACTTCATATAGTTCTCCCCAGGCCATATTGATAGTTCATTAATAATTTACTTCTATCACTTGCAATTAATCAAATGGAAGAAATAAAAAATGGAGCGGGTGAACGGGTTCGAACCGTCGACCTGCACGTTGGCAACGTGCCGCTCTACCAGCTGAGCTACACCCGCTTACAGGATAATATGATTGTAGAACACTACTTCACGAGATACACCAAAACTAGAAATTTAATTAAAAAAATCTCATAAACAGCGACCATTCAAATACCACTTTGAATTGATTCATATATGCAAATAGTATTAAAATTATTTTTAGAATATATTAATATATTATTGTTTTATATGATTATTTTGTTTGATTAATACTGGCCATGCAGACCTCAAATAATCAATCATGGACAAAATAGTAAGAAGAGATGCAAAAATAAGCAAAACCATACCAAGCTCATAGATTGGAATTCCAAATGAAGGCTCTTCATAAAGCCTAAATCCAATACCAAACATTTGTAATGTAGTTTTCCACTTCGCAAAATAGGTAACTTTAACCTGTATGCCAGCACCAACCTTAGACATCCATTCTCTTAATGCAGATACAGCAATCTCGCGACCAATTATGATGATTGCTACAATCATCATCACAATAGAAGGGTGATTTTGAACAAGAACAACCAATGCGGTTGTAACAATAAGTTTATCAGCGACTGGATCTAAGAACTCTCCAAATTTTGTGGACTGATTTAACCTTCTAGCAAGATATCCATCAAGCCAATCGGTCACAGCCGCCATTCCAAAAATTATCCCAGAAACCTGCCCAGCCCATGAAAAAGGAAGATAATAAATTACTACTACTAACGGTATAGCGCCAATACGAAAACCAGTAAGTATATTTGGAATTGTCATCAACATAGCTAATCTGAATGAAAGTGAGAGTATATTAACCTACCAAGTCTTGAAGAAATGCCTTTTACCTTGATTAAATCATCTACACTCGCTTTTGAAACTGCATGTAAACCACCAAAACTGCGAAGTAATTCCCTACGTCTCTTTGGCCCAAGACCTTTGATCTCCTCCAATACTGAAGAATATTGCCTCTTGTTACGACGAGCTCTATGTCCTGCAACTGCAAAACGATGCGCTTCGTCACGAATTTTTTGAATCAAATGCAAAGCTGTTGAATTTGAACTCAGCTTTAGCTCAATTTTGTCACTACCCAAAAAAATTCTTTCTCGACCTAGCTTTCTACCATGGCCTTTCGCAACTGCAACTAAATTAACACCCTGCAAACCTAAGGATTTAATTACATTATCAGCAACATTAAGCTGCCCCAGCCCACCATCGACAATCAATATATCTGGCAGAGGAAACTCGTCATTTTTAATACGCGAGTAACGCCTTTCTATGGCTTGGGCCATGGCTGCATAATCATCTCCAGGTTCTATGTTACCTATATTGAAACGACGATAATCAGAAGTCAGTGGCCCATTAGGTCCAAATACTACGCAAGATGCTACAGTTGACTTGCCTGAAAGATGGCTAATATCAAAACACTCTAACCGGCTCGGCTGCCGCTCAAGATTTAATAATTTTCCTAAAGCTTTATACTGATCCTGAACACCTATAACTGCATTTTCTTTAACACCTGCTGCCTGATCTGCATTGGTTATAGCCATTTCTAACCATCGTGCTCTGTCTCCACGAACCCGTGTTTTTATCTGAACACTATAATTAACCTGCAAACTTAGTAACTCAGAAATAGCTTTGCAGTCGCTCGTTGTTTCGCTGATGATTATTTCCTTAGGTGCATGCCTTTCAGTGTAATACTGAATTAAAAATGCACGCATAATTTCGTCACCTCTAGACTCTTGAAAAAATCTAGGAAAATAACTACGTGAACCTAATAACCTCCCTCCCCTGAAACTTAAAACAGATATACAACAAATATTTCCTTTGAATACCAGCCCTATTACATCAAAATTTCCAGTAGCCACAGTCACAAGTTGTTGTGTTTCGATCTCTTTTAGTCTTGATATTTGATCTCTGATCTGAGCAGCTCTTTCAAAATCAAGCTGTTCAGATGCCTTTTCCATGCTTTGCACAAGTTTTTCTGTAACAACGCTACCATTTCCCTGCAGATACATAAGTGTATGTTCAACATCACGCTGGTATTCATTAGATGAAATAAGCCCTACACATGGCGCAGTACACCTATTAATTTGATACTGCAGACAAGGCCTTGATCTATTGGAGAAATAATTATCTTCACATTGACGAACTTTAAAAAGTTTCTGCAACTGATTTAGTGCCTCACGGACTGCAGCAGCACTAGGGTATGGTCCAAATGAACGACCATTTTTTTTTCTTTTTCGTCGATAGGTCGTTAATCTTGGGAATTTGTGGTCTGTATTTATATGAATATATGGATAACTTTTATCATCACGAAGTAAAATATTGAATCTTGGTTTATGACGCTTAATCAAATTATACTCAAGCAATAATGCTTCAGTCTCAGTTCTAGTAACTGTTACATCGACATCTATCACTTGTTTTAACATAGCCATTGTTTTTGTATTATGAGCACGACCTTGAAAATAGCTTCCAACACGGCGTTTTAAATCTTTTGCTTTGCCGACATAAATAACCTCACCTTTATTATTCAGCATAGAATAAACACCAGGACGGTGAGCTAGATTTGAAACCAGAAACTGAGAATCAAAAGAGTTCGTAATATTAGCCTCTTTTTTAGATCCCTTTATCATAAGTTTTGGGTCGTAAGACTTTGGGCCAATTCTAATGCGCTTTTTAACATGGATGGCGTCAATCGACCTGTATTTGTGTTGTACCGACTGCAATGATAAGAATCAACCAACACCCTAGAATCCGGCAAACTGTGAACATGCCCATGTATGAATTTGTATTCGCTTAGCTTGGCTTTATAAGCACGTAGAACAGCAGCATGGGCGATACCGCCCAATGCAAAAATAACACCATTTGATCGAAGTAATGAGATTTCGTGTCTAAGATAAGGGTTACAGGTGCGAATTTCCTCTGTTGTAGGTCTATTCTTTGGCGGCAAACATTTTACAGCATTAGTAATCCGGCATCCCAAGAGCCTAAGATTGTCATCTGCAGAAATTGACTCTGTTTTTGTACAAAGTCCTAACTCAAATAATGTCTTATAAAGCAGGATACCCGCATGATCTCCCGTGAAAGGCCGTCCAGTTGCATTAGCTCCATGATGACCGGGAGCAAGACCTACAATAAGTAATCCTGCATCAGGATCACCAAATGCAGGAACTGGTAAATTAAAATACTCAGGATATATAAGTCGTTGTGTTTGTAAGTGTGAAGCCAAACGGGGACATAGCGTGCAATTTTTTTTAAATGAGGAATTTATTATATCTACTGCCCTCATTTTCCAAATAATTAAAGCAAGGCTACCTCATTAACCATTAAACTGACCAGCTATACGCATCGCAACTTCCATTGCCTGTTCGTAGTTTAATCGAGGATCAACTTGTGACTTATAAGCCTTAGCTAAATCTGATTCATTTAGTCCTCTAGCCCCACCAATACATTCTGTAACGTTTTCACCTGTGAGCTCTAAGTGGACCCCACCTAAATGGCTTCCAGATTCCGTATGAATTCGAAATGCTGACTGCAATTCCGTAATTATATTGTCAAATCTACGAGTTTTATAACCATCGGTTGTTGTTTCTGTGTTGCCATGCATTGGATCACATACCCAAAGTACAGGGGAACCTGTTTTTTTAGCAGCTTCAATCACTCGCGGCAGATGATCTTCTATATTGCTTGCACCAAATCGCGTGATAAATGTAAGTCGTCCAGGCTCATTATTTGGGTTCAACTTCTGAATTAGTTCTTGTAAGTGTTCATCAGATACCGTGGCGCTAATCTTTATCCCCATGGGATTACTGATACCTTTGAAATATTCCACATGAGCACCGCTGATATCTGCAGTTCTCATGCCTATCCAAGGATAATGCGTGGTTAAGTTATACCAACGTTCTCGATGAGACAAAAATCGTGTCTGTGCCTGCTCATACGGCAGATGTAGTCCCTCATGAGAAGTATAAAATTCAACGCGACGCGTCCTAACTACATCACCCGCTATTGACTCAAAAAATTCTAAAGAATCTGAAACGGTCTTTACAATCTCGTTGTATTCAGCCGACATAGGTGACTCACCAACAAAATCCAAGTCCCAGTTCTCTGGATGATGAAGATCAGCAAAGCCGCCATCGATCAAAGATCGAACAAAATTAAGAGTTAACGCCGCACGCTCATACCCACGCAACATTAACTCTGGATCAGGAATCCTATCGTCTACAGTAAAAGGCATTCGATTTATTAGATCACCGCGATAACTTGGTAACGATACCCCATCTCGAGTTTCTTCATCTGCACTTCTTGGTTTGGCATACTGGCCAGCAATACGTCCAACTCGTATTACAGGTTTTTTAAACCCTGTTGCTAGTACAAGTGACATTTGTAGCAATATTTTTAATTTTTGAACGACATTATCTGAGGTACACTCATCAAAACTTTCTGCACAGTCTCCACCTTGCAACAAAAATGCTTCGCCACGCTGAGCTGCTGCTAATTGATTTTTCAATGATTCAACTTCCCAGCTTGTAACTAAAGGAGGCAAACTACTTAGTTGCTCTATTGCAGACTGCAAATGCGCTTCATTTGTATACAATGGCTGTTGTGTAGCCTGACACGTACGCCAGCTATCTGGTTGCCACTGATTATTTTCAATAGAATTACTCATAGTTGCGCGACTATACACCTCCATAGCTCATCCCAAAACCTGATATTAATAAAATATGTGATTCTAATCTTCAGCAACACTAAAACTGGTATGATCAAAGTATGGCTTGTTTTGCTTTAAAGCCCAAAAGAGCATGCTTGGCTGCTACTTTAATAGTGGGATTCTCTATTTTACTGAATGCCCAAGAACTACCCCCTGAACAAACAACCTTCGTAACTGAAAACAACCCAAATACCCTAGTAGAAAATCAAAGGGTTACAGTACTCAAGATTACAGGTGCAATTGGACCAGTCATAGCTGAATTTATAAGTAACGGCATTGAATCTGCAATTACTAATCAATCAACACTCCTACTTATTGAAATGGATACCCCTGGAGGATTAGATTCAGCCATGCGCGAAATTATTCAAACCATACTCAGTTCATCAATTCCTGTAATCACCTATGTATCGCCACAAGGTGCGCGCGCTGCTAGCGCTGGAACATATATCTTGTATGCAAGCCACATAGCAGCAATGGCTCCAGCAACAAATCTTGGAGCTGCAACACCTGTTTCTATAGGAACTCCAGGTCCAGTTATTCCTAATGAACAAGAAACACAAGCCAACCCATCACCAGAGACAGACAATGATGCAAATGAAGAGGAAATAGAGCCTTCAACAGCCATGGAACGCAAGACAATAAATGATGCCGTTGCCTATATCAAAGGACTAGCTGATCTACGAAATAGAAATGCTGAATGGGCCGAAGCAGCCGTAAGAACAGGTGAGAGCCTGAATTCTGAAAGCGCACTTGAACTGAATGTTATTGACTTAATTGCCGAGAATCGCACTGATTTATTTGAACAGTTAAATGGTTGGGAATTGGAAATTAATGGCAACCCTATAACTCTCGATACTTCTGATCTCAGCGTTGTAATTGAAGAACCTGACTGGAGGACACAATTACTTAGAGTAATAAGTGATCCGAGTGTCGCCTACATACTTATGTTGATCGGTATTTATGGTCTAATTTTTGAAGGCTATAACCCTGGAGCAATAGTCCCAGGTGTTGTAGGAGCAATCTCATTATTATTAGCATTATTTGCCTTTCAGGTACTTCCTATAAATTATGCTGGCCTAGCTCTTATTGGACTAGGCGTGATCCTTATGGTTTCAGAATTTTTGATCCCAAGTTTCGGTGCGTTAGGAATAGGTGGAATAGCTTCTTTTGTATTTGGCTCTGTAATTTTGATTGACTCAGACATACCTGGACTTGGTATCCCCATACCACTTATTTTCTCTGTAGCGTTGATTGCCTCGTTATCTATTATGCTAATTATCTGGTTAGCTATGAAATCCCGAAATCAACCAGTCGTTGCCGGAATTGAAGACATAAAAAGAACAAAGGCAATAGCAAAAGAAAGTTTTGTCACAGAAGGACAAGTTTGGGTACATGGAGAACTATGGAAAGCACGCACGAATACCCCAATAGAAAAGGGTCAAAAACTAAGCATAGTAAGTATCAATGGACTTACTTTGACAATAGAGCCTGATAATAAGGGCTAAATTAATTAACAATAGAATAGAAGGAATAAGTTATGTTATTTGATCTTCCGGTTTTATTAACTGTTATTGCTGTATTTTTTTTGTTTAGTGCAATAAAAGTTCTAAGAGAATATGAAAGAGCAGTAATTTTTCTTCTTGGACGATTTTGGAAGGTAAAAGGACCTGGGCTGATAATAGTTGTTCCAGGCATACAGAAAATGATTCGCGTCGATCTTAGAACGATTGTTATGGATGTCCCCACACAAGACGTAATTTCTCGTGACAATGTGTCAGTTAAAGTAAGTGCTGTAATCTATTTTCGAGTATTAGATCCAGAAAAAGCAATTATTCAAGTAGAAAATCGGGTTGAGGCTACTAGCCAACTTGCTCAGACGACTCTCAGGTCTGTACTTGGAAGACACGAGTTAGACGACATGTTATCCGAACGCGAAAAATTAAATTCAGATGTGCAAGAAATTCTTGATCAAAATACTGAGGCGTGGGGCATAAAAGTTACTAATGTAGAAATTAAACATGTAGATCTTGATGAGAGCATGATAAGAGCTATTGCAGCTCAAGCTGAGGCTGAACGTGCACGTCGAGCAAAAGTGATTCATGCAGAAGGTGAGTTCCAAGCATCTCAGAAATTAGCAGAAGCAGCAGATGTTCTTGGCTCACAATCTCAAGCACTACAACTTCGTTATTTACAAACCTTAACTGAGATTTCAAGTGAAAGAAACACAAACACAATTGTTTTCCCATTACCACTAGATCTGATTAAACCAATTTTTGATAAAACAACCGAATCAAAAAACAAAAACTAAAGAAAAAAACATTAAAGCTTTCTTTATGTTCATTCTTTTTTCTTGCGTTCCATATAATCAGCTAGCTCGCCTTGTTTTGTATGTAACGTGTGAAGCCAACGCTGTCCACCTGATGTGAATCCAGCCCAAAAACCTAACTCAACAATTTGAGGTTCAGTAAATTCGGAATGGAGATCATCCCATAAGCTATCATCTGCTAAGGTTGGGTTCCAAAGAATTGCATCGGTATAACGCAAAGCTATTTTTTCTCTTGAATTAAATTTCTCAGAATTTCCAAATTCAAGTAATTCGCTAAGTCTATTATTTGGGTCTTCTTTCGCCCCACGGGCGTCGCCCTGATTACTTCAGTAATCACAATCTAAACTATAGGCGATATATGTTCGCACTAACTCTTTTAGTTCATGTTCAACAAAACCTGCTTCGCTATTTTTATCAAAGAGAAGCTTACGTGTGGTTGTAAAAGCACGCATAACATCGGGCTGGTGTGCTCTTATAGACTGATTCTCTGGACCCGGACGTCCTTTCTCTATTGCAGCTTCAAGCCAATCACGAAGCTCAGGATCATCTATTTCATCAGGGGCAACGTAACTAATTTTTGCCATTTGTATTTACCTTCAAGAATCATGCACCCCAAGTTTAGAGGGAGATGAGAGAAAATCAATGCCTTAAACTATTTCGCTCATTAATAGATATTTGTTGAATCAAGAGTTTGTTTGGCATACTCCCATAGCTCATCCAAGTCTGCACTATCACAATCATCCCAATTCTTTCCAGACTTTTGAATCTCATTTGCTACTATGCTAAACCTCTTTAAGAACTTTGTATTGGCATCACTGAGGGAACTCTCTGGTTCAATATGTAAATGTCTACATAAATTAACCAAACTAAATATTACATCGCCCATTTCAGTCTTTATTGCATTTAAATCATTTTCCTCAATAGCAGCATCAAGCTCCGCAAGCTCTTCATTAACTTTAGCCCGCGCATCAATATGATTATCCCAATCAAATCCTACATTTGATGCACGTTCACCAAGCTTTTGACTTCGAACTAATGCGGGCAAAGCCAAAGCAATGTCATTAAGTGGGCTAAATTGATCTCCACCTTTTTCCTCTATTTTTATAGTCTCCCATTGAATACTTTGCGCATCAGAGTTATTAACATTTTCTTCAGAAAAAACATGGGGATGACGTCGCAGCATCTTACATGTAATACCTTCGACTATATCTTTAAAAGTAAATGCTCCACATTCACTAGCAATTTGAGCCTGTAATACAATTTGAAACAAAAGGTCACCAAGTTCTTCTGTTAAATCATCATAGTTTTCTCTGGATATTGCATCCACCACTTCATAAGCTTCCTCAAGTGTATAAGAACTTATTGTTTGTAACGTCTGCTCAAGATCCCATGGACATCCTCCATCTGGGTCCCTAAGTGACTCTACAAGGCCTAGTAATCTACAGATATCTTGATTAATGGTTTTGTTTTTCATTTGAAATCAATTCCAAAAATCGCACGATGATTGCGGCTGTGGTTCCCCAGATTCTATGTTTACCGTAAAGAAATTCATAACTACGCATTCTTAAGCCAAATCTTTTTCTATATGTAAGCTGTCTTTTCTCTTTATTCATGACAAAACCCAACGGAAGCTCAAAAACTTCAGAAACTTCAGTTGGATCTGGTACTGCTTGAAATTCAGGTGATACAAAAGTAACAACAGGAGTTACTAAAAAACCGGTCTGAGTAAAAACGCTTTCAAGACAACCTACAACAGTTGCGTGCTCACCTTTTAATCCAACCTCTTCACAAGCTTCACGCAAAGCTGCATCTGCTGGATTCTTATCACAATCCTCTATTCTTCCTCCGGGAAAACTTACTTGTCCTGGATGAGAATTTAAATGAGCAGCCCGTTCAGTTAATAAAATATTAAACCCTGATGACCTTTCAACTAATCCCACCAGTACTGCAGCTCTAACAGCATCATTAGAAAAGTTATTTAAAAATGATTGAGGAATTTCTCCTTCAACATTACACAACATTGAAGCAAGTGGATCTGCATGAACATCAACGGTTGATAGTTGCGTCTCAATGTTCATTCGCAGAGTTCTATTCTCCATTAAACCTTAACCTTTAATACCGCCCTTTGTTAAAGCCCCAGGATCTAGCAATGATTTTAATTCATCTTCACTCAATTCAGTCTCCTCAATGGCAACATCTAAGATAGGCTTTCCCTCTTGATAAGCTTTTTTAGCAATAGCTGCTCCCTTTTCATAGCCAATTACTGGATTTAATGCGGTAACTAAGATTGGGTTTCTATTTAATGCATTCTTTAAATTATCCTGGTTAACAGCAAATCCTTCTATCGCTGAGTCAGCAAGTACACGGGATGCGGAGGTTAGCAACTCGATGCTTTGAAGAAGATTATGAGCAATTACAGGCAACATAACGTTAAGCTGGAAATTGCCTGACTGCCCTGCTAGGGCTATCGTTGTGTCATTACCAATTACTTGAGCTGAAACCATTGCTACAGCTTCTGGAATTACAGGATTAACCTTACCCGGCATAATGCTACTACCGGGTTGCAATGCTGGTAAAGAAATCTCTGCCATTCCAGCAAGTGGCCCACTATTCATCCAACGTAGATCATTAGAAATTTTCAGCAAACTCACAGCTGTTGTTTTAAGTTGCCCTGAAAGCTCAACAGCGGTGTCCTGAGAGCTCATAGCTTCAAAAAAACTTTCCGTTTTTTTAAAAGCTACATCTGTTTTTGTAGCTAAATGCCTTGCTACACCTTCCCCAAAGTCTGGGTGCGCATTAATGCCCGTACCAACTGCCGTACCTCCCTGCGCTAATGCAGTAAGTCGAGGTAATACACCTGAAATACGTTCATAATTTGAACGTATTTGTTGAGCCCATCCATTTAATTCTTGCTCAAAACTTACTGGCATTGCATCCATCAAATGCGTTCGCCCTGTTTTCACATTCTCAGATAAAAGTTTAGCCTTGTTATCGATTACAGAAATCAAATGGTTAAGCGCAGGTAAAAGTTCTTCAGTTATGGCTAAAGATGCGCTCACATGAATTGCTGACGGAATCACATCATTACTACTTTGACTCATATTTACGTGGTCATTGGGGTGAACTGTTTCATCCGTTATCGCATTAGCTAAATTAGAAATAACCTCATTAGCATTCATGTTCGAACTTGTTCCTGAACCAGTTTGAAATACGTCAACTGGAAAATGCTTATCGTGTTTGCCAGCGGCCACCTGCAGGGATATTTTTTGTATAGCTACCGCAATATTTGTTGATAAAAGCCCCAATTCATCATTTGTTATCGCAGAAGCCCACTTAATCAGCCCCAATGCTCTTATAAATTGTCTAGACATTGTGATACCGCTGATTGGAAAATTATTGATAGCTCGTTGGGTCTGAGCACCCCATGGCGCATCAACAGGCACCTCAAGATTACCCATACTATCCCTCTCAATTCGAAACTTTTTGGTCATACCTGCTCCCTAACTACCAAATTAAATTTGTACCATATGCTCTCTAAAACTCGAAGAATCACCGTCTAAAGGTGTATTATGGAGTCTATATTACTGCTTGATAGGGATGCAGAGCACCCCTGTGAATCTATCTAAACTTACAGCATTATCACCATTAGATGGACGTTATGCCTCTAAGACGGGGCTGCTGCGTAACTATCTAACTGAATCTGCGCTTATTCGCTATAGAACTGTAGTTGAAATTAGTTGGTTAAAACACCTCGCTTCTGAAAAGTCCATAACTGGTCTGCCGGACCTTGATAATCAAGTAATCGAGGAATTAAAGACAATCATTGAAAATTTCTCAATAGAAGATGCCAGTCAGGTGAAGACTCTAGAAAGCCAGACTAATCATGATGTCAAAGCCGTTGAGTATTTTCTCAGAAATAAATTATTAGAAAGTAACTGCTTATCAAATGATATAGAGGCCTATATTCACTTTGCATGTACTTCAGAAGATATAAATAACCTGTCCTATGCACTAATTTTGAGTGATACTCGACAAAACGTCCTACTTCCAATTATGCAAGAGTTGATTGATGATTTGCGTACTATTGCCCATGAGTTTGCCGATATCCCAATGCTCTCGAGAACACATGGTCAGCCCGCATCACCAACCACCTTAGGCAAAGAATTTGCAAACTTTGTTCATCGTTTTGAAATTCAATTAACAGCTTTTAAAAATATAAATATTTTTGGAAAATGCAATGGAGCAGTTGGAAATTTCAATGCACATTTAGTTGCTTATCCTAATGCTGACTGGCCAAAAATTAGCAAAACCTTTGTCGAGTCACTAGGATTGGTTTATACGCCGTATACGACTCAGATCGAACCTCATGATTGGATTGCTGAGTATTGCCACTCACTAATCCGCACTAACACAATACTCTTAGATCTTTGTCGAGACCTATGGGGTTACGTAAGCCTGGGTTATTTTCGTCCACGAGTGGCCTCTGGTGAAGTTGGTTCATCTACAATGCCACATAAGGTTAACCCTATAGAATTTGAAAATGCAGAGGGGAATTGCGGCATAGCTAATTCTCTATTAGGCTTTTTAGCAGAAAAACTACCTCAATCAAGATGGCAAAGAGATTTGACTGATTCAACGGTTCTAAGAAATATAGCAGTTGGAATTGGGCACACCTATCTTGCTATTTCATCTTGCCGTAAAGGACTCTCAAAACTACAAGCAGATTACAATAGCATTCAAACAGACCTTGAAAATAGTCCTGAAATTTTAGCGGAGGCTGTTCAAACAGTCATGCGAAGCCTTGGTATCCCTGATGCCTACGAACAACTCAAAAAACTTACACGCGGTCAAAACATATCAAATGATAATCTTTCTGCATTTATATCTAAATTAGATATACCTGAAGATATTCGGGGCCGCTTAAAGGCATTATCACCCTCTGACTACATAGGAATTGCCAGCCAACTCGCTAGAGATATTTAAAATTTTTTTCGCACTTTATATTTTGCTAGTAATACCTAACCATGAATGACGATCAACTCGTAATAGTCGCATTATCAGGTGGAGTAGATTCAGCTGTTAGTGCATTACTACTACGCGATGCTGGTTATCATGTTCAATGCTTGCATATGACTAATTGGGAAGATGATGGTTATTGTGAATCGGCAAAAGATTTTCATGATGCAAGACGTGTATGTGAACATCTTGGACTTACACTGCATCGTGTAAATTTCTCCGATAATTATAAGCAACAAGTTTTTACGCATTTTCTTGATGAGTACCGACTTGGGCGTACTCCAAACCCAGACATACTATGTAACAAAGAAATAAAATTTGGCGTGCTCTGGAAGTACGCTAAGCGCTTAGGTGGGCAATGGCTAGCCACGGGTCATTACGCACAAGCATTATCTCGTTGTAATAAAACTGAATTACATAAAGCATTAGATGAATCAAAGGATCAAAGTTATTTCTTACATACACTACAATCAGACAATCTAACGAATGTGCTTTTTCCATTAGGGCTAAAAACTAAATCAGAAGTACGCAAAATAGCACTAAAATCCTTACTACCAGTTGCTGAGAAAAAAGATAGTACTGGTATTTGTTTTATTGGAGAACGACCGTTCGCAGAGTTTATTAGCCAATATTTTCAAGATAAACCAGGTAAAATAATTGATCATGCAGGTCGATTACTCGGAACCCATAAAGGCCTTCAATACTTTACTCTTGGGCAAAGACAAGGACTCGGCATTGGTGGTTTGGCTAATAATTCTGGGGAAGCTTGGTATGTAGCTGAAAAAAATATAGAAACAAATGATCTTATTGTTGCGCAAGGTAAAAATCATTCATCACTATACAAAAACTGGCTAAAAGCCAGCAAATTAAGCTGGGTTAATGGTCCTCCCGCAGGATGGAAAGATGGTCTAGCAATTAAATTTCAAGCAAAAACACGTTATCGGCAGCCAGATCAGTCCTGCACCGCAATTACAGCTGGCAACGGAATTGTTGATGTTCAATTTGAAAACCCTCAAAAAGCCATTACTCCTGGGCAATCTGTAGTTTTTTACCAAGACACACGTTGCCTAGGAGGTGCAATAATAGATGAGGCTAAAATGTGCGAATTGTCCCTTAGTGAAGTTGGCTAATAACAAAGATAAAGTAACGCTAAGCGTTACCACTGCTATAATCCGCGCCGCGCTTAATGACCATGTTTAATAACCAAGGTATAACCCATGACTGTTCGTTCTAATGCATATCAATCGCTTAGTGTAAATGACACCGACTATAATATTTATAAATTAGATTCCGTTGAAAAAGAATCTGTCCATCAACTTCCATACACTTTAAAAATCCTCCTTGAAAACCTACTTCGTCATGAGGATGGCATTGATATAACCAGAGAAGATATTGAATCCCTTGCTATGTGGAATGCAAAAGCTAAACCTAACATAGAAATAGCTTTTACACCGGCTCGCGTGATACTACAGGACTTTACTGGGGTACCGGCAGTTGTAGATTTAGCTGCTATGAGAGATGCTGTTGTTGAGCTAGGAGGAAACGCATCATCGATAAACCCTTTATCCCCTGCAGAGTTAGTCATTGATCACTCGGTACAAGTGGATCATTTTGGCACTGCTAGTAGCTTAAACAAAAATAATGCCATTGAATTTGAAAGAAACAAGGAAAGGTATTCATTTCTGAGATGGGGTCAAGAAGCCTTCGCTAACTTTCAAGTTGTACCTCCAAATACAGGAATTGTTCACCAAGTTAACTTAGAGTTCCTAAGCCGTGTAATTTTTGATGAACATCGAAACTCAGAGCGATTAGCTTACCCTGACACATTGGTTGGAACAGATTCACACACAACCATGATAAATGGTCTTGGAATACTAGGATGGGGTGTAGGAGGAATCGAGGCAGAAGCGGCAATGCTTGGCCAGCCAATTACAATGCTAATTCCCCAAGTTCTTGGCTTTGAATTAAAAGGCCAACTAACAGAAGGAGCAACTGCTACAGATCTAGTATTAACTGTTACACAGATGCTTAGAGAGCGTGGTGTAGTAGGTAAGTTTGTAGAATTTTATGGTGACGGCCTAGATCATTTGCCTCTAGCTGACCGTGCAACACTCGGAAATATGTCACCTGAGTTCGGCAGCACTTGTGCAGTATTCCCTATTGACAAAGAAACTCTTCGCTATCTAGAACTATCAGGAAGGCCTAATTCACAAGTACAATTAGTTGAAGCTTATGCAAAAACGCAAGGACTATGGCGTGGTCAGACAGATGCTAATTATAGCGAGACACTATCACTTGAGTTAGATTCAGTAGAACCAAGTTTAGCTGGTCCAAAAAGACCACAAGATCGTATTTCACTACGTGAGTCAGCGCGTAAATTCGAACAACTAACAAAACCAATAGCTGCAGAAAGGAATAAGACAGATAACCCGGAAGTTTCATTAAATGGTAATTCATTTAACTTAAGGGATGGAGCAGTTCTTATAGCAGCAATTACAAGTTGCACTAATACATCAAACCCAGCTGTTATGGTGGGCGCAGGATTGTTAGCAAGAAATGCTGCTGCTAAAGGTTTACTGCCAAAACCATGGGTTAAAACCTCCCTTGCACCAGGTTCAAAGGTAGTCACTGAATATCTTAAAAAAACTGACCTCTTGGATGACCTAGAAAAGTTAGGTTTTAACATTGTTGGTTATGGTTGTACTACCTGCATCGGCAATTCGGGCCCTCTTCCCAAAGAAATTGCTGATGCAACTCAATCAAGCGAAATAATAAGTTGCTCAGTAGTTTCTGGTAATCGGAACTTTGAAGGCAGAATACATCCACTGGTTCGAATGAACTTTATTGCCTCTCCCCCGCTAGTTGTTGCCTATGCTTTA
>PBDA01000039.1 GCA_002718345.1 Rhodospirillaceae bacterium
TCTCTTATATGTTGACGCAGAATTTTTTGATATCTCTGCGCCTGCTCGAGTAGAACCAGTAAAAGAAATCATGTCTATGTCCGAGTGCGTGCTCAACTGTGCCCCAACTCCTGCACCATCTCCATTTACCAAATTAAACACACCTGCAGGTGTTCCTGCATCATGCATAATTTCAGCGAGAATCATCCCAGATAAAGGGGCTATCTCTGATGGTTTTAGAACCATAGTACATCCAGCTGCTAAAGCAGGCATGACCTTTAATGTCATTTGGTTCATTGGCCAATTCCATGGTGTAATTAATCCACATACACCCATAGGTTCATAAAAAATCCTGTCTTCTGGGGCATGCTTGCCAAGAGGCTGATCAAACTCGAAATTCATTAAAGCATGCAACATCCCCTTTATGTTCCACTCACCTGAACCTACCTGCTGAGTTTTCGCCATATCTATTGGAGCACCCATCTCAAGGCTGATTGCCTTAGCAATATCCTCAGTTCTTTCTTGGTAAATTTCTAAAATCTTCTTTATCAGGTCCACTCGTTGCTGCTTAGGTGAGATAGACCAATCTTCAAAAGCATCTTTAGCAGCTCTCACAGCACTATTGGTATCTGCTATATCACCCAAAGATACAACACCGATAACATTTTCTGTTGAAGGGTCAACTACATCAAAGTCATTAATTTTTTCTGGAGAACACCACTGACCATTGATATAGAAGTTTCTTTTATCTAACACTAAACTCTCCCATTCCCTATTTTTTCTAAACTATCTACACTGACGAAGCAATGCCAAAATTAATACTTGGTTGGCTATCAGGCTTTACCAGCAGCAGCTGAACATCTCCAATCGCCCTCTCAATGAAACCACCTTCACAATAACAAAAATAAAATTCCCACATACGAATAAATTCATCTGAATAACCGAGAGACTTTATATCAGCTAATTTCAAAAACATCCGATGCCTCCAGTGGCTAATTGTAGTCGCATAATCAAGTCCAATTTCTTCTAAATGATGAAGTAATAAATTAGATACTCTTGTAACTGAGCTGGTGAGAACCTGAACGGACGAAAGAGATCCACCTGGGAATATATATCTTTGTATAAAATCTACAGATTTTTTTGCTCGCTCATACTCCGAATGAGCAATTGTAATGGTCTGCAATAACATCATGCCGTTCGACTTTAGAAGACTACTACACTTTTGAAAATAAGTATCTATAAACTCATGCCCAATAGCTTCCAACATTTCAATAGAAACAAGCTTGTCAAACTGGCCAGTTAAATCCCTATAATCTTTCTTAAGAACAGTTACTTGATCTTCTAACCCTGCTTCTTTTACTCGCCTAACTGAAAATTCATATTGTTTTTCAGAAATAGTAGTAGTCGTTACACGGCAACCGTATTCTTTTGCTGCATAAATAGCCAAACCACCCCAGCCGGTCCCAATCTCAAGCAATTCATCAGAATCAGTTAACTCTAGTTTTTCACAAACCCTTCTCATCTTCGCTAGAGATGCCTCTTCTAATGACATTTTTGGGTCATCAAAAACTGCAGAAGAATACATTAATGACTCATCAAGCCAAAGATGAAAAAATTCATTGCCCAAGTCGTAATGGGCAGCAATATTCTTTCGGCTACCCGATTTGCTATTACGATTGAACCAGTGCACTAGTTTGTTTGCAGGCTCAGAAAAACGAGATAACCCTGTTTCCATATTGTTCAGCAGTTTTCTGTTTTTAAGCAAAATACGAACAACACTTGTTAGATCGTCTGTTGTCCAGTAGCCCTTCATGTAAGCCTCACCAGCACCAATAGTGCCGCCAAAAGCTACATCGTTGTAGCATCGAGCGTCATGTACAGAGATCCGTGCTGTGTTGTCAGCTTTTAATTCTGAGTCACCATACTCCCAAGATCGCTTACCTTCACAGATAATCAAACGATCTGACGCAAGCTTTCTTAGCCGGTTATGCACAAACCAACGCGAGAATCCAGCAAAAAAAGGCACTCCACCTTTACAAGAATCGCGATTATTAGAGAAAGAACGTATTGAGTTAGTCATTATTTAAATGTCATATTTTTGGATTTGGCAGGATGAGCATAAACTGGACATTTCTTTAACCATAGCCTCAATGCCTGCCAATAGATACCAACCACTAACCTAACCGTGATTAATGGGTAAACTATCAGTAACCGACACAAAGAACGCCCATTGATTTCAGTTCTTTTCAATCTCAATGTAGCCTCGAATAATTTATTTTCATTCTTAAAGTTCTCCATATGTATAAAAAGTATTTTTGAAGGGTCACTAAAAGTCCATTTATAAACTAAACCCATTTCCATGAAAGGTGAGACATGAAATTCTTTGCTAAGTTCAAAACATTTAATGCTATTTTTTTTAACTTCAGATGGATCTGTCAAGACATAGCAGTGCTGCTCCCCCCACGGGGTATTATTCACCTCAACAATAATAGTCTGTACTGTAGTACCAGAAGAATCAAAGCAATAATAAAAACAAACAGGACTAAATCCATAACCAAAATAACTCAACTGTGTTAACAAACGGATTGGGCCTTTCGGCCGTTGACCAGTATTTTTCTCCACCAAATCTCGAACAGATTCATGGAGTGGTTGCTCTGGGTCTCCGAAGTGATCTTTTCTCCTAAACTGTGCGATCCCTAATCCACCAACAGACCAAAACAATCGCCCATCAAAAACATCTTTAAGCTCAGCCAAGTCGAGAAACATCATAAATAACTGATACTTAAAGTCATGTTTAACGGGAGTGGTACGTGAGTGTTTAACCTGGCCCTCGAAAATACAGCTTTTCATCCGGTCACTATCCTTCAAAATCCTCTACTGCAGCTATAGCACTTAACACTCCATCTTCATGAAAGTCATTACCCCAATAGGCGCCACAGAAATAAGTTCTATTAACTCCATTAATTTCTTTACGGCGTTTTTGTGCAGAAATACTTGCATGTGTGAATGTGGGGTGATGGTAAGAAATCTTTTTAATTATCTTATTAGGCTGAATCCTATTTGCACCATTCAATGTTACACAATAAGTTTTTTTAGACTTTAAATTTTGGAGAATATTCATATTATATGTAACAAATGCGGGCTCTTCATAAGCTTCGGGAATAAAATAATTCCATGCAGCCCATGCCATTTTTTGCTTTGGCAATATTGAATCATCAGTGTGTAAAATCGCATGATTAAATTGATAGTCTATAGCCCCTAATATTTCTTTTTCGAGGGTTGATGGATCGGAAAGTAGCCTTAGAGCCTGATCACTATGACATGCAATAAACACCTGATCGAATCGTTCAGGTACTCCCCCAACCGGCTTTAACTCAACATAACTAGGATATCGCTTGACCCATTGTATAGGCGTAGATAACTTGATTTTAGAGCTATAATCACTAACCATCTGTTTCAAATAGACTTTTGACCCCCCTTTTATCACTTTCCAAAGTGGCCGATTATTGATGCTCAGCAATCCATGATTTTCCATAAAACGGACTATAAATTTAAGAGGAGTTTTACTTATAGTCTGGAGATCAGCTGACCAGATAGCAGAACACATAGGCAAAAGATATTTATTTATAAACTGCTGAGAAAACTGTTTCTCTAAAAGATAATCAGAAAGTAATACGTTTTCATCAGTATCTTCCAAAGCCCTAGATGCCAAACGGTTGAAGCGAAATATGTCATATATCATTCGATGAAAATATGGCCGAAAGATATTTCGTCTTTGGCAAAAAAACTTATTAATATTTGTTCCGTTATACTCAAGGCCTGAATCTTTACAGCTTACACTAAAGCTCATATCGCTCGGCTGAGAACAAACATTGAGTTTTCTTAGTAGAGTGGAAAATTTATTGTAAGTTTGATCATTAAAAACTATAAAGCCCGTATCAACGGGAATTATGGAATCATTTTCTATCACATCAATAGTGTTTACATGGCCGCCAACATAATCATTAGCCTCGAATATGGTTAAGTCATGTTTTTTATTGAGCTGATAAGCAACCATGTTGCCAGAAATTCCTGATCCGATTATTGCAACTTTCATATAACGCTTATAACTTTTTCCTAGGCCCAGGAAAAAAAGTATTTGTATATTTCACGTATTCTGTATATGCAGGTCTACGTGTTTTAATTGTTTTTTCTAAAACAGCTACGCCAGAAAATTTTAACAAGAAAAAACTCATTAATAATGGAGAAATAATTGTCCACCAACTATCAGACCCTAGGGAAAAAAAGAAAAATCCCCACCAAACACAAAAGTCCCCAAAATAATTCGGATGGCGAGTGTATCGCCATAATCCTTTGTCAAATACTCTAACTTTATTGACCGGATTAGATTTAAAAATACAGAGTTGGTAATCGCTGATACTTTCAAATAAAAACCCAACAATGAATAAAAAAAGACCTATATAGTCAAACCAGCCATTTGCAAATTTCTCAGCAATACTAGGAAGCAAAGATAAGGATATGATTGAAGCACAAAAAGCTTGAAAAACAAAAATGATATATAGACTTTTTACTTCAAAATTAGGTTCATTATTTTTTCGAATCTCTTTATATCGATGATCCTCCTCTATCCCCCAGTTTCTCCAAGTAATATATCCAGATAGACGGAGCGCCCAAACCCACACCAAACAAGTAATCAGATAACCTCTTATTCCTACTTCAGGGGCTAGAATTAAATAAGGAATAGTACATACAGCTATCATCAATGACCAAATGCTGTCCACAATACTGACGTCCCGTAACCAGAGACTTAGGCCCCATACTAAAATAGCAAGACTTATTGACGTTGCTAGCGCATAAAGATAAAAGTAAAAGCTAATCATTGAGGAAAGTAGAGTTCTCAGCAAAAATGGCGCCATCAAGTCTTTTTGAAACAACATTTAGCATCGGCAAAATCATTGCCCATCCAACTCCTATAAAAAATAAACTATACCTATGATTTAAAATATTTATTCCGCCTAATTTCTCTCCAATGAAATAGGCTAATGGTCCTAGTAATGCGCCCAGAAAAATACTTAGAAAGTATCGTTTCCTTAGCCAATGTAAACATACATTAAGCGTAGTGGCATACAGTACCCACATCGAGACAACCCAATAAGGCGCGAGGCCATTGAAAATAACACCTGACGGATAAGTAACAAGACCAAAAATCATAAGAAGACTATCCCAAAACAAACCTATTAAACCTACTACCGTCAGAAGAATTAATTCTTTATAAGTATTTTTTGATATCGCCAAATGGATGGTAACAATGATTAACACAACTAATGGTCCTAACAAAGGCCTTGTATTAGCAGCACCGTAAACACATGCAAACCAACCTACTTGGAAACCAAAAAAATTAAAAAATAAACGCATTACAGAAATATATAAATCTTATATAACTTTATAATGAAGATCTGATTATTCTGCATGCCTGTATAGGTAATGACTAACCCACCATTGCTGGCCCTTTTCAAAACCAAATAATTCTGCACAGGCCATAAAAAATATTCTCCAACGAGCCCACCATATTTTAGCCTTGTCCTGACCATAAACAGCATACATAATCTTCATGATTTTATTTTTCTTCAAATCCATATTATGTAACCAAGCATTTGATGTTTTTTCGTAATGTGTACCTGCCCAGCGCCATTTTCCACATAAGATTAAGTCCTCTTGAAATCGCAAAGGCAGATCATCACTAGGCATAATTCCTCCAGAAAAAAAATGCCTGGTCATCCAATCTGTTGGCCCATGATCAATAAATTCATATGCACTAGATCGATGACAAAAAATATGCATAAAGAATCGGCCATCAGTATTCAGCCAATCAGATATACGGCTAAAAAATAAACGGTAATTTCTCATATGCTCGAACATTTCAATTGAGATAATTCGGTCGAATTTAGAAAATGGGTTAAATTCATTCATATCTCTGGTAAGTACAGTTACATTGGTTAAATTGCGTTGTTTTATCTCAGATTCAATTACGGCTCGCTGAACGTTAGAATTAGATACAGCTGTGATCAAACTATCTGAAAAATTCTCTGCCGCCCACAAACTAAAAGAGCCCCAGCCACAACCAAGGTCTAAAATTGTTTGCCCATTTTTCAGTTGTGCTCGTTCGCCTGTCACCTCCAATGCGGCCAATTCTGATTCCTCTAAATTCATTGTACTTTTTGGCCAATAACCACAGCTGTACTTTAGATGAGAACCAAGAATCAGCTTAAAAAATTCTGCAGGCATCTCATAATGTTGTTCATTGGCTAAATGGGGTACCGGAGCTATTTCACTGGAATTCATCATCTCTATAAAGTGCTGTTGGTCAGACATGACACTCTCACAGTCGGTACAATCTATTGAAATTAAACGTTCTTTTAATAGTTGGCGTATACCTAGTCTAACAACCTTATCTGGCAAGTAGCCTCGTTCTGCGAGTTTAAAAGCTAAAGCACTTATAGTTTGCATATGCTAAATCCTACAGGAGAATACAAAATAATAATGTGGGCTTGATCCATTTACTATAAGGATCAAACATACACATAGAAATATGCTTTTTTTCTAAATAGAAATTTATTAATAACCACATTTAAAGTTAAAGAATCTATTTTTAGACACTATGTATTACCAACTAATTGGTATAATTTTATGAGTTCTTTCATGCTACTTCATAATTAATATTAAAATTAATGGGATTTTTTGCTATATGAATAAAGGAAAATTACGCAGGCAAAGAAAGAACGATCTAAATATTCTTGTCAAAGGTATAAATCTTCAACGGAATAACCCTGAAGCAATCACAGCAACGGCAAGACGGTTATTTTCATTGTTAGAAATAGCTAAAAAAGAAGGAAATATAGACTCACCAATAAAATTCCTCCAATCACAAATAAATTTAAGCCTAGACAGTTCAGGAACTACACAGCTTGCATGCAAAAAAGGTTGCTCACATTGTTGTTATATTTGGGTAAGCGCAACAGCCCCAGAAGTTTTATATGTATCTAAGTTAGTCAAAAAAATGGGAGAAAAGGTCACAAAAAAGATAAGGCAAGCAAATGATTTTACTAAAGATTTTGATTTCGAAACACGACACGAACACCCCAATCCGTGCCCATTACTTAATGATAATGTTTGTTCAATTTACAACTCACGGCCAAGTGCATGTCGCTACGCAGCTTCAGGCAATGCTGATATATGTTCTCGCGCCTATCATGGCCTAAGCAATGAAAGCATACCCATACCGACGACACACATTAGGGGAAGTCAAGCGTATTCCTTAGCCTTCGCAATAGCACTAAAAAAATCTGGTTTTTCATACCACGCCTATGAATTTAATTCAGCCCTTATTAGGGCGTTAGACACAAAAAATGCACAAAAAGCTTGGTTGTCTGGCGATGATATTTTTTCAAATGTACAGAAAGAAACTGTCGATATTTTTTCTGATTCAACTGCTCAACAGTTTTATCAGAGCACGTTTTAAATACACTCAGAAAAATTTTCTTTAGTAATCCGTATTATCCTGGATTAGCCGTCCATACTCCTATACCATTTTCATACCGAATCTCTGTTCCATATGGTGCAGATAGCTCTGCAAGATGCTCAATAATCTGTCTAGCTAATGGTTCAGATGCAATACGTGGGTTTCCTCGCTGTGATCGTGGCAACTCCCAACCTAACTCAATAGGGTGAAATTGTATTTTTTTAATTTCATTGCCATTAAATGTCATCAAGACTAAAACACTACGGTACCACTTTGAATCAGATGGATAACCTGTAAGAGCGTTCCCCTCCTCATCTACTTTAAAACGGGTATCATAAATTTCTGATGCTAAAGCATCTAATCCAACATCGTATCGCTCTCTAATATCAGACGGCATTGGGTCAATTGTTTCAATATGAAAAATAAAATTCCCTAAAGAATAAAAAATAGGCCGTCCTCTATAAATCTCAACTCCTCTTAGCTGATGTGGACCATGAACAATGAAAGTACTAGCGCCTGCATCAATTGCCTTATGCGAAAAGTCTACTAACCAACTAGGTGGCTTGAGAGACTCATTACTAGGCTCATGTGAATGACTGTTCACAATAACATAATCAGCTTGATCCTCAGCATTTCTAATCTCGCGTAAAATACGTGCCTGATCATCAGCATTCACTGTTTCTAAAATTTGATCATCTGTACCAGAAAATACAGTAGTTCCAAGGAGTTGTATCTCTTCTGATTCATCACCGCCTGAATTTTCTCCATATGCTTTCACAACCTGCCTAATCATGGAAAAAGTTCCAGGTGATGCTTCTATTCGACGATTTATACGTAATGGGTTTAATCCAGGCCTTCCCATCATATCTGAAGTGGCTGCACCTGCTCGTGACATTGGTTGAAAAGTTGACGCCATGCCAATAAGTGCCACTCGGCCCTTTGCAGTGTCAAGATAACCTGGCCGACTTGCCCATCCCAAATTCTCACCCGCACCAGAATGAACAAGTCCCAGTTCATCAAGTAGTTTTATTGTTTCCCGTAAACCGGCAACCCCATAGTCAGTTGTGTGATTATTTGCCTGATTATAAAGATCAAAACCCATTGCCTTAAGATCATAAAGCGTCTCTGGAGGACCTAACTCGTAGTTACCTCTCATCTCACCCAAAGGAGCAGGCCATCCATCAAAGTCAGAAAGACGAAATACTGATTGTTCTAAGTTCAAAAAAGCTACATCTGCACTTCTAACAAGGTTAGCTAAATCATGAAATGCAGGATCTCCAGGTTGATCAAAGGGAGAGATTTGACGATTAATAATTACATCACCAACAGCCGCAAGAGACCATCTAGAATCAGGCTCAACGACTGAAATACCCTGCCCAATAACTGGAGAAATCCACAAAAAATAAAAAGCACTAATAACAAAAGTACGGCTCATTAGACCTCCCGATTCGACTAATACAGCAAAAAAATCCAGTAATCTCTAAACAAATTAACTCAACCCTTAATAAAACATGAAATTTATCTAGAATTAGTGGATTATTTACCATTATGTCAGCCAAAGAGTTTCAAGTTAAACCATTTTCTCCAGCACTTGGCGCTGAAATTACAGGAATTAATTTAGCAAATGGACTTAATTCTAAAACGTATCATGAAATACGAAAGGCATTCCTTAAGTTTCAAGTACTTTTTTTTAAAGACCAAACAGAAATAGCGGCTGAAACACAAATCAAAATTGGTAAGCTTTTTGGTGAATTACATGCGCACCCTGCTGCGCCCCAAATGACAGGACATCCGGAAATTTTTGAGATACATACTCAAAAAAACTCAAAAGTTGCCAATGGGGAATTTTGGCATTCCGACGTCTCATGCGATGAAATCCCACCGCTTGGAACTATGCTGCAAATACATATTCTTCCTGAGTCTGGTGGTGACACTTTATTTTCTAATACTTATACAGCATACGACGCTCTATCAGATTCATTTAAAAAAACTCTTTCTAACCTAACTGCACTTCATGAATCAGAGCATATTTACCGAGGAAGATATTCTGACCGCGGAATGGAGGATGAGGGAAAGATTTACCCACAAGCAATACATCCAGTTGTAAGGACACACCCAGAAACTGGCAAGAAAGCTATCTATGTAAATCGGACATTCACTACACGTATAAATGAACTAACTGAAACTGAAAGTCGGGCTGTATTAAATTATTTATTTGATCATTGCGAAAAAATTGATTTTCAAATTCGCTTTCGCTGGCAAAAAAATGATGTTGCATTCTGGGATAATCGCTGCGCAATGCACAGAGCGGTATGGGATTATTGGCCTGAAGAACGCAAAGGTAGACGAGTCACAATTAAAGGTGATCGCCCCACATAATTAACTCACGGCTAGGCTATCATAGAAAATCTCTATTAAGAGCCTGTTCAATATATGCTTGTACATCATCTTCCAGTAAAAACCGTTGTCGCATTAATTCTCTAGCAACAATAGTCACTTCCTGCACATAATTTTCATGTGAACCGTAGCGTTCTTCTAACGAAAGTCTCGGGTCACCTAAAGAGATCCTTTCATCCTTTGTAATAGAAAACGGAATAAACTGCCCTGAACCCTCACAACCATCATTCATCCCAAATTCTTGTCGTCTAAGTGCCCAGCCTGTTGTTGTTCCTATTGGCACTTCTACAGGAGGCAAACGAATTCCAGCGATTTCATTTCCATCGATGTCCACTCGTGAAACAAAAATTCCATAGGATGGTCTGTTTTCAATAGAGGGAGGATAATTAGAAATTATTGATTCAGAATCAAATAGAGGTCCAAAATTCAAGTAATGCCGGGTAGTTATTAAACCCGTGTAATTAACGTTTGGAATACTTGGCCAACCCAAGGCGTCTTGAGGGACCCTACCCGTATTACTACCTGGTATTGGTATCGCCATTATGGCGGTGCCGTCACTATGACTAGGGACTCTACTCGTAGGTGGTTCAACCTCATTTGCTACCCAACTATCTAGCGCAATGAAAAGGCTGCGCAACACAGGGTAGGGGCTTGTAGGATTTAAAAACTGCTGGCATATACCACGGCTATTAACATCCCCAACGCCATGTGAGGTACCAGATACAAGAAAGAATCTAACATCTTCTGGATCCTCTATATCTTTTCCACGCGTATCACTGTGCAAAAGCGATCCTGTTTTAACCCAATATTCATTAGACGAATTAACTTCAAATATTTTTGCACAAGTATTACTCTCTTCACACAGAGTACGCCGTCCCGCAACTTTTCCACTAAGGTGATCCGTCAACACTTGGTGTGCAAATGGAAACACGCCTTCTGGGTAAAGATGATTTTGGCGGTTTCGCTCAGTTCTACCAGTCTGAGAAAAACGATAGTTAATTTGATCGCCTGTTCCTGCTCCAGTCCACTTCAGCATTCCATCTATAACCTGTCTGCCCTGTTCATCAGCATTAAATCCAAGTGTTTGAAAATCATGCAAAGCACGAGATGGTTGTGAAATTGAAAAACTGTATGTTTGTTTTACGTTTTCGGCTAGTGGGTTATGAATTCTGTCCTCGCTCTTAGGTGTGTACCGAAGAAAAGAAATAAAATCACGGGTTGCTGCTAGACCTATTCCAGAAACAACAGGATTTTTTGCGGTATAAGTGAATTCATATATATGAGCCTGATTGAATGTAGTACCAACAGGTAGTAAACGAATTGTCTTTTCATCAATAAACTCCCAGTCAGTGATAGGAATATTTTTTGGGGAATCATCCAGACGCTCACGTACTGTCAGATTAGCCGTTTCATTGTTTATACTTGCAGTTGGATAGGTTAAGGTATAACTATAAGTTTCTGAGTTATTGAAAGTAATATATTCATAAGAAGGACCAGTAATAACTGAGCCATCAGAATTCTTAGCTACTGGAACTGATATTGTCAGTCCCATGTTATCCCTGACAGCACCAAAATCCCAACCGTTCCCGACTATCGTATAACCTTGGTTCATAATAAAACCATTACCACCATCAGCTGCGCTGACAGGATCATTACTAACCGCAACATCATTCAACCTACCAACGCGCATCTCCCCGCGATTATTCATATCCAGAAAAAGCTTTTGATTACCTCTATTCATATCAATAGGTTTCAATATGAAGATATCCATTGAGTACTCGACTTTGCCATTAGCATTTCTCGGTGCAAGATTAATATCAGTAATGATTGCGTTATGTGGATCCGTTGGATCTAACTCACCATAAGCTCGTCCATGTAGTTTTTCATATTGACCAACTGAACCAAAACTTCGGCCACTAAAAGTTGGTGATTCCACGCTGGTAATGTTGATATTAACTATGGCTGCTTCACTAGCAAAAGACACATAAAATGCAATGCAAAAAAAGATACTAAAACTGAAGGTTCTACTGGTTGAGTGATTCATAAGTCTCCCCTCCCGACTCTGCATAGTTATTATTTTTAAGCAGTGAAGCAGTGCTGATATTCTTAAAATTCATTGACAGATAGTAATGATAAAGTTTTTAAAAATGTGACATTCGATAATGTTCTGGAAGCAAATCATCACCATAATCACCTTGCTTGCTCCTCCATACTGTATGCACATGATTGCCACCACCTTGTACATTATCGTATTCAAAAACAAAATCTGCTCCTTGTAGGCGATAGTAATGAGGTCCGCCTCTTTCTGTACTACCCATCCAAGCAAAACTTAACTCATCAATTTCTATTTTTTGTAAGTAAGCTGATGAAATTTCTGGGCGATAGGCTGTGACCACTTCGTTAAGTATTCTTTGTACGATATGTCGTTGAGAACCGCTAAGACGCGAAACTAAAACTCCTTCCGGCTGAAGAGTCTCGCGCCACGACTCCCAATCATCTCTTGATTTAAAAATATTAGTAGCAAAAATTTCTACAGGCGCATTTTCAGATATTAAAGCTGTCTTAAACTGGTCTGAGCTCAATGACAGAACCAGATCTCTACCCAAATCTTCCACCTTTGCATGAGGACGAAAACCAGCTAAAGGACCTCCACGTATTTCAGCGGGATCAGCGCCAAAAAAAGTCGGGGTTACTCGAAGGCCGCCATCTGGTGATACCCAAATATTCAGGGACACATGATGACCCTCAAAACGCCAACCCCAGTGCTCCTCCATTGATGGTGTTCCAAAAAAAGTTAGCCAATATTGTTCGCTACCACGAGGTAGACCAATATTTTCTTGTAAAGTCAAAACCTCTTCCAACTGCATAATATGAACTACCTTGAGATAACCCATAGAAGTTAAAGCTGTATTTAATAATTCGTGGACCATGGTGCGCTGTGAACTTGTCATTTCCCCTAAGGTCAAGCCGACCCTTGGCCGTGGCCAATAACTCCAGTCCGTTCTTGCTTCATCCATTATTGACAGTGAAAGTAAGCTCTCTCGAGAATACCCAACCATATTTTCCACATTATTAGTAATGCCATCTGTCCCGAGAAATGAGTTGAAAAAATTATCCCCTTGCTGAGGAGTTCCAGTTCTTGCGCTTTCTAGAATTGTTGATGCGATAGCTACCATCTCCTCATTTACCTGTATCTCTATAGAGTCGAGAGGATTAACATCCTGTGCAGAAATTCCATTACAGAAACTGATTAAAATATAGCTTATCAACGCAGCTCTATAGCTCATTTATTGTTCTCCTATTTAAGGTATATGTTTGCCAAAAATAATGGCAATACGCATCTAACCTAGCTGAAAACTAATCTACTAACTTAACCAAACTCATAAACCTCATGGAACATCAATCATTTCTGAAGGTGGCGAGGTATTTCCACCAATAATATTATTTATTCCAGACCTTGAATAAACCTCGCATTCATTTGTTCTGATTCGTACCTGAGGATCCCATCGCCAAACAAAGTAATCAAACTCTTCTATAGGTTGAGTAAAATTCACAGGATCGTACGCCCAAAAATCATAAACCAACTCATCATCGTTTAGTGTAAATCGCTCGATAATTTCCATTTCCTCACTCTGAGGAACGCCATACAAAGGAGGTAGTTCAAACAGCGGCCAACTGATGTGGGTAGTAGTGACAATAAGAGTGTTTCCGTCCCATTGGCCTCGGGAATAACCCAATGGAGATGCCTCTATGCTATTACTAGGACCATTCATATTCATATGAATGGTCCTAGTAAGATTAAAATTTTCAGAGTGCAACAAAATATTGTCACCGTCTTCCTCAAATTGTATTGGTCGAGACCCAGCCATCGTTATAACACGCGGCATACCTGGCAAAATACAGTCGAGCACAGGGTCATCCTGTAAAGGATCATATGACTGCCAAGCCACTCTTGCTTCAGGCGTGAGTGGTGGTTGTTCAATCACATCATAAGGTGTTGAACCCATTCTGATCCAAACTCTAAAAATCCCATTTGATTCAAGTGAAATAGTATTATTTGGTAAAATCCCTGACCGCCCTCCACCCATAAATTGCTCTGACCAAAGGGGAGCACTGTTTCCAAAAATCATCTCAAGACCGTTACTCAAAAGAGCATGAGAAACGGCCATATAATGGTCGCGCCGAGTCGATATAGGCCCAGCTACTTTAATTTGGTCGCCCACATTGATATGCCCATCCTCGAGCCCACGTCTGGCCAAAGTTCCCGCATCTCCTGCTTCAAGTTCCCAAATTTCTTCTGAACCATCAGATAAAATAGTCTTAATATTGAACATAACGTGCGGATTTCTCCAAACCACACGAATAACCTCCCCCTCAATTTCCCGTACGGCACCTTCTGCAAACTCTGCTCTTGAATGATGCGCATGTACATTAATGGAGAGAATATAAAGAATAAAAACAATCAAGTTGCGAGATGTTTTTATCTTTTCCTTCAAAAACCAATGCAATTTCATATATACCCTCAATCAAAAACAACACTCTACAAAGTTCATGTTAACTATAATTTTTTTCTTACTATTCCCTACGCTAACCGTTTACTGAAAAAATGGCCATTATTTTGCACCCTATAATGCTATAACATGTGCAATTGCTACTGGCGTTTAAATATTTGAAAGATATAGACGCTTATGTATTTTAGCTAACCTTTAACCTGTATCTAAGGAACATCACTATGGCAGTTATGACCCCCAGCGAGGCATTTGTAGAGACATTGGCTGCTCAAGGCGTTACTACTGTATTCGGTATTGTCGGCTCAGCATATATGGACCCGCTTGACTTGTTTGAACCAGCCGGAATTAGGTTTATCTCGGTATCTCATGAACAGGGAGCTGGCCATATGGCAGATGGATTTTCTCGAATTAGCAATTCTCACGGTGTGTGCATTGCCCAAAATGGGCCTGGAATTACTAATTTCGTCACATCCATAGCGGCCGCGTACTGGGCTCATTCACCTGTAGTCTGCATCACGCCCGAAGCAGGTACCTCGACAATGGGTCTTGGTGGCTTTCAGGAAACCGAGCAGTTAGCATTTTTTGAAAAAATAACCAAATATCAAGCACATGTGAATAGGCAGGACCGTATCGCAGAACTAACGTCACGTGCTTTTGACATTGCTATTGCAGAAAGAGGTCCTACTCAAGTCAATATACCTCGTGATTTTTTTTATGGTGAAATCGATATCGATATCGATACCCCAATTCGTATTGAACCTTCCTCTGGTGGGGCTAAAAGTCTCAACAATGCAGCTACTCTAATTAGCGAGGCTAACTTTCCAGTTATTATCGCTGGTGGTGGCGTAACTATGGCTAAGGGAACAGATTCTGTTAAATCACTAGCAGAATTTTTATCTGCACCGGTAGTCACAAGTTACCTTCATAATGACGCTTTTCCATCCAAACACGCTTTATCTTGTGGGCCACTTGGTTACCAAGGTTCTAAAGCTGCTATGAATATTATTGAGAAAGCCGATGTCATTCTTGCCATTGGTACTCGACTAGGTCCTTTTGGGACTCTTCCACAATACGGTCTAGAATACTGGCCAGAAAATGCCAAAGTTATACAAATAGACCGCAATCAACGTGCAATTGGTCTTGTAAAACCCATAAATATTGGCATTTGTGGTGATGCCCAAGCAGCTACAGATCATTTACTTGGAAGTCTTAAGGCTAATAAAGAACCTCCTATCTGCCTTAAAACACGCGATCAACGTATCAATATGATTAACAAAGAGAAATCAGACTGGGAAAAAGAGTTGAATAGTATTAGTCAAGGTTGTGAAAATGAACTCACACCAAGGCATGCACTCCGCGAATTAGAAAAAGCCTTACCATCTAATGCAATTGTCTCAACGGACATAGGAAATATTTGCTCTGTTGCTAATAGTTACCTGCGTTTTGAAAAACCAGGTAGTTTTCTAGCTGCAATGAGTTTTGGAAACTGTGGCTATGCATTTCCAACAGCCATTGGTGCTAAGGTTGCTGAACCTGATCGGCCAGTTGTAGCTTATGTTGGCGATGGAGCATGGGGTATGAGTCTGCAGGAAACTTTAACTTGTGTTCGTGAAAATCTTCCTGTTACAGCTGTAGTCTTTAACAATGGACAATGGGGAGCCGAAAAAAAGAATCAAATTGATTACTATAACGATAGATTTGTTGGCACTAATCTGAAAAATCCAAGTTTTGCTGAAATTGGCCGCGCCATGGGGGCAAATGGTATTCGCGTTTCAAACCCAGATGAAATTGGTGATGCTTTAATCTCTGCAACCTCATCCAATGTTACAACAATACTAGAGATTATGGTCAATGAGGAATTAGGTGAGCCTTTCCGGCGTGATGCGCTACAAAAACCAGTGCGTCACTTATCAAAGTATCAGTCTTATACTTAAGGCACTAAGAGTTTCATAAAATAAAGACTTCACTTAACCTTACTAATGACATTTCTAGAAAAATTAGAATCATCTTTAAAAAACAAAAAAAATAAAGTTGTTTTTCCTGAAGGGACGGAAGAGGCGATTTTACTGTCGACAACTAAACTTATTGCAAATGGTACAACTAGAGTTACATTGTTAGGGGACGCAAAAAAAATAGAGGAAACTGCGATAAAAAATAAAATCTCTCTAAATGATGTAGAAATTATTGAACCAAAACACTCTAATCAGCTCGACAAGTATATAACGCAATATCTGGAGAAACGACCTAAAACACCTCCCGCTGTCGTACGACGCTTGCTCATGAAACCACTTTTTTATGGTGGGGCAATGGTAAATGACGATGCTGCTACCGCTATGGTTGCTGGTATAGCAACACCATCATCGCAGGTTATAACAGCTAGTCTCATGACAGTAGGATTAGCTAAAGGAATCCAAACTCCTTCAACCGCTTTTTTAATGCTGATTTCAGGTGATAAAAATAGACACGATCAACCGTTGCTGTTTGCAGACTGTGCACTTAATGTTAACCCAACTGAAAATCAACTTGCAGATATCGCAATTTCCTCTGCTAAAAGTTATTTGCAACTGACTGACAAAAAACCTCGGGTAGCACTTTTATCTTTTGCAACGCATGGCAGTGATAAATATGCTGAGATAAGAAAAATCCGTGGTGCCAAAACTATAATAAACAAAAGAGCCCCCAAACTTGATATAGAAGGAGAAATTCAAGCAGATGCAGCTTTAGTTCCAAGAATTGCTAATCGAAAAATGAAAGACAAAGGTAACGTTGCTGGTAATGCTAATGTACTTATCTTTCCAGATCTCAATGCTGGAAATATTTCCTACAAACTCATGCAGCATTTAGGAGGCGCAACAGCTATAGGGCCATTTTTTCAGGGATTAGCTAAACCAATCAGTGACTTGTCCCGAGGAGCCTCTGAGAATGAAATAATAGCTACAACGACTTTGGCCTTAACACAAAGACAACAATAAACTTAATTCACATATAAAGATTTAAAATAATGGTGCTTAACAAATTTTCAAAAAAATATATTTTTCTATGTTTTATGAGCTTTATTTTTTCTAGCTCAGTTTATGCTCAAAATCCTTCAAACATTGATTCTATTATTAATAATACAGTTCAACCATTTACGGCAATTGTTTCAAAAATAATATTTTTTACAGTACCTATTTTTGGGGCAGATCTGCCTTTGGTTGTACTTTGGCTAATAGTTGGTGCGATTTTTTTTACTGGCTATTTTAAATTTATAAACATTAGGGGCTTTAAACACTCCATTAGATTAACACGTGGAGACTACTCAAACCCTTCTGACCCGGGTGAGGTTTCTCATTTTCAGGCACTGACAGCAGCTGTTTCCGGTACAGTCGGAATTGGCAACATTGGCGGTGTGGCTGTAGCGATATCAATAGGTGGTCCAGGCGCTACTTTTTGGCTGATCGTGGCTGGTCTTCTTGGAATGTCTACAAAGTTTGTAGAATGCGCATTAGGGACACTTTATCGAAAAGAAAATCCAGATGGTACCGTCTCTGGTGGCCCTATGTATTACTTAGAGAACGGATTAAAAGAACAAGGACTTATAAAACTTGGTCGCTTTATGGCCAAATTCTATGCAATAGGAATTGTTATTGGCTGCTTCGGAATTGGAAATATGTTTCAGTCAAATCAAGCATACGTTCAATTTGTAAACGTCACTGGTGGGTTAAACGAAAGCTGGTTTAACGACAAGGGTTGGTTTTTTGGCCTAATAATTGCATCCGTTGTTGGCATTGTAATAATCGGCGGAATTAAAAGCATTGCAAAAGTTACTGAAAAACTCGTACCTTTTATGGCAATTTTTTATGTGATTTCAGCGCTGATAATTATAATGATGAACTACGAGGCGCTACCCTTTGCTGTTCTGGCAATAATAGATGGTGCTTTTGCACCAGAAGCAATGGCCGGTAGTGCGCTAGGAGTAATGATTATTGGATTTCAGCGAGCTGCGTTTTCCAACGAGGCAGGCATCGGTTCAGCGGCAATAGCCCACTCTGCCGTAAAAACCTCTGAACCTATAACAGAAGGCTATGTTGGTTTGCTAGAGCCATTTATAGATACAGTAGTCATATGTACTGTAACCGCATTGGTTATTACTACTACTACGTATTACGACCCATATTTATCGTCAGGGCTTGGTGGTATAGAAATGACATCTGCAGCCTTTGAGAGAAATATTAGCTGGTCACCCTATGTAATTGCTATCTCTGCAATCTTATTTGCGTTTTCAACAATGATTGCGTGGTCATACTATGGATTGAAAGGATGGACATATCTTGTTGGAGAATCACGTTCTGCAGACCTAAGTTTTAAAACTGTTTATTGTATTTTTATTATTATTGGTTGCTCGATCCAACTGAATGCTATTTTGGATTTCTCTGATGCTCTTGTGTTTTTTATATGCATACCAAACATTCTTGGTTTGTATATTTTAGCGCCAGTTCTTAAAGAAAAACTTAATGACTACGATAAAAGACTTATTACTGGAAAAATCAAAAATTATCGGAAAATATCTGAGGATTAAGTCAATAAGCTGCTCAAGATACTACTCAACGAAAAAAATTAGCCCCGCTCTCTTGTAACCATATGCGCCGAATCAAAGTCTAAACAAGGTGGGTCCTCAAGATAAGTAGCTGTACTGGGGTTAAGCTCCAATACACGAGGATCCATTACCCATGGTTCACTTAAAACAGCTGGATCATATACTGTTACCTCATAACGTAGGGTGTTCCCTTCTCGAGTAAATCGCTCTTCCACGCGCATTTCATTGGTATGGAACCAGCCGGGCCATCCTAACCAAGTTAGGTCGTTAAAACCCACGATATCAATAACCAAAGTGTCTCCTTCCCAGCGCCCAACAGAATCTCCCAGAAAGGTCTGGTCATCAGCATTTAATGGGTCATGAGGACGACCATCAGTTGGTATAACACGCCATGTATTTCGCTGCTGATAAAGAAAAACGACATCCTCATCTGATTGCAAGATACGTATTGGTGGCCCCATACGTGGTATGCCAGCTGGCATACAGATAAAGGTCATATCTTCCATATTCCCGTTGATATCTAGATATTCTACGTGATCCCAATATTCAGGCTTATATAACGGAGGATTAGCAAAATAGCGTCTGGTCATTCCATCATCACGTTCCCCATAAATATTATTTCCATGACGATAGTTTGGACGCCGACCAATAATTCTTGCTGAAAGGCTTACTTGATCTGCACTAAGTGCCTGTTGGTAGTCCGCAAATGTGTCAAAATTGAATGTGGTTCCATCCGCTTCAATTGCCACAACACTTCCACCACCACCACTACGACCCCATCGACCCGTTAAATCAGGATGGCCAGTTGAAGTTCTAGGTACAGATACTATGTCGTTTAATTCATTTGAACTAACTTCTGAAGAAGCTAAAGAATCTTGATCTGTAGAACATGCTACAACAAAGCACACGACAGAAAACATGCTGCCAAATAACAGAGTGGTACGTAAAATAGAGAGCCTCATTATCCCTCAGCCTCATATTGATGCCACAAATCAATTTTCTGCCCGTCGGGAAGAATAAACGACACAATATATCCAAAATCAGAGCCATCCTTCGCAAGAGCAATTGTAGCGGTGTAAGTTTCTCCTGTTTTAAATACAGTTCGTCCGCTGATACCTACTCTGCGAAACGCGCCAGGTCCAGATCCAGAGATATTCCAAGACGTCACGTCACCATTTTCATTTTCAACATCCAAAAACCAGCGAACATGCGGATTAATCCACATAACTCTTCTCATGATGCCAGTGATGGTAGCCAGATTATTCTGATCAAACTGGGCCTGAATAGCATGGTGTGCAGATAACTGGCTTGTTACAGAAAGAAAACCCAGAAAAACGAAAGTTGTTACAACTAGGCGAATTCTATGAAGCATAAAAATATCCCTCTCGAGAGTAAACCATAAAACCATAAAACCATAGCTTGCTTTTCTAATCCAGTACTCCATACAATTTATCTGATCTCTTAAAGGTTTTCTGGTAAAGGCATAACCACATAGGGGTTATACGTATTACTAACACTTAAGGTCAGATCCATAACAACAGTCCCATCACTTTTTTGCACGATCCTGCCCGGCAATAAGACATCGGCTTTATAGTCAGATTCATTCCAATCCTGATAATCATCAAAAGTCACCTCTACTAAAGTGCCATCAAATTCTGCCGACACATGGATCAACCTATGACTGAATTCATGTCTAAAACCATTTGGCATGGTGTGGTAAAGAAAAACCTCAGGGTCAAATGTAGCGCGCAAAACAATATCATCCAAGGGCGCTGGTAAAGGAAAAGCTAGAACAGGGTTTTCCATTTCTCTGGATAATACTACTTCATCCCCTGCCTCCAAGGCAGCCTTCACTACCCCCTGGGGTACAAGCCA
>PBDA01000005.1 GCA_002718345.1 Rhodospirillaceae bacterium
CCTTGAGGATTTCGACGCGCTGCTCGGCACCGACCGAGAGCTCGTGGATCTTGCGGTCGGGATCGATCTGCAGACCGAACTCCTCGGAGAGCGCCCTCGCCTTTTCCGACTGCGCCTTGCGATCCACAAGACCACCCCTGGTCATTTCCATCCCGAGAAAAATATTCTCGGCAACGGTAAGTTTCCGGAAAATTGACGGTTCCTGCGGTAAGTACCCAAGGCCAAGCCGCGCCCGTTCGTGCATTGGCAGGTTAGTAAGATCAGTTTGGTTGAGTCTTACCGAACCAGAGTCCGAAGCAATCATACCAATTATCATATAGAAGCTCGTGGTTTTCCCAGCACCATTCGGACCGAGTAATCCAATAACCTCTCCACTCTTTACTGACAAACTGACATCATCAACCACTTGACGCGATTGATATCGCTTCGCCAAATTTTGAGTGACTAGTAAACTCATGTTGACAATAGCCTCAAGATTTATTGAGGGACATACAGATGTTAAGATTACTTCTTCTTTGGGGCTATGATAATACTAACCCGGCTACTCGACGCCTCCTCACCATCTTCATCAAGACTTTCCGCTATTACCTTACCTTGAAGCGTGTTATAGACGATTCGATCAGCGCTAATTTTACTTTCCCCTTGCCAAGAAATAGCATCCCCCAACAAAATTATGGTGTCATTGTTGGTGTGGAATTCCATCACACGAGCTTCGGCGTTTTGATTGGGCTTTCCGCCATCAGGTTTTTGTTTAAACTTCGCCGGTTGGCCTTCAGCAACTACTTTAGTAATATCTTGATTTACGTCAAAATGGATGGTGACGACATTACCGTTAATCTTTAGAGACCCTTGTGTGATAGTAGCGTCACCCCGATAAATGGTCACACCGCGTTGGTCATCTATTTCTGCTTGGTCAGCCTCGATAAAAATCGGCTGGTCTTTATCTGTCGATAGCGCGAAAACAGCCCCACTAACGTACAACCCACAGATGAAAGCAATGAGTTTATGGGACATCTTTTTCATAAGTGGTTACCACTTCGGAAAGTAATTCCAAACGTCTTTCTTCCAAGTAAGCCCGCATACCAACACCCTTAGATTCACTATTTTTTGTGCGGATCACCACTTGTTCAGACGTCTCACCATATTGTGCTTCAGGTAATACACGCAAGTCACGGGTTAATATCTCTAAGACGCGTTGCCCCGACTTTCCTTCTCTCCAGATTTCTACTTGCCCCAACAATAGCATTTCGTCGTCATCTTTTGACACCCAACCCCGGTCAGATTTTACATGCCATGGTGGTCGAGACGGGTGATAAACGATTAAATATGGCTTTTCTAATTCCTTGGTCTGTGTATCCGCAAAGTGTACAAGATAATCAGCCGCTATTCTCCTCATAGGTTTACCATTTTCATCCATGGTCACAGCCGAGAAATGTTCCATGAAAAAATCTGGAATATGAGATACTTCTGTCTTAGCCAATGCCTGATCATCATCAAGCTCCTTCAAAATCCATGCACTAGTCGTAACGAGAACCAGTAATATGCACAATGGACCCCAGCGAGCTAGCATCGGCCAGTCATTCTGCTGTCATATACAGCAGGTTTTAACAACAAAAGAAGACTAGAAATAGCGGCAAACATTGAATTTCCTGATGTTCACAATAGCTAATGCTAACCAAAATACCTAATGGGCGAAAACTGAAATTTTCGTTTTTTCTGTGAGATCAAAATACAACCACCAGCGAATGAAAGTGGTGACCGATTGGGTTACTCAGATCTTGGGGGGTAAATTTACACTATCTCGTATCGTTGGAGATGCCAGTTTTCGCCAATATTTTCGTTTGCACCTAAACGGCAAATACTATGTATTAATGGACTCGCACCCAGATTACGCTCCTATAGATCCCTTTGTGACGATTACACACACCCTTAAAAAAGCCCAAGTAAAAGTCCCAAACATAATCGCAGAAAATCACGCAAACGGTTTCATTTTGCTCACCGATCTAGGAGACAGTCATTACTTAGAAAATCTAAAACTTGGCAACGAAAAAGAGCTGTATGAGCTAGCACTAAAGACACTTAGCAAAATCCAGTCGGCTGATTCCAGCCAACTCCCACAATATGACGAAGAACAATTCAACGATGAAACTCAACTGTTCAGTACTTGGTTCCTAAATAGACATCTCGGCATCAGATTCAGCACAAGGGAGAAAAAGCAATTTGAAGAAGTAATGAGTCGACTAAATAGCACAGCCTTAGACCAGCCGAAGTGCTTTGTCCATCGTGACTACCATTCACGAAACCTTATGATTTGTGACAATAAAGCCGTGGGAGTGCTTGATTATCAAGATGCTGTCCTCGGCCCAATTACGTACGATTTAGCCAGTCTTCTGCGGGACGCCTACATCAACTGCCCACAAACACTGCTTACTCAATTGGTGGAGAGATTCTTCATAGACGCGACAAAAAAAGGGCTAGTTACTGGTTCTTTAGGCCGATTTTTTAGATGGTTTGACTGGGCGGGGGTGCAAAGACACCTCAAGATAGCGGGAATTTTCTGCCGCCTACATT
Organism: Rhodospirillaceae bacterium; assembly: GCA_002718345.1. Classification (GTDB taxonomy): domain Bacteria; phylum Pseudomonadota; class Gammaproteobacteria; order Steroidobacterales; family Rariloculaceae; genus UBA6522. Next base: position 2,572 of record PBDA01000005.1, read on the forward strand.
ATCGTGACGACAAACCTGATTATCTAAATCATATACCTCTCACGCTAAAGTATTTAGAAGAAATCACTGCCGGTTACGAAGAGCTCATCTTCATTCATGAACTCTTTCAACGCTATCAATTGCACCAGCGTCTTCGCGACGCGAACAGATGCATCTCTAATACACTATGAAGGCTATGATTCTAGCTGCCGGCCGGGGTAGGCGATTACGCCCACTAACTGACTATCGACCGAAAGCTTTGGTCAAGGCAGGTGGCAAACCATTAATCGTTTGGGTGATTGAATATTTACAACGCAACGGATTTGAGGAAATAGTGATTAACACCGGGTGGCTAGGTGACCAGATTCCCAAGCGGCTGGGGAATGGCAACCAATGGGGCGTCAACCTTCGGTACTCGACCGAGCCTACCGAAGCATTAGGTACCGCCGGTGGTATTGTAAAAGCCCTACCACTACTCGGGGATAAGCCGTTTTTAGTAATTAACGCAGACGTCTGGACGGATTTCCCTCTACAATTGCTTGCGCTTGGACCGACCTATCTAGCAAATATCGTGCTAACAAGCCAAATACCGGCACCCGGAAAACACGATTTTTCATTATATGGTGACCTAGTTAGTAATAACAATCCGACCCTAAGTTACACGGGAATTGGTATTTTTCATCCCGAGCTATTTCGTAAATATAAGAAAAAAAAATCCAGCTTAGGATCACTTCTCCACGATGCGGCCCATGATAGCCGTATACAGGGAACTCAACTAACCAGCCATTGGTTCAATGTTGGAACCAAAGTAATACTCAATCACTTAGAAAAATTACTGGCTGACAAAAGCACCGGCCCGGTCGCTAAGTATTGAGCTTCAATAATTTGATTTAGGTATTTTTATTACGCAAAAATAGATTGAGACAAGATCAATCAGGTTCTATAAAACTTTCCATGACTGACACAACTCTTTTTTAGGCACAGTTATCTAAAAATTATATTCATATCTTATTCGGTCTATGACTCTAGCGAAACAGAAATCAAGTCACAACACTAACTAAAAAATTTCTACTTTGACGACAAACTCGATTTCCTAATATGGTGACAATAAAAAATGCTTTGGCCTACTGATCAAAACTTTTGTCGAGATTGGATGTCGAAAAATCTATTTGAAGAGTTTCTACTTGTCCTCGATTCACTTCAACTTCCAGACCACATAGGAATTTGGTTTTTCGATTACTACCTACCCTTGGCAAGCTGGCTCAACAAAGCTCGCACCATGGCCGGAAAACCTATCATTGTCGGTATTTGTGGTGCACAAGGCTCTGGGAAATCGACTACTTGCCACTTATTAACCACCATCCTAACTAAAGCCTTCAACATGAATATTGCCACTCTATCTATCGATGACATCTACCATACCCGTGCCACACGTTGTTCACTTTCGAAATCATTACACCCACTTTTTTTGACACGGGGAGTACCCTGTACACATGATGTTTCCCTCGGTCTTGAGATATTACAGGGGCTTAAGAAACTGCAATCTGGTGATTATTTATATATTCCAAAGTTTGACAAAGCCACGGATGACCGGGCACCTCAACTGGATTGGACATGCAAGACGGGTCCTGTGGATATTATCTTTTTCGAAGGTTGGTGTGTCGGCGCTGTCCCAGAATCACCAGATAAGTTAATTACTCCAATTAATCAACTTGAAGAAAAACAGGATGAACGAGGCATTTGGCGGCATACTGCTAATGAAGCATTGAGGACCAGCTATGTTAATCTTTTTGCGATGATTGATTACTTACTGTTCTTGGCGGTCGATAACTTCGAAGATGTACTTCAGTTTCGCCAGTTACAAGAGAGGCGATTATCTCAAAGCACCAAAACAAAAGCCTCTTCAAAGAGCCAGAGAATCATGGATGATAATGAAATTATTCGCTTTGTTATGCACTATGAGCGACTCACGCGGCATATACTGCGGGAAATGCCGCACAGAGCAGATTTAGTGATTCAGGTGGACCATCAACAGTTGCCTAGAGACATTATTATAAATAAGACTTTATAAGATTTACTCACTCAAGGAGTTTAGTGCCGACACAAGCTCACCGACATTAGGAATATCGGCATCTGGAGCGCCATCATACCGCCAAGGTAAGCGTTTGGGATTTACCCAGATGCTCCGCATACCATGATTTTTTGCCCCCATCACATCATTTATCGGGTCGTCGCCAACGTGAACCGCCTCCTCAGCCCGCACTCCTAGCTGCCTCAGGGCGTAATCGAAAATTCCTCCGCTTGGCTTTGCACAATTAGCATCTGCAGCGGTGACGACCGCATCGAACCAGTGCCCAATTCCGATACGATAAACGTCGGCATTTCCGTTCGTGATGGTGGCCAATTGGTAACTACCTCGGAGCTTTTCAAGCATTTTCAAGACGGTCGGGTATAGAGTTACATCGTTACGGGCACGCCAGAAAATCTCGAATCCCGATTCCACTAGAGCCTCACCATACCCAAACTCTTGACCCAACACACCCAACCAACGCTTGCGTAAGAAACTGAAATCGTGTTTATTTTCGTCACATTTGGCGAATACCGCACGCCGATGTTCAACGATCGTCTGCGGTGTAAAACTGCTAGCTATGTCTGGATATTCGCACTCCAACCACGCAAAAAAAATACTCTCTGCTTTGAGTATCACCGGTTCGCAATCCCAAAACGTGTCGTCTAAGTCAAAAGTTACTAGCTTAATTGGCATAAAAAAACTCTTTAATAAGGTCATTCCACGACGAAAGTAACATTATAAGTCCCTAACGGGATGTCCTAGTGCTGAATCCAGAAAAAATATCAATCGCATCGAATAGACGATCTACTGTTGACTGAGTCGTATAAGGGTTTAGGAGTACCATGCGTAGCCACCGTATACCACGGTAGGTCGGTAACGATAAGAAAAACCCTTGCTCCGACAGATACTGATGTAACTGTTGGTTCCAAATATCACTATCTCCGTCATGCAATCGACGGCTGAAGCACAATAAATTAGTATCTGGTGTACAGGCTGACTGGAGATAAGGGCGTAGTCTCACGCAGTTATCTGCGTAGCTAGCAAGTTTACAACCCTGCTCGACCAACGTACCACACCCTTTAGTCCCGAGATGACTTAAAGAAAGCCACAATTTCAGTATATCCGTCGATCGCGTACCCTGAACCGTAAGCTCACCTAGATTAGGCACTGTGCTAGGTAACATATAGGGTGCACGGATTTGAAAATGATCTTCAAGAACTGACAAATTCCTAAACATCAATGCGACACAGGTACGACTAACAAAAAGCCATTTCTGTGGATTGAATACTATGGAATCTGCAAACTCAATTCCCACTAGGCGAGTTCGATAACAGCTAGAAAACTGGAGCGCCCCTCCGTACGCTGCATCGACGTGAAACCATATATCATGCTCGTGCGCAATTTTGGCAATCGCAACCAATGGATCGATATTACCAACTATAGTAGTGCCGGCCGTTGCGACTATCGCCATTACTTTTGTACCACACTGCTGAGCCTTGTTGACTTCTAACTTCAAGGCTTCGGGCCGCATACGTCCATGGCTGTCAACTGGTATAGAAACAACAGAATCAGTGCCCAATCCCAATAGCATTGCTGCCTTCTGTATAGATACATGAGCATCCACGGATGTAAGAATTACTGATTTTGTTCCTACGGCAACTCCTTTCTTGTGACAATCAAGCGCCACATTTCGGGCAACGGCAAGAGCTTGGAGATTTCCAAGAGTACCGCCGTTTAGGAGTACTCCACCTGAATTTTCTTCTAATCCGAAGTAACGAGCCATCAACTTCATAAGGTCATTTTCAAGTGATGTCAGGACCGGAGACATTTCAACGCTCAACATGTTGTTGTTAAGTCCAGCTGCCGCCATGTCGCCTATAATAGAAAATGTTGTAGGCATTGGATCCATATGACCAATGTAATTAGGGTTAGCCTGATTCATACTATTGAGTAGCAACGATTCAAGTTGATCGAGCAAAACATTGTTAGGCACTGGATCTCTATTCATCACGTCCATCTGAATAGTTGAAGGTGCCGATGGCATAGGTGGCCGTTGGCTAGCTTTACTAAGGTGATTAAGCACGCGCCTCCAAGCATCTGCAAACAGCAACTCAATGTCCCTTTTATTACTTTCGTCAGGAGCAATGAATGCATCAGTAGGGACCGCTCTATTCAGCGGGTTATCTCTGCACCGAGACTGAGTCATTTGGCTACTAACTTTTCCACACTAACTCCAGAAATACCTCGTTAGTCTAAGGTCAATCAATACGACTATTTTCCTCTAGTCCTCGGACTAACTGCCGGAAAGCAACCATTACGTTCCAGCCAATCCATATCTGGTCCTTCCCATCCGAAGATCCGAAAATCAACTCGACCCAACCTATCAAAAACGACTCCTTCATCCATAAGATATTTGCGTTGCTCTTTATCCTCTTCACCACCAACACGTGCTGAAACTCTACCTTGAGCATTTATAACCCGCTGCCACGGCACATCGTCTTCAAGCAACGCTGCCATAGCGTACCCAACCGTACGAGCAGTTCCCAACCCACATATCGCAGCAATTTGACCATAGGTTGCGACACGGCCAGGAGGGATTTGACAAACAACCCTGTAAATTCGCTGATACGGTTGCATATAATTGCGTGTGTCGGTCCTCATCTTATAGCTAAGCAAGCCTATCCGAAAAATGCTTTTGCAGCATTTCCTCATCCAGAAAAAAATGACATATCTCGGTCGCTTGCTCAGTTAACACTGGCACTTTGTATTGATACTGTTCGATTAGTTTTTCATCCTCATCAATATCCTTAACCGTCAATTGAAATCCTAAACGTGTACTCCAAGGCAAGAGGTCTTTACACATCTCATCGCAGAGATGGCAATTGACTCGAATGTAAAGCGTTAAGGTACGCACAATAAGCCTGCTACAATTGAAACGACTTGAATTATACTAATAAAAAGATAATTCGTGTTAAAACGAAAAAGGCTGGGCCAAGCTGGAAGTCGATGGAGCTGTAAGACCGACCAGTTGAAAATAATAGAAACACCGAGGCCAATAAAAATCGCTATTTACCGCGTTCTTATAGTAATCGACCACTCACCGTATGTTAGGTCACGTATTACAACAATTGAAAATTATGTCTTTTAAACAATCGCGATGGATTGCATGAAGTAGGAGCTTGTCATGATCTTGTATATCGCTCGGCATGGTGAAACTGACTGGAATCGGACTAAACGACTACAATCAAGAAGTGATATTCCACTCAACGAGACTGGATTTTCTCAGGCAAAACGGATGCACCACTACATAAGGTGTGCCGGGCTTAATTTTACGAAAGCCGTGGTAAGCCCTTTAATCCGAGCAAGACAAACAGCCGAGATAATACTCGGCGAAGCTGATATACCCATAGATTTTGATGATCGACTTATTGAATTATCATTCGGCGAATTTGAAGGTCACTATGAAGCAGAATTGCACGATAAATTCGAGGAAACCTTTGGTGAATGGCGGAGACAATGTTTTTTGGATGCGGCACCAGGTGGCGAGTCTTTGGACGAAGCAGTTGATAGAGTCAGTAGTCTGGTACATGAAATTAGGAGGACGAACGGCAACTGCCTAATCGTTGCACACCAAGCTATAAATATGGCTTTGATGGCTGCTATTAGTCAGAGAAAAGATATTGCTAGTCTTTTAGATTTCAAACAACGGAATGATCAGCTTGAATGCTGGGACCTGTTACGAGGAACACGAATTGAACGCGTCAAGATTTGATTGTGCTAAATTATATAAACGTTCTGGTCCGAACAGTTGTTGGCGAAACCTCTCCAAACACCATTGCTAAAACATGCAAATAAAAAAGGTAGAAATTACGCTATTATCATCCGAGAATAAAATAGCCTTCTAGTACCAGCTATAAAATTCGTAGACTGTAAAAAAAATCATGAACTAGTCGTGGCACTAAAAATCAGCCTGAGAGCGTAAATGCAACTAGCCCTAGGCCATGGAAGGTGGCCACAGCCTGTTCCCCAGGCTGGAGCCACATGATATCTGTCGCCGTTCCAGTGTTATAAACATGGCCAGCACGCAATCCATAACCACGCAACCTTACCGCATTAACAAGCCAGACAAAGGCATCCAGAGGGTCACCCAAAACCCTTTGTCCTACACCACTGCGCACAGTTCTGCCGTTAACCGATAATGACACCTGCATGTTAACTAAATCTAGGTTGCGCCATTCACTAACGCCACTACCATAAACTAGCTGTCCATCCGTCCCGTTATCAGCGATAACAGACCAAACATCTTGTTCAGGCCAGTTTCGCAAATGGCCTATTACCACCTCAATTGTTGGATGAATTTTGGCAATAGCTGTTTCCACTTCAACACGACTGTAAGGCGTCGCCCTGACCGGTAGATTGGAACCTAATTGGAAACCAAACTCACACTCCAACACTATCGGTGGATATTTCTTTGCATCCAGTGTCGCTGGCTGTGCAACTACAGATTTCTTAAATAAGCGTGCGCAATACGGTTCATTCAGCTTTAGAACTGACTGAATCACTGGGTTAGTACAAGCGCAAAACCAACCGTTGATCTCCCACCCTAGGATTTTTGCGAGGCTGTCCTGAATTGCATATGCGTCCGCAAGGCAGCTTGGACGTAGATCACTCGGAATCTCATCAATAATCCGATTATCCAGACGTGCAAGAGCAAGTAGTTGTGCCGCTTCCTCGACACAGTGGGGTGACAATAAAGTAGGCAACTTATTTGAACTCTACTTCTACGAACGAAAATTCATGGTCATTGGCATTGATAACATCGTGTTCGACACCAGCATTTCGGAAATATGAAACTCCTGCCGACAACTCAGACACGGTAGTACTACCGTCTGGGCCCATCAGTTTCAATTGTCCGCTCGTAATCGGGACAATAACGTAATCGTACTCATGCCGATGATACCCAGTAGCAGCGCCAGGACTAAATCGCCACTCAGTTACACGAGTACATTTATTATCACATTGTATGGTTGGAACTGCTTGTTTTGGGATCATTTATTCACCGTCATTAGAACATAGGGTTTTAATCTTATCAGAGCCGTACGTAAAGAAAGCCGAGAAAAAAGTGCGATTCTCATTATTAACTTTAACCTTTACGGTGATATTTTTAGCAATTAGCAATTCCCTAAACGCCATCGTCACAAACACTCTTACATTTACTCGACAACCCGTTACAGTAAAGGGCAAAGCTTATTCGATGCGAAAACCACAAGGCTTTATATTAGAGTTCTTGGCCAGCGACCTAGCTAATCCGAGGTTTATCAGCTTAAATCCAGACCCCGAAATGTGAATTGGCTCCAAGTCTGGAAGAGTCTACCGATTGTTATCTCCTTAAAGTCGTAAGCTATTTCTGTGTTGGTGGGCCGTCGAGCACAACTGCTATCTCATCGCAACAATCAGACGGATGTACCCCAGCTCGGCGAGTTAAATCAAGTGCTATCATACCCAACTCTCGGTATATAAAATCGTATCTTTCATCCAAGTGCGCGATAGCTCGAGACTGCTTGGCAATTAGATCTATGTCCGCTCTGGCAACCGGACCAGTTAGTGCGTTTGGTGTGTCTAGTTCCTCCAAGTTTGAGACCGTCCCTTTGACTAAGGGAATTAGGGCCTGACGCGCGAGGGAACGATCGATACCTGCCTTAGCCATCAAATCAAGCGCAATATCAAAGAGAGCCGTCAGGTAATTACATGCGAACACACTAGCAGCGTGGTAAAGGATTTTGTGACTAGCACTGATTCGGATCGGCTTTATGTCTAGTGATTCCAACATTTCAGAGAGCACAATAACAGCCTCATCATCACCCTCAACCGACGCATAGATACCAGATAGGTCTCGGGAATGCCTTATGGGAGCCTCAAAGCTTTTGATCAAATGTAAGCTTGCTACCTTCGCTTTATATTTATTTCGAAAAACTCCTAATTCTGCACTAGACAACGGTCCACTCAAATGAAATACAAGTCCACCGGGTCGGACAAGATCAGCAGCGTATGCATCCTTAACCACGTTGAAAAGTTCACCGTCGGTAACGCCAATCATCAAAGCATCACTGGGTGACATATCCTTCATAGAGTTACACGCCGTGCCGCCTCCAATATAGTCAACAGCCATGTCCGTTGATTTAGACGAGCGATTAATGATTCCACCGATCTGGAATAATCCAGTTTTCCGACAGCAATAGGCGAGTGAACGTCCTACGCGTCCCGCACCAATTACATTGAGGGTCAACACACCAGCGACTCGGCAAGCCAGCCATGACTGCAAGGGCGGGAGCCTATAAAAAACCAGCAAGCAACGTGACTTGACAATGCGCGCACTGCATTTCCACTCTAATTATGCGATAGTAACCATATCATACGCTGACAATTTCGATTCGTTGTAGTCGAGGATATCGTGGAATTTGAATTTGCATATGACCTCAAGGTCATTACTGAAAAAGAAGTTGTTATGGTCCAGTCGGTTGATCGACACCGTAAGATTCGCATATGTGTCAAATCGGTTTCGAAAAACACTGCAGAAGCAATAATATTCCATGGACATTCTCTCGGCAGCTCTGTCAGGGAGATTAAAGAGGCAAAGAAAGACGAGACGGCCGTGCCGGTCAATGTCGTGATGAAGCTCAGGGATGGCCAATGGCGGGGAAGTGTACTAACAAGCTAATTATCTTCAACAAACTACGACCTACGACCCACGCTCCATACTAATCACGCGGCCGCTCAATAAATCCGAATCTGGCCGCAACGGTTGCCCGCGCGATAATACCAATAGGTAGTGCCACCCCCCAATGCAGGTATAGGTCGCTGGTATAGCTGTGGACTGCCTTCTCAATATCAAGCCAATCCGCAGGTTTACCGTCTGAGTTCACTACATTATCCAATACAACACCAAGATCATGATCTCCAACTTGTCCTATACCATGCTCCGTTTGCAACAGCAGATGATACTCGTCATCTAGCCAGCAACTTTTCACCTTTCGCGTTTTCAAGCCAGTATGAGTGGTTAATCCACCTTGACCGTCAAGCAAGTAGACCCAAGGTGTATAATTTAGGTCCACATACGCTCTTTGGGGTCCGTTTTGATAGTACCATCGGCCCCCCTCATCACAGAGATAGTTGCGGTTGATAGCGGAGATAGTTCGTCGATTACGGACCAAGCCACCATCTAATCGCCAACGGCCCCTTTCGTCCAAGGACAACCAACCAAATACGCTTGGCACATTGGGCCACTTTTGAATGCCCTTAACGACGAGTTCGTCCATAATACGCCTAGCAAAGATTCGCTGACAAAAATCCAAAGCTTTGCTTGATCAACAAATCAACCCAAGTCTAGTCATATACATTAATTTGACTCTCATCAGACAAACCACATTTGGGGATTCTCACCCCACTATTCTTATATAGCTATTCTGGCGCCCCAAAAGCTCAGACCAGATCGATAAGCTATCAAGCTAAAGCCGACAACAACCCAAAATTTACGCGCCTGTAATATTCAGCGGGTACAACCACATGTTTTCCTCATTATTTTACCGCACTTCCACTTTTTTATTTATTTTAAATCAATATAATATCATAATGACAAATAATATGACATCATGACAGTTTATTTGTCATTATTTAGATAATCTGATGCCAAGAAAACCCGGCACTCCCCGTATCAGGCCAAAACCAAAGCGACCAGAATCGGTTGACACATTGAACGTCTACCGTGAAATACTGGTCTTGATCCATCTCTTCGCGGGACAACAGAAAAGACTCTTACGCACGAAGGAATTTAGTTATTCACAAGGACAAGTTTTACAAGCACTGGTACTCGATGGCCCTAAAACTGCGTCGGGTTTAGCCCGGCAGTTGTGTATCTCACGCCAGGCAAGCCAGCAGACGATTAACCAGCTAGTAGAGCGTGCGCTAGTGCGTAAAAGCGACAATCCAGCCCACCACCGGTCACCATTAATTGAATTGACCTCATTAGGTGAAAGGACATTACAACAAGCCGCACAAAGATGTTCTGACATTACTGCCTTACATCCTGTGCTAACAGAAGCAAACTTGCGAATTACATACAACGTCCTAGATGCGCTCCATTCCGAAGGCAAACTTATATCAACTGCACCGATTTACTCTTATCACAGTGGCCGTGTTCCTAACACATGAGAAACAGAACGCGACATTTTTTCCGCCGATATTATTGGATTCCAACGAATTGAAAATTTATCTAGCTGCACCAAATAGGAATTACTGCCGAAGATAGATTTATAATTAGCTGTGTGTGAAACTTTCTAACGGCCCGCGTATTAGAAAACCATGGGCACTGCAATTAAGAGAATTGCTGAACCATCTGGGGTCTGGTGGCAAAATAAGGTCTCCGACAATGCCAACTGAAAATAATAGACTATAAGTAAATATCGATCCGTGACATTCTTATGCGTACACCCTTAACTAACTAATCAGATTCGTGACGATTATCAACATATTCAAGCGATCAAACTTTCTAGTCGGCACGTTAGCACTTGGCTTACTGTCATTAGTTGCCGCAAATGCCGAAATCTCCCTACTGAGCACCCACAAAAGTTGGGTCGCACAAACTTACGATGAAAACGGCAACAAGGTGTGCATGATGTGGAGTCACCCAGAAAAGGAAGAGGGCAACTATACAAAACGCGGCGATATTTACGTTTTCGTAACCCATCGTAAAGGGAGCCGTGGAAAAATACGATTTGAGACAGGGTATAACTTTGCGCAAGAAACCATGGTCGACGTTCATATTGACGACGAAGTGTTCGAACTTGTCACTGACGCCAGCATAGCCTGGTCTCTTGAGAGTACCCAAGATAAGGCAATGGTGAAAGCGATGCGTGAGGGACGTAGTATGATCGTCCAGGGGACATCCTCCCGAGGCACAAGAACTAAAGATACCTATTCACTGTTCGGCTTTACGGCAGCTTATAATGCCATAAGTCAGGCTTGTCGATAGCTGCTGCGGATCACTCTCCTGTCACTAAAAGCCGAAGCTCATCATGGGTGTTGACAGTAAGATCTGCTATTGATGTCCAGTGACCAGAACAAGCCGGATCAAAATATATAGTACGCGTACCGGCAGCCGCACCGGCCGCCAAATCAAAGTAATAGTCCCCAACCATAACCGTACTTCGCGCGTCGACTTTCCATGCTCGCAATAGTTGCAGCACTCCGTCGGGATGCGGCTTTGGGCGCGCCATTTCCCGCCCTAATACGAATTGCCGATCAAAAAATTCTAGTAACTCACAGCAGTGCAACGTTTCAATCGCGATTTCAGAACCGTTTCTCGTAAGAATACCGACATTAAAATGGCGCTCCTTAAGAGTTTGCATCAGCACCTTCGCACCTGGTGCCGGCTTCGCTTGCCTAGCAAGCTCGAATTCTATTTCATCCAGCTTGATACGCTTAGGCGCCGCCTCATCGGCGGACATTTTATCTAACGCCTCAAGAATGGGCTCACCAGGCGGTAATTCTATAGCCCTACGTATTTTCTCGAAGTCATGCGCGGCGATGGTAAGGGTACCATCCATGTCAAAGATCCAATTGGTTATTAATTTAAAATTAATCAAGAAATTTATTAGTTTGAGTAATACATTAAGTACAGACACAGAATTTGCTATCACAATGAGCGGTCGTTGCAGCAAAATATCTGTGCCGACGTTGGCGTCTAATTATGATGCTTATGCGAGTAAAAAAATAACGGAAGAACACTTTTTAACGAAATAGGATAATACGACACAAACGTCGACTAAGAAAAACTCATCTTCTTTCAGACCCGATTGTGCCAGACCAGACTACAATTTAACCATAAAACTGGTAACGATAGGATAACTCACAGTATACCTAAGTGGGACACTATGGCGAACAGCCTCTAAAATGCACACTCCCAAGACTAACACAGGAAATTAGAATGTCAGTAGCTGTAGCCGTAAAAAAAAATAACACAGTCATTTTAGCAACCGATTCCCAGACAAGCTTTGGTGGTATGCGTGTGCCCACTGACAACCTATTCACTAAAAAGATGCACAAAATTGGACCCTCCTATCTGGCTACTACTGGTTGGGGTCTTTATGAAAACATATTAGATGACTTTCTCTCCAAAAACCGCAGTGCGGACATTGAAAGTAAAAGCGCCATCTTCAGTTTTTTTATGAAACTGTGGAAAGAACTGCACAACGACTATCCGTTCGTTAAAGATCAAAGCGACAAAGAAGATGAGTCTCCATTCGGGAATCTTGACGCACAATTTTTAGTAATATCACCACAAGGTATATTCCACGTTGGAACTGACATGAGTGTTACTGCTTTTCAAAAATATTATGCAATTGGTTCTGGCGCTGATTATGCTCTGGGTGCTATCTCGGCTGTATATTCAAGGGAAGAAAAACCAGAAATAATTGCCCGTACTGCCGTCACGGCTGCCATGGATTTTGACCTACACTGCAGCGGTAGCATTGACCTAGCAGAAATATCACTCGAGTCGGTACAAAAATGAGTAAGCACCAATTTGACGCAATTATAATCGGCAGCGGACCAGCAGGTGAGGGGGCAGCAATGTGTCTGGCCAAATCAGGAAAGTCCGTTGCAATCGTAGAGCAGCACAACGCTGTTGGTGGCGGATGTACTCACTGGGGAACAATCCCTAGCAAGGCTGTGAGGCACAGTGTCCAGCGTATAGCCGATTACCGAAACTCCCGAACTTTTCAAGAACTTTTCGGTCATGTTGATGTAACGTACCCCGAAGTATTAAAAGGGGCCACGTCCATTATTGATAAACAAGTTAGTATGCGCCGAGATTTCTACCTTCGTAATCGTGTTTCGATGCTCAATGGCCACGCATCTTTCCTAGATAAAAACACTATTGAACTAAAGGACGAGACAGAAAATATCATAGATCGACATACAGCCTATCATTTTGTCGTAGCTACCGGTTCAAAACCTTACCATCCCCCTGACATCGATTTTACTGACTCGAGAATTCACGACAGCGACTCTATTCTTCAAATCACTGATACTAGACTTCGCTCCATAACCATTTACGGTGCCGGTGTGGTTGGCTCGGAATATGCATCGATCTTTGGCAGCTTGGGTTTCAAAGTTGATCTTGTTAACACACAAGACCGCTTACTCGCTTTCCTAGATGACGAAATTACAGATGCTCTGGGATATCACTTACGTAATCAAGGTGTTGTTATTCGACACAACGAACAATTTACCGAAGTTGAAGCGACTGATAGCGGCGTCATTGTTCACTGTAAGTCAGGAAAAAAATTTAAAAACGATCTGTTACTGTGGGCAAATGGCCGCAGTGGTAATACTCAGGAACTGGGCCTAGATGCGGTTGGTATTCCGGTCAACCATCGTGGACAAATAGAGGTTAACGAAAACTTCCAAACCAATAAGCCAACCATTTACGCGGTAGGTGATGTAATTGGCCTACCGAGTTTAGCAAGTGTCAGTTACGATCAAGGGCGATTTGCAGGTACTCATATTGTCGACGGGGAATCAAAATGGCGACTAATCGAGGATATGCCCACGGGCATTTACACTAATCCTGAAATCAGCTCCCTTGGTCGGACAGAAAAACAACTGACACGAGACAAAATTCCTTATGAGGTCGGACGAGCGATGTTTCGAAATATCGCTCGAGCCCAAATTACTGGTAATACCGTTGGGATGGTGAAAATCCTGTTCCACACGGAAACTCTGGAAATTCTCGGCATACACTGTTTCGGGGAACAAGCTTCGGAGATTGTTCACATTGGGCAGGCTATCATGTCGCAAGTGGGACAGGCTAACTCTATCGCTTATTTCGCTGACACGACCTTCAATTACCCAACCATGGCAGAAGCATATCGCGTTGCCGCACTTAACGGCTTAAACCGCCTTAATTGATTTTTTCACCTTTTACTAGTATCACTAGTAATCTTCGTGGTCCATGTGCCCCTAGCTGTAACGTCTGCTCGACATCAGCAGTTTTGCTAGGTCCCGAGATAAGATTCACTGACCGGGGAAAAATTGGAAAACGCTCCCTCAAAGTGCCCCACATATCTTCCGTATTAGCAACCAAACTGGACTCTCTGAGAACAACTATGTGGTGGTCAGGTAAAAAATTCAACGTAGTCGGATTCTGTTCACCAGACACGAGAACTAAGGTCCCTGTTTCAGCGATGCCATGAACGGCCCCAGTAACACTAACCTTATCATTCCGGGTGGCTGGTCGACCTCGATGGACCGTTACCAATTCAGGCCAATCACTTAACTTCAGCACCTCGTCATCAGAGACCACCACCTCACTTGGTAACTGTTCACGCTGCAGGTAGCGGCTCACGCAACCACCAATTCCGGCCTCTGCCGAGACTTTCTCTACAACCGCTCCAGCTTTTTTCAGACTTTGAACAAAATTCTCGGCTAAGCCCCCATTTAGTCTTGGTTGCGGCCAGGAAATAGCATCCTTCGTTAGTTGCGGAAATGACCCATTAGCTCGGCGGATAGTGGCTAAAATACTGTCTCTCGCTTTACTCATGGGAATTTGGTGCTTTCCGATAGGCCGACTGGAAGGTGAAACCTTGTGATTTTGGAAACTCCCTCGTAGCCGTCCACTCGTGCACAAACGGGAGAAGCCGAAGGATATGAGGTTTCCCCCACAACCAACTAAGCAACCAAGCCAAAATACGTAAACACCAACCATACAGATGTGGCTTACAGGCTAAAAATCCCCAAGCTTTCATAAACCAGCGGGCTCTTACTGATGTTATCCGTTCTTCGTTTTGGCGAACACGAATTTTACGTAAAAGATCAGGTAACGGGATACTCATCGGACACACTTCCGCACAACGCCCATTCAACGTGCACGCATTTGGCAGATCCTTTGTGCCGTCCAAACCTACCATCAATGGTGTTAATACTGCGCCCATTGGCCCCGAGTAAACCCAACCATAAGAATGCCCACCAACAGCACCGTACACGGGACAGTGATTGAGGCATGCTCCACAACGTATGCAGCGCAGCATCTCTTTGAACTCTCCAGCCAACATTTCAGAGCGCCCGTTATCCAAAAGGACCACATGATATTGACTGGGCCCATCTTTATCACCCGTCCGACGAGGCCCAGTAGATAATGTTGTATAGCTAGTTATTTCTTGTCCCGTACCATTGCGGGCGAGCAATCTTAAAATACCACTTAAATCTTCAAGCGTTGGAATCACTTTCTCAATGCTGGTGGTCACGATATGGACACCCGGCAAAGTATTAGTTAGGTCTCCATTCCCCTCATTTGTGACAATCACCGATGAACCCGTTTCGGCGACTAGAAAATTAGCGCCAGTGATCCCAACGTCCGCGCTCAGGAATGCTTCCCGAAGAACTAATCTAGCCTCGTTCACTATATCTGGGATATCGGTCACCCGCTCTTTGAGGCCCAGTCGAGAGTGATGCTTATGAAAAAGGTCAGTAATCTGCTGTCGCGTCTTATGGACAGCTGGTGCAATTATGTGACTCGGCGGTTCGCCAGCCAGCTGAATGATATATTCACCCAGATCAGTTTCTACCACATCGTAGCCCGCAGTTTCGAGAGCATAATTTAATGCAATTTCTTCGCTGACCATTGATTTTCCCTTTATTATTCGACGGGCATCAACGTCATCACATATGTCAAGTACTATCTTCCGAGCCTCAGCAGGTGTCCTAGCCCAGTGAACTTTACCACCTACCTTGTTCACGTTTTTCTCGAACAGCACCAAGTACTCATCAAGAACTGAAAGTGTATGGTCCTTGATCTGTTTGGCGGCATCCTGAATTTCAGCGTGTCTGTCTAGACAGGAGAAAGCCTGTGTGCGTGCATCAACAAAACCTCCGCGAGCCTTCCCTAATGCCCGTTGCAAGTCCGGATCTAGCAACGCGACTTTTGCGTTCTCTCGAAACTTATGAGCTTTGGAGTCCATCAAGTTGACCCTGCGTCTTTTCCAATCGGACCTGAAGCTATCATGTCACTAGCCACTTCGGCGACATGATAGACAGCTATCTTCGAACCAACTCTACTTAAGCATCCAGCAATGTTCAAAAGACACCCCAAATCGCCTCCCAGCACAAAATCAGCACTCGTCGCTTCTATACTAGCGATCTTCTCGGACACCATTCGTGCGGAAATATCACCGTATTTGACGCAAAAAGTTCCTCCAAAACCACAACACACCTCACTGTCGCTCATCTCTGTTAGCTCAAGAGTCTCTATGGACTCCAGCAACGAGCGTGGCTCGCCTTTTATACCAAGTTCGCGCAAACCCGCGCACGAATCGTGATAAGTTACACGTACGTTAAGCCTTCTAGCAGGTACGCGATACCCTATATCATCGACTAAGAAACTCACCAATTCGCGAGTGCGAGAGGCTAGTTCTATTGCCCGATTCCGATATTTAGGTTCTGCCTCAAACAATTTTGGGTAATGCTTAATGAGCATACCTGCACAAGACCCTGATGGCACCACCACATAGTCGAAAAACTCGAACTGGTCAATAACCTGCCGTGCGATATTTTTCGTTGTTTCCAAATCACCAGAATTATAGGACGGCTGCCCGCAGCAAGTCTGGCTAGGCACCTCTATATCACACCCCGCCTCATGAAGTAGTTTCATTGCAGCAAAACCAATATTCGGTCTTAATAGGTCAACCAAGCACGTGACTAACAAACCGACACTTGGACGTGGGCTGGATGGCTGATTCATGAGACGCTACCAATCATTGTAGCTAGCTAGATTAAACCGCTATCCTACACATGTTTCCGAAACCAACACACCTATAGATATGAAAACAATCCGCAATGCATCTATCTCACGTGAAACTCGTGAAACGAAGATCGAAGTTACCCTCAATCTCGACGGCTCCGGGCAGTCGGAATTCGACACCGGCCTCCCTTTTCTGGAGCACATGCTGAACCAAGTTACCCGTCATGGGATGATCGACCTAAAAATACAAGCCAGAGGTGATTTAGATATCGATGCTCACCACACTGTTGAGGATATCGGTATAGTTTTCGGCCAAGCAACGAAAAAAGCGCTCGACGACAAGAGGGGTATCTCACGCTATGGACATTCCTACGTACCGTTAGACGAAGCACTATCTCGAGTCGTGATCGATTTTTCAGGTCGGCCCCACTTAGGATATAGAGCCAAGTATACCCGTCCACATATAGGAAGTTTCGATGTTGATTTGATACACGAGTTCTTCCGAGCATTTAGTAATGAGGCACAGGTGACCTTGCACATCGACAATCTCTTGGGAGATAACGCACATCACATAGCAGAGACAATTTTTAAAGCATTTGGGCGGGCGTTACGAATGGCCATTCATATAGACGGGGACGCCAGAAATACCGTACCTTCTACCAAAGGACAGCTCTAAAAAAGCAGTCAGACCTCATGCAGATAAAATTATTGTGATGGAGACCGTCGCTGTAATCGACTACGGAATGGGAAATCTACGGTCTGTCCAAAAGGCCTTAGAGTATGTATCTCGCAATCAACAGCGTGTGTTAGTCACCAATGAGAAAACGGCGATACTGGAAGCGGATCGGGTAGTCTTTCCCGGTCAGGGTGCGTTGCGCGATGCCATGGAGGAACTCGAAAAAGCAGATCTTATCGATGTAGTAAAAAAGACAATCGGGAGTCGCCCATTCCTAGGGATATGTCTGGGTCTTCAAGCACTTTACGAAGCAAGTGAAGAAGCTGATGACGTCAGCGGTATGAGCACCTTCCCGGGCCAAGTCGTTCGTTTCCCGAACAGTACTGATAACCAGAGGCGGACACTTAAGGTACCACATATGGGTTGGAATAATGTATCACAGAAAATTGAACATCCATTATGGAACAGGATTGCAAACGACAGTTATTTCTACTTCGTTCACAGCTACTTCGTGGAACCACTCGACAAACATAACATTGCCGCCACAAGTGAGTACGGCGAGGAATTCGTATGTGCCGTGAACTATGACTCAACCTTTGCGGTTCAATTCCACCCAGAGAAAAGTCAACGCGCTGGGCTTCAGCTACTATCAAATTTCCTGCAATGGAAACCCGGTTAGAGGGTTACTTGTCACTCGCCCGTTATAGCACGATAACCAATATCTGTGCGGTAATAAGCGGCCTTCCAAGAAATTAGGTCGACACCGGTATACGCGACCCGTTGAGCATCACGAACACTCGTCCCCAAGCCGCACACACAGACTACACGTCCGCCGGCTGTTTTAATTAATCCACCATCGTAGATAGTACCAGCATGAAACACTTTACACTGGGATTCTGCTTGCTCGAGACCTGTAATTACATGATTTTTCTCGTGATCCCCCGGATATCCACCTGCTGCCATCACCACACCAACACAGCTACGCTCGTCCCACCTCATGGATATTTTATCTAATTCACCATCTATGACGGCATCACAGGCTAAGGTGAGGTCGCTTTGCAGACGCATAAGTATAGGCTGCGTCTCTGGATCACCCATCCGACAATTATACTCCAGGACATTCGGCGTCCCATCAGGGGCAATCATAAGCCCCACGTAAAGAAACCCACTGTACCGGGTTCCGTCCGCGACCAGCCCCATCAGTGTTGGCCGCATCACCTCTTTCATAATCCTATTATACAAGTCCCCATCAACGAGCGGTGCCGGCGAATAAGCTCCCATACCACC
>PBDA01000040.1 GCA_002718345.1 Rhodospirillaceae bacterium
AGGCTTTATGAAATGTTTATAGGGCCCCTAGAGCAGGTCAAACCATGGAGCACACGTGGCGTAGAAGGAACCTATAGATTTCTAAACCGAGTGTGGAGATTGTTCATTAATGATAAAGACAAACCTAAACTAAAGAAAACAATTAGTGATAGCAAACCAACAACAGAGCAACTACAGTTACTTCACCAAACTATTGAGAAAGTCACTAACGATATTGAAGAATTAAAATTTAATACTGCAATTGCCGCATTAATGGAATTTACTAACAATGCAAACAAATGGGAATTCCTACCAAGAGAAATAGCGAACAACTTTGTTTTATTGCTTGCGCCACTTTCACCACATCTAGCAGAGGAGCTATGGGAGCATCTTGGTAATACCGAGTCACTAGCATATATGAAGTGGCCAGAAACTAATCAAGATTATTTGAAAAACGAAGTAGTAGAAGTAATTGTGCAAGTAAATGGAAAAATGCGTGGTCGCATAACAATTCCTATTGACACCACAGAAGAAACAATACTAACTACTGCTAAAAATGATGAAAATGTTGCAAGGCACCTCTCTGATAAAAAAATAGTAAAGTCAATCTATGTTCCTGGACGGATCGTAAATTTTGTAACTAGAAATTGAATTAGCAATACCATAAATGCGGCCAAAGTGGAAAAATAGTTTCCCCATAAAACATAGGGCGTACTTCCTGTATATCCCTGAACCACTGCCTTCAGTACATGAGGCTCAAACTGAGGTGAGCGACTCACTACCTTACCGAGCGGATCGATGACAGCAGATATTCCTGTGTTAGTAGCCCTCAATGTATACCGCCCTACTTCGGCAGATCTAACTCTTGAGATTTGTAAGTGCTGGTGAGGCGCAATTGTGTCACCAAACCACGCATCATTACTTACATTAACTATCAAGGAAGCTTTAGGAAAATAGTGAAGTTGCTCAGCACCAAACAAATCTTCGTAGCAAATAGTAATGGCGGCCATTTCACCTGCAATTTGCATTGGTGGCTGATCAGGTTCACCTGATGCCAAATCTGTATACGGCAAATTCATTAAACGCAACCAGTTTCTTATAAAACCTGGAACAGGAAATACTTCCCCGTAGGGAACGAGGTGACGTTTTACGTAAAACCGGGTCTCCTCATCGAGAATTGCAAGCGTATTTTGTATAGTTTCACCACTTGGATCATCTCTCAGAATTCCAAGAGCTACAGTACTACCATTCTCCAAAGCAATAGCATTCACCTCTTCTAGAAAACCTTCAACTGTATGATAAAGAGCAGGTATTGCTGCCTCTGGCCAAAGTATTAAATGGCTATCTTTACTTTCTTCAGTCAATGATTTGTAGAGTTCTAGAGTAGGTATAAATTGCTCTGGCTGCCACTTGATATCCTGAGGTATCGCTCCTTGAATGAGAGAAACTGTTAATGCTCTTCCATTTCCATAACCCCAAGAATACTTGTTGAGAGTAAAACCGATACCCCACAAAATAGCCATAAAAAAAAGAACGCGTATCCGTAATCTAGAAGAACCAATTAGTATGCACACAATAGACCCAGCACTAAGTAAGACTATCCACGACATAAGATAGACCCCCCCAATTGGTGCAAACCCCATAAGCCAGGAGTCAGTCTGGCTGTAACCTGCGGAAAGCCAACCAAAACCACTGAGAAACCATCCACGTAACCACTCAAATAGCACCCAAATGGCAGGGAAAGAAACTAACCATGCTTTTGGACCTTCACTGGGAAACCACCTAACTGCAACACACCCAGTGAGTCCTGTGTAGCAAGCCAAAACCATTACTAATAACAATGTAAGCAAGGCTGCTATAACAGGGTGCAGCTGGCCAAAATCATGAATGCTAACGTATACCCAGTGAATACCTGAAAAAAAACTGGTGCACCCAAAAATAAAGCCACAAATGAAACTACGTGACGGTTTCAGTCTATTCCAACTAAAAAAAAGGCAGGCATAACTAAGAGGGGCGAGCCAGAATAAATTAAATGGTGCGTACGCTAAGGGCAGAAATAGCCCAGCAAAAAATGATATTAGAAGCCTATACTTGTATGGAAATTCCACGCTGAAAAAAGCGTAATGTTTAATCTATGTCGACAGCGGGGATCCTAGTGACCTCAACTGAGTGGACCCGACGACGATCAGCCCTGAGTGTTCGAAAAAGAAAACCAGAAAACTCTAACGCCTCTCCACGCCTAGGCAATCGACCTAGCTCGTGCATGATAAGCCCCCCAAGAGTATCGTATTCATTGTCTAAGAAGCTCGTGTGAAAGTAATCATTAAATTCCTCAATTCTTGTTAAAGCCAATACAGTAAATCGTCCTCCCCCATTATCATTAATAGACTGAACCTCTTCTGCATCATGCTCATCATCAATATCCCCGACTATCTGTTCAAGCACATCTTCAATTGTTGCAAGGCCAGCTACACCAGCATATTCATCTACAACAATCGCCATATGATTATGGCTTTCCCTAAACTGGGTGAGCAGTGCATCCAAGCGTTTACTTTCTGGTATAAAAACAGCGGGCCTCAGCAATTTTTCTATATCAAATACCTCATCTACATGACTTTCCACTACATGTTTAAGAAAATCTTTAGCCAAAAGAATTCCGATCACTTGGTCACGATCCTCCCCAATAACAGGAAATCTAGAATGACCAGACTCTATAATAGTATCTCTTAATTTTTTTGGAGGATCATCTAATTCTAAGACGACCATGTGAGAACGCGGAACCATAATATCACGAACCCGTGTTTCTGAAACATTCAAAACCCCTTGGAGCATGGCATGCTCCTCTGGGGCAAGAAGATTTCTACGACGACATCTGACTAAGAAATCCGCAACATCTTCTCGCACAGCAACCTCTTCGCCACGTGCGCGGAAAAGACGCGACCACCAACTTGGTTTCACGAGACTATTTCTACTAGGAGGTAAATCTTCTGACATGGATAACCCCTATCTTGCAATCCTGATGAACACCTTGCAAGACTTATTGCCTATATTTATAAGGATTATCGAAACCTAATGCTTCTAAAAGCACCCTTTCCTTAGCTTCCATAGCTTTTGCTTCCTCCTTATTTTCATGATCATACCCAATCAAATGGAGTGACCCATGAATCAAGATATGAGCCCAATGAGCTATTAAAGCCTTACCTTGGGCGGTTGCCTCACGCTCAAGAACTGGTGCACAGACTACAAGATCACCAATAATTTCTGATTCTGGCAGCAAATCAGTGTCACAGCTCTGATAGGGAAATGCCAAAATATTCGTAGCACCCGCAACTTTACGATACCTTTCATTAAGAGCGGCACTTTCAAACTCATTCACAATACGAACCGTAAGTTCACCAGGCCGATCCTCCCCTAACGCGCAATTAACCCAACTTTTAATTCGGCTACTAAGTGGAATCTGCTCAAAGTGATAAGCATTTTGAATGATGATTTCCAGATAGCCCCCCTGATAGTGAAACTTCACTTATTGTGTTGGAACCCTTCTAGCCCTTATCTTTTCCATAAGCCTCAACAATTCTTTGAACCAGCCTATGCCTAACAACGTCCTTAGGGTCAAAACGCACAAACTTTACGCCAGTGACATCCCGTAAAATACGGCTCGCGTGTTTGAGCCCAGATTCTACCCCCTTAGGTAAGTCAGTCTGGGTTACATCACCCGTTACTACTGCTCTTGATCCAAATCCAATTCTAGTCAGAAACATTTTCATCTGCTCCACTGTCGTATTTTGTGCCTCATCTAAGATAACAAAAGACTCGTTAAGAGTACGTCCGCGCATAAATGCAAGAGGTGCTATCTCAATAATATTTCGCTCTATTAGACGACCAACACGCTCAAACCCCATCATTTCATAGAGAGCGTCGTACATTGGTCTAAGGTAAGGATCTACCTTTTGAGACATGTCTCCAGGCAAAAACCCAAGCCTCTCTCCTGCTTCAACAGCAGGCCGAACCAGCACAATTCTTCTTACCGCATCTGTATCTAGAGCCTCCACACTTGCTGCCACTGCAAGATAGGTTTTTCCAGTGCCAGCTGGGCCTATGCCAAATGTCAGGTCCTTAGATCTCATAGCTAGTGCATAGGAAATTTGATTATTTCCTCTAGCGCGGACATCCCTCCTCTTTGTACTAAAAACCATATTCTCTCGACGAATGTGACGATCAGGCCTAGAGTTTTCCTGTAAGCAGAGGTGTACACGCTCAAGGTCCAAACTAGACCTCTCGGTAAGAGAGAAAAGCTCCTCCAAAACATCCTTTCCAACCTCAGTAGACTCTATCTCTCCATTAAGCTGAAAATGATTACCTCGATTTTTTATGCATATACTTAAATCTTGTTCAATTTTCTTTAAGTGTTCATCAAACTGACCACATAAATTAGCCATACGATGACAGTCATCCGGCATGAGGATAACTTCAAGTGTATTTAAGTCTTTAGATGTTTCAGGCAACAGACTTCTCATTCACAACTTTAAGAAGGCGCCCTCTTAATGAGTTAGGCAATGCCTCAGAAATTTGCACATCTACAAATTGGCCAATTAGTGAAGCACTACCAGAAAAATTTACCCAACGATTATTTTCAGTTCTTCCTGTAACTTCATGTTGAGATTTTTTTGAAAGCTTTTCAACCAAAATACGCTCTACCCGCCCAACCATAGCATTGCTGATATTCCATGCTTGTTCATTTATGAGGGCTTGAAGTTGACTTAAACGCTTTTGCTTAATCTCACGAGATATCCCATCTCTTACTGTTGCCGCAGGTGTGCCTGGCCTTTGACTGTAAATAAAGCTAAACGACTGATCAAACCCAATTCGTTTTATCAAGTCCAGAGTAGCTTCAAAATCAGTTTCATCTTCGCCAGGAAATCCAACTATAAAGTCAGATGAAATAGAAATTCCTGGCCTACTTTCTTTCAACGCTTCTATTTTTTCAATGTACTCTGAAACTGAGTACCCGCGCTTCATAAGTTGCAACACCCGATCCGATCCACTTTGAACTGGCAAATGCAAATAACTTGCCAATTCTTTGACGTCAGCATAAGCCCGAATCAGTGGTTCATCAAATTCACTAGGATGAGATGTTGTGAAACGTATTCTTTCAATTCCATCTATCGCTGCCACATAATGTATTAAAGTCGCAAGATCCGCAGTGCCTCCTGTGTACACGGAACCACGATAAGCATTCACATTCTGGCCTAAAAGGTTAATTTCCTTAACTCCTAATTCAGACAAAGTCACAATCTCTGCTATTACATCATCTAGTGGACGACTAATTTCTTCGCCACGTGTGTAAGGTACTACACAGAATGTACAGTACTTGCTGCAACCCTCCATAACAGATACAAAAGCTGTTGCCATAGAAGATGTTGGGCTTGGTATTTCATCAAATTTTTCAATCTCTGGAAAACTAACATCTACAACCCGAGATTGGCCCGCACGTACTTGACCAATCATGTCGGGCAATCTATGGAGTGTTTGTGGGCCAAAAACCAAATCCACAAAAGGCGCTCTAGCAAGGATTGCTTCCCCTTCTTGGCTTGCAACACAACCACCAACTCCAATGATTTTATGTGGCTGATCCTCTTTATATTCACGCCATCTGCCAAGCAAAGAAAAAACTTTTTCCTGAGCTTTTTCTCTTACAGAGCAAGTATTTAGCAACAGAATATCAGCTTCCTCAATGCTGCTCGTTTCCTTTATATCCAAGCTATCTGCTAATACATCCATCATCTTTGATGAATCATATTCATTCATCTGGCAACCAAAAGTTTTAATGAAAAGTCGATCAGACATGAATTATTAAGTGATTGTTATACAGATAATCATTTTTGGATTAATGGAGAACAAGATTGCCACCTAACCTAAGGCCATACATTCAATTACTATTGTTAGAAAGGGATTTCATCGTCAAAGGGAGGAGCGGATGAATCCGAGCTGCTATCCATAGTGCCCTGTGATGGTAAATCTTGACTTGGTGCTTGGGCTGGTGCACCTGATCCAGGCCTTCCCCCTAACATCTGCATCTGATTTGCTACTATTTCAGTAGTCCAACGATCGTTCCCGTCACGATCTTGCCACTTTTGGGTACGAAGCTGTCCTTCAATATATACCTGTGAACCTTTATTTAAATATTCGCCCGCAATCTCCGCTAGCCTGTTAAAAAAAACTACCTTATGCCACTCTGTTCTGTCTTTCTGTTCGCCCGTTTCTTTATCTTTCCAGGATTCAGATGTTGCAACTGTAATGTTAGTTACAGGACTACCACTTGGCATGGCTCTTGTTTCAGGGTCCGCTCCAAGATTACCAACCAAAATCACCTTGTTAATACCTCTTGCCATTGATGCTCCTAGGTCCTTAAAACCACTTACATTAGTAACTCACTACATTGTACGCAGGAGTTTGACTAATTCCACCAAGTTTTACAGATCACTTACCAAGCAACCCATATTATCACTGAGGCTGATGCACCAAGACACTTCTACTACCTACTTCGCCACCATAAATAACCCCATGAGGACTAGCCGAAATGCCGTGGGCCCCAGTTGCACTGGAGTTATCTGGATTAAACGAATCGTCAGGGATAAATACAAAAACAGACCCATCAATAGCGCTACCCACTCGTACACCTCTGACCCAGCCAGGGTTACGTAGCCTATTAGACGTGTTATCTGAAACGTAAATAATATCGTTCAAAGCAATGTATACCCCAGAGGGGCGGCCGAAATGATCCCACTCATCAATGAAATTTCCATCCTGGTCAAAAATTTGAATTCTATTATTGTTACGGTCACCCACAAATAACCTACCTTGAGAATCCATTGCTAAAGCATGAGGAATAAGAAACTCACCAGGACCAGACCCACTAACACCCCAACTATTTATAAATGAACCATCTGCAGAAAATTTCATAATGCGATTATTGCCATCAGCCGAATGACCATCCGCAACAAAAATATCGCCATTCTCAGAGACAACAACATCTGTCGGCTCACTGAAGTGTTCCGGGCTTGAACCTGAAACACCTGCCTGGCCAAGCGTCATTAAAACTTCACCTTCAGGTGTAAACTTGAATACCTGATTTCCTAATTCACCCTCTCCACCAGCATCTGTTACCCAAATATTTCCAGCAGCATCCACATAAATACCGTGAGGAAACACAAACATACCTTCGCCAAAACTTTTAACCCAACGTCCAGTCGAGTCATACATGTGGATAGGAGAAAAGGTTTCACGGCCTGAACAGCTGTTCTGCCCGCATCTCTCTGCAATCCAAATATTTCCATCAGTGTCCGGGTGAGTCCAACTAACAGCACCCATTTCTCGACCTGGTGGCTTGGCCCAGTTGAGACTTTTCTCGTAAATGTTGTCCTGGGCTATGCCATATGAGGATACCAATGAAAAGAGAATAAAGGCTTTAGTACGATCTAAAAGAAAGAAGCGAAGCATTTTTACTTATTAACTCCTGTTTAAATGACATCTAATACAGTTTGATTAGCATACCATTCGCCAGCATTTGTGGGCACTGCCTGATCAACCAACAGATAATGCTTTAGCAAAAAGCAGTTGTTAAATCTGACAGATATCTTTGCTTAGCAGTTTTGAGGCATCGTATAGTAGGGAATTAACTTGGCTAAGGGTTCTCCAGGGTATGTCCACCACTCATATCCGCTTACGCGGTGCTAGAACGCATAATCTCAAAGATATAAATCTTGATCTCCCGCGAAATAAGCTAATTGTCATTACAGGTCTATCTGGGTCAGGCAAGTCATCACTGGCATTCGACACAATTTATGCCGAAGGACAGCGTCGCTATGTTGAGTCTCTCTCAACCTATGCCAGACAGTTTCTATCTGTTATGCCAAAACCTAAAATTGATCATATAGAAGGACTTTCACCTACTATCTCAATTGAACAAAAATCATCCTCACATAACCCACGTTCTACTGTAGGCACAGTTACCGAAATCTATGATTACCTAAGGTTACTCTTTGCTCGTGCAGGCGAACCTCATTGCCCAATTCATAAAACAGCCCTAAATGCGCAAAGCATCTCACAGATGGTCGACCAAGTTATGTCCCTTCAAGAGGGCACACGAGTGATGATTCTGGCTCCTCTTATTAATTTAAAAAAAGGAAACCATGCAGAATTATTTAAGGAATTGAAAACACGTGGTTTTATCAGAGCAAGGATTAATGGGTTGGTTTGTGAATTGGAAAGCATCCCTCAAATGGATCCAAAAGAGCGGCACACGATAGAAGCTGTAATAGATCGGTTAAAGGTGCGCCGAGATCTACAACTTCGACTTGCAGAGTCCATTGAAACAGGCTTAGAGCTTTCAAACAGTACGGTTCGTATAGTTTTAATGGATGAGACAACAGAAGAAAAAACTTTCTCTAATAAGTTTGCATGTTCAACTTGTGGCTACGGAATCTCGGAACTTGAACCTAGGTTATTTTCATTCAACAATCCTGCAGGAGCTTGCACAGATTGCGATGGCCTTGGAATGCATCGATTTTTTGACCCAAAACGTGTAGTTCGCCACCCACACCTTTCCTTAGCTGGCGGAGCAGTCCGTGGATGGGATCGGCGAAACGAACATTACTTTCAACTTATCACAGGTCTTGCAAATCACTATTCTTTTGATATTGAGTCTCCATTCGAGACTCTTTCAGAAACAGTACAGAAAGTTATACTCTTTGGTAGCAAAGATGAACAAATTAAATTTCACTATGTAAATTCTGATAGTAATAAGTGTGCCCGATTCCATTCCTTTGAGGGCATTATCCCAAATATGCAACGGCGATATACAGAAACCGATTCTAATGCTGTTCGCGAAGAACTTGGAAAGTACCAAAGCATTCAAACATGCATTCGATGCAAGGGATCTCGTTTGAATGATGATTCAAGAAATGTACTACTTCAGAACCATACAATTCATGCCATAACATCAAAAACGATAAATGAGTCATTTACTTTTTTCTCTAAACTAAAAATACCCGGTTGGCGAGGTGAAATTGCAGAAAAGATTGCTCAAGAAATAAAAAGTCGTCTTGGCTTCCTAATAGATGTGGGCCTTGATTACCTAACTCTGAGTCGAGGGGCAGATACGCTATCTGGCGGGGAGTCACAAAGAATACGTCTTGCTAGTCAAATTGGATCAGGGTTAATAGGTGTTGTTTATATATTGGATGAACCTTCAATCGGCCTGCATCAACGCGACCACCATAGGCTTCTAGATACACTTCAACAATTACGAGATATAGGAAATACCGTGATAGTGGTGGAGCACGATGAAGAAACTATACTAGCTGCAGACCATGTGATTGATATAGGTCCAGGTGCTGGAACACATGGTGGCAGGGTAATAGCTGAAGGCACGCCCGAAAATATTAAGGCAACTGAGATATCACTAACAGGTCAATATCTTGCGCGGAAATTCCAGATTCCTCTACCCAAAAATCGCCGAGAATATAACCCTCAATCAGTATTAAGCATAAGAGGTGCATGTGGAAATAACTTAAAAAATGTTGATGTTGATGTGCCCGTCGGACTTTTAACATGCGTTACTGGCGTATCAGGGTCAGGGAAAAGTACGCTTATAAATGACACTCTATATAACGTTGCCTCGAATACAGTAAATAAAAATAATTATGAAACTGCTCCTTTTAAAAAATCTTCTGGGCTAGAACTTATTGATCGCGTGATAGAAATTAATCAAAACCCAATTGGGCGTACACCGCGGTCTAACCCAGCAACCTATACAGGACTATTTGCTCCTCTTCGGGAACTATTTGCTGCTACAAAGGAATCTCGGTCACGCGGCTATAAAGCTGGTAGGTTTAGTTTTAATGTAAAAGGAGGTCGATGTGAATCATGCCAGGGAGACGGTGTTATCAAAGTAGAAATGCATTTTTTACCAGATGTATATGTCTCATGTGATATCTGTAACGGAAAACGTTATAACAGAGAAACGCTTGATATTCGTTATAAAGGAAAAAATATTCATGAAATACTACAGATGACAACTGAAACTGCGTTTAATTTTTTTCGCAATGTTCCAAATATAAGAAGAAAACTTGAAACTTTAATGTCAGTTGGTCTTGGATATGTTCAGCTTGGGCAAAACGCAGTAACCCTTTCAGGGGGAGAAGCGCAAAGAATCAAACTTGCCAAAGAACTTTCCAAGCGCAGCACCGGCTCAACACTATACGTTCTTGATGAACCAACTACTGGATTACATTTTCATGATATTTCTCAATTACTAGAAGTGCTATATGAGCTTAGAGATCAAGGAAATACAATTGTTATAATTGAGCACAATTTAGAAGTTATTAAAACCGCAGATTGGGTTATTGACCTTGGGCCAGAAGGTGGGTCAAAGGGCGGCAGAATCATTGCTACAGGCACGCCAGAAAGCATCTCAAAAAACCCAGAATCCCATACGGGTATGTGCTTAGCCAAGCTTAATGCTTTATAAAAAAGCCAATAAAATCAGTCTTTAGAAAGCGGCCGAAGTCCTACAGCATCTCTAATTTCGCGAATAAAAGGCCGGCTTACTTGCCTAGCCTTTTTAGCACCAAATTGCAAAAGCTGCTCGATATATTCAGG
The DNA here is from genome assembly GCA_002718345.1 of Rhodospirillaceae bacterium. Taxonomy (GTDB): domain Bacteria; phylum Pseudomonadota; class Gammaproteobacteria; order Steroidobacterales; family Rariloculaceae; genus UBA6522. Next base: position 10,642 of record PBDA01000040.1, read on the forward strand.
TTCTGCCATTAATTTTTCATATTCTTTTCTCGGCTCTACTAACTGATCATTTATGCATTCGAAAAGCATTTTCTTGATCTCTCCCCAACCTAATCCTTCCGCATAGCGCTCACGCATCCTCAATACTTCTTCCTCTGAAGAAAAAGCCTGATATATAGAGAATAACGAACTTGTTTCAGGATTCTTAGGTTCACCGGGTTCTTGTGAGTTAGTTTTTATTTTCATTATCATTTTACGCAATGACTTCTCATCAGAAAAAAGAGGTATGGTATTTTGATAACTCTTTGACATCTTACGTCCATCAAGACCAGGAAGAACAGGCATACTGTCATTAACAACTGCTTCAGGAAGAACGAATACTTCCCCATAATGATGATTAAAGCGTCCTGCAATATCACGAGCCATTTCTACATGTTGTATTTGATCCTTACCCACAGGGACTTTATTAGCCTTGAACATTAAAATATCAGCAGCCATAAGCACTGGATAACAAAAAAGTCCCATGCTTATTCCCTTATCTGGATCTTTGTTATCACTTGACTCATTTTCGGCAACAGCCGCTTTGTAAGCATGAGCCCTATTCATTAATCCTTTTGCCGTCATGCATGTTAGTATCCAGGAAAGCTCCATAATCTCAGGAACATCAGATTGCCGATAAAAAGCGGCATCTGGGCTCAATCCAGATGCTAACCAGCTAGCAGCAATTTCAAGTGTTGAAGTTGCCACCTCTGCAGCATTGCCACTTTTTACTAAAGAGTGATAGTCAGCCAAGAAATAAAAAGAAGTGGTTCGTTGATCTAGACTGGCCACAACCGATGGCCTAATTGCTCCAACATAGTTACCAATATGGGGTATGCCGGTTGTTGTAATGCCTGTAAGTATTGTGTCCATTCTACTCAATTCAGTTGCTTAGTATCCCGCAGCATGCCCGTCCTTTCGTGACTCAGAAGCACCCAGATAAACCCCACTTTCATTATGCTTTTGAATTGCTTGGTACCCCCCATAACCTTCTGAATCCCGAGCTACGCTATGACCAATCGCTTCTAGTTCTTCCAAAATTAAGTCACTATGACCAGTTTCTAGATAAACTGTTCCCCCATCGTTCATTCTCTCTCCCATAGGGTCACTAGAACCATCATGTCTAACTCTTGGGGCATCTCCTGCTGCCTGAATATCCATCCCAAAGTCAATAATATTATTAATTATTTGTACTTGGCCCTGCGGCTGCATAGCTGCTCCCATTACTCCAAAACTTAAGAAAGGTTGTCCCGCTTTAGTTACAAATGCAGGAATAATAGTATGAAATGGGCGCTTCCCAGGCGAATAAACATTCGCATGTCCCTTATTTAGATTGAACATTTCACCTCTATCTTGTAAGACAAAACCTAAATCTCCTGGCGTCATACCAGAACCCATGCCTCTATAATTACTCTGGATTAAAGAAAGCATATTCCCACACGCATCAGCTACAGTTAAATAAACCGTATCTCCCCTATTAAGCATTTTGGGTTCGCCATATGAAAGTTCCACAGATGCTTTTTTTACATTGATTAAATCTGCGCGATCTGCAGCATAAGATTTTCCAATTAGTTGAGCTACTGGTACCGTTGAAAATTGAGGATCAGCATAAAAATGAGCTCTATCTTCAAAAGCAAGTTTTTTGGCCTCTATTAACAAATGAAGATATTCCCTACTGCCCCAACCAAGAGAACTTAAATCAAAATTTTCCAAAATATTCAGCATCTGTAAAACCGCAATTCCCTGGCCGTTGGGAGGAAGTTCCCAAACATCGTAACCCCTATAATTGGTTGAAACAGGATCCACCCAATCTGATTTATGCTCCTCTAGGTCACTGGCACTCAAAAAGCCATCGTTTAATGACATATAATCACCAATTGTTTGGGCAATATCGCCAGAATAAAAACCATCTCGCCCATCCCTAGCAATGCAGCTGTATGTATTAGCTAATCTAGGATTTTTAAAAATTTCTCCTCGAATGGGTGCGCAACCATTCGGCATAAAAGTCTCAGCGAAGCCGGGATATTTTTTCAATTTTTCTGCATCACTAGCCCATGTTGCTGCAATTATTTCAGTAACAGGAAACCCATTTTTAGCATAGGCAATAGAAGGCGCTAACAGGTCAGTCATAGTTATCTTGCCGTACCTCTCATGCAACTTGAACCAACCATCTACTGCACCTGGTGTACTAACACTCAAAGGACCATATGCTGGAATTTTTCCATCCGGGCATGCACTTACCATTTCCTTGTAACTTAACGACTTGGGAGACTTGCCGCTAGCATTGAGTCCGACCAATACTTGTTCTTCAGCTTGCCAGTAAATTGCAAATAGATCCCCACCAATGCCACTACCAGTAGGCTCCATTAAACCTAATGCGGCATTAGCAGCTATTGCGCCGTCAACAGCGCTACCACCTCTTTTAAGAATATCTATTGCAATCTGTGTCGCAAGAGGATGACTTGTTGCAGCCATGCCATTAGTTGCCATGACTACCGAACGAGTCGAGAAAAGATTTCCAGCAGGTCTGTCCATTTTTATTACTACTCTTACACTTTTATCTAAAATTATGAATTAATCTTGTAATGGCGTGTATTATTCACGAGTTTCTTTTTGCTGAATACATCAATGTAACCATTATTTTTCATAGCTACACACAAAAAATAACATTGGATAAACTAAAGACACTTTATTCCAAACATCTAGATAAATGGTCTCGGCGATTTACTGAGGCCTGTGAAATTAATAAGTTAGATGGAATCATCGTTTTTTCAGGATCTCAAAACACAAGGTTCCGAGACGATAATAAATATCCTTTTTACAGTGAACCTTATTTTAACGCATTGATCCCTCAAGTGTTTCCAAACTCAGCAATAAAAATAATGCCTGGAGATAAACCAGTATTAGTACATACAGAAAGCACTGATTTCTGGCATAAATCACCCGAGACTCCTTCAGGTTTTTGGACAAATTATTTTAAAATCTTGACAGTATCAGATGAAAAAGAAATGTTGGAGGTCTTGGAGATTTCATCAGACAAGCTTGCTGCAATTGGGGAAAATGCCCCTTTATTAGCAGAATTTTCAACTATTAATGATCAAGCACTGTTTGATTACCTAGACTTTCATCGCGCTTATAAAACTGAATATGAAATTGCTTGCATTACAGAAGCAAATAAAATTGCAGCTACTGGCCATGCTGTAGTACAAAAAAAATTAACTTTAAAAACAAATAAATATTCTGAGTTTGAACTAAATCAGATCTACTGCAACGAAACACAGCAACGCGAATCCGAATTACCTTATCAGAATATAGTAGCGCTCAATGAACATGCTAGTACTCTTCACTATCAAAACTTAAATAAAAAAGCACCAGAAACTTTTCATTCGTTTCTATTAGATGCAGGGGCAACTTTTAACGGTTATGCGTCTGATATCACTAGGACTATTTCAGAAAAGAAAAGCAACTTTGAAAACTTGATTAAATCGATAAATGAACTTCAACAGAACATATGTGCTGAAGCAAAAAGTGGAGTTAGTTTTATTTTTTTAAATGAATTAACTCATGTACTGTTAGCAGGCGTCCTAAAAGAAAACAATCTCATAAAAGCTGAAGCTGAAGAAATAATATATGAGAGAGGAATAACTAAATTTTTTCTGCCCCATGGACTTGGACACCTACTTGGACTTCAAGTGCATGACAAGGGTGGATACCTCTCAACTCCTGATGGAAAACACATAAAACCATCTAAGGATCATCCCTTTTTACGCCTAACAAGACACCTAGAACCTAATTTTGTTCTCACTATAGAACCAGGAATTTATTTCATACCATCGTTATTGGAAAAACTTAAAAGCAGTTCATCCTCTAACTTAATTAACTGGACTGAAGTGGAAAAAATGATGGTCTATGGCGGCGTAAGAATAGAAGACAATATTCTTGTGACGCATGGAGAGCACCTTAATCTGACACGATCCGCGTTTAAAAAGGTGGCACTATCGTAGCAGGACAAAACTATAAGCTTGAGTAACTATCTGAGCTAAATAGATTTAGTTCTCTTTCGGCTGATCCATAAGCTGTACTAATGCCATGGGTGCCGCATCTCCTGCGCGATAACCCATCTTTAATATTCTAAGATAACCCCCTGGCCTATCCTTGAATCTTGGTCCTAACTCATTAAACAGCTTCCCTACGGCCGCATCATCTCTTAGACGAGAAAAAGCCAGTCTCCTCCGAGCAGTACCATCCTGTTTTGCGAGAGTTATTAATGGCTCAGCCACACGACGCAACTCTTTGGCCTTTGGTAATGTCGTTTTTATAGTCTCATGTCGAAAAAGGGATGCTGCCATATTACGAAACATCGCTTTTCGATGAGACGAGTTTCTGCCAAGTTTTCTACCAGATTTTCGATGACGCATTGAAAAGTTCCTCAACTATTATGATGCTGCAGTCTCAGCCTCATCCTCTGATTGTAATGATGGCGGCGGCCAATTCTCCAAACGCTCTCCCAAAGTAAGCCCATGAGATGCCAAAACATCTTTGATCTCAGTTAAAGACTTTTTGCCAAGATTTGGTGTTCTTAACAATTCAACTTCCGTTCTCTGCACTAGATCTCCAATATAATTAATATGTTCTGCTTTTAAACAGTTTGCTGATCGCACAGTAAGTTCTAGCTCATCTACAGGCCTCAGGAGAACAGGATCAATTTGAGTCTCATCAATTCCTTGGTTCAGATCATCTTCACCCTGCAAATCAAGAAATACTTCAAGCTGATTTTGCAAAATTGTGCCAGCTCGTCTAATAGCTTCTTCTGGGTCAATTGTGCCGTTTGTTTCAATTTCTACAACTAATTTATCTAGATCTGTACGCTGTTCAACCCTGGCACTTTCTACACTATAAGTAACCTTACGGACGGGGCTGAATGAGGCATCAATCTGAAGCCTTCCAATTGGACGCGTCTGCTCTTCAAAGGGATCCTGCTTTTCAGCAGGTTTGTATCCTCTACCAAGCACTACCTTTAAAAATGCCCTAATTTCCCCAGACTGAGTTAGATTAGCGATCACGAAATCAGGATTCACAACCTCAATATCATGATCACACTCAATATCACCTGCTGTAACTGGACCTGGACCCTTTTTTGATAAGCTGAGTTCAGCCTCTTCTCTGGAGTGCATAAGGATGGCAACATCCTTAAGATTAAGAAGAATATCAACCACATCTTCTTGTACACCCTCGATGCTAGTATATTCATGAAGCACTCCTTCTATTTCAGCCTCCACTATTGCTGCGCCTGGCATGGAGGATAAGAGCACTCGCCGTATTGCATTACCGAGAGTGTGTCCGAAACCACGCTCAAAAGGCTCTACGATAATCTTTGCTTTATTATCGCTGATCAAATCGACCTTGACAGTCCGGGGCTTCAAGAATTCAGTTACTGATTCCTGCATCTGGGGTTCCTCTATCTCTATTACTTGGAGTACAACTCAACTACCAAGTTTTCATTAATGTCTGGAAGAATTTCTTCCCTTTCCGGTAGTGCTTTTAGCACTCCTTCCATCTTCTTATCGTCAACCTCAACCCAGTCAGGCATGCCAACTTGAGTTGCAATATCTAAGGCAGACTTGATACGAGACTGCGTTTTAGCGCGCTCTCTAATTGCCACCCTATCTCCTGCTTTCACCTGAAAAGAAGGTATATTTACAATCTTTTCATTTACTACGATTCCCTTATGACTAACAAGCTGTCTAGCCTCAGCACGCGTAGAAGCAAATCCCATTCGATAAACAACATTATCTAAACGAGATTCAAGCATACGCAATAGATTCTCCCCCGTAGATCCTTTACCGCGTGCAGCTCTTTTATAGTAGTTCCGGAATTGACGCTCAAGAACACCATACATTCTTCGTAATTTTTGTTTCTCTCGAAGCTGCATGCCATAGTCTGATAGACGCGGTCTACGTTGGCCAGGGCCGCCTGGTGGCACCTCAAGCTTACACTTAGACTCTAGAGGCTTAACGCCGCTCTTCAAAAATAAATCAGTGCCCTCTCGACGGGCTAACTTACACGTGGGTCCTATATATCTCGCCATTTTTATTTCCGCCTACACTCGACGCCGTTTTGGCGGTCGACAGCCATTATGAGGAATAGGAGTTACATCTTCGATTTGAGTAATCCTATAACCAACCGCATTCAGTGCACGAACTGCTGACTCACGACCAGGGCCCGGGCCTTTAACCCTAACCTCCAAGTTTTTAAGGCCGTAATCCTTTGCCGCTGTTCCCGCTTTCTCTGCTGCTACCTGTGCAGCAAATGGGGTACTTTTTCTAGATCCCCTGAAACCACAACCACCAGAAGTTGCCCAAGACAAAGCATTACCTTGTCGATCGGTAATTGTAATAATCGTATTATTAAAAGACGCATGAATATGTGCTACACCATCAAGCACAGTACGCTTAGCTTTTTTCTTTGTTCGAGTAGGTTGAGCCATTACATTTTTGTCCAATTCAAATTATGAGTTATCTACTTACGAATGGGCCTACGAGGCCCTTTTCTTGTGCGCGCATTAGTCTTGGTACGTTGTCCATTTGTTGGCAAACCTCGACGATGTCTGATCCCACGATAGGAACCCAAATCCATTAATCGTTTAATATTCATTGCAGTATCTCTACGCAAATCTCCCTCAACAACAAACTTTGAAATTACATCTCTAAGTTTTGCTATTTCAGGTTCTGTGAGATCTTTTACAGGCGTTGCAGGGTCTATATCTGCAGCCTTACATGCCATCTTTGCACTACTACGACCAACACCGAATATATGTGTCAGGGCAATACAAACATGTTTATTTACCGGAATATTAATGCCAGCAATACGTGCCATAATCTTTTCCTCAACCTTGCCGTTGCTTATGTCTAGGGTCAACAGTACAAATCACTCTTACAACACCCTTACGACGAACTATTTTGCAATTACGACAAATCTTTTTTACTGATGCTCTAACTTTCATTTGCTAATTCTGGCGAAATTAACTTCTGCCAGCTCCACGTAAATTTGCTTTCTTTAGTAACCCATCATACTGATGGCTCATCATATGAGCCTGCAACTGCGACATAAAATCCATCGTAACCACTACGATAATAAGAAGAGACGTTCCTCCAAAATAGAAGGGAACATTGAACCTTAGAATCATAAACTCTGGGAGGAGGCAAACCCCGGTAATGTAAATTGCTCCCCAGAAAGTCAGTCGTGTAAGCACTCTATCAATATACTCTGCTGTCTGTTGTCCAGGGCGAATACCAGGAATAAAAGCTCCTGATCTCCTAAGATTGTCAGCTGTCTCCTTAGAATTAAAAACCAATGCGGTATAAAAAAAGCAAAAGAAA
>PBDA01000041.1 GCA_002718345.1 Rhodospirillaceae bacterium
ACAAGCCCAAGAAAAAGCACCGCCCGTTAAAGTAGCTGTTATCGGACTAACCCACACACACGTTCATTGGATTCTGGGCCGCGAAAACCGTGGCGACATTGAAATAGTCGGGATTGTAGAACCAAATAAAGACCTTGCGCAACGCTATACCAATCAGCATGGCTACTCTATGGACATCGTTTTCGATAGCATGGAAAGGCTAATGGAAAACACACAGCCCGAGGCTGTCACAGCCTTTGGAACCATCTACGACCACCTAGAAGTAGTAGATTTTTTTGCTCCGAAAGGCATTCACGTAATGGTGGAAAAACCACTAGCAGTTAGCCTTGACCATGCTAAGAAAATGAGCGCACTCGCCAAAAAGCACAACATACACTTACTAACCAATTACGAAACCACTTGGTATGGCAGCAATCAAAAAGCTTATGACTTGGTGCACAGTGAAAAACTGGTGGGGGACATTCGTAAAATAGTGGTGCACGATGGGCACCGAGGCCCAAAAGAGATTGGCGTAAACGATGAGTTTTTAGAGTGGCTCACCGACCCTAAACTAAACGGAGCTGGCGCACTTACCGACTTTGGCTGCTATGGCGCAAACCTCGCCACTTGGCTAATGAAAGGCGAAAAACCAACATCTGTTTTCGCCATGACGGCCACTAATAAGCCAGAGCTCTACCCGAATGTGGATGATGAAGCCACCATTCTGCTTCAGTACCCAAAAACCCAAGTTGTGATACAAGCTTCATGGAACTGGCCAATTTCCCGAAAGGACATGGAAGTTTATGGAGTAACAGGACAAATCATTGCCGATAACGGCAGCACCCTTCGCTACAAACTCGGTGACGACTTAGAAGAAGTAAAACTCACAAACCTAAGCAAGGAAACGCCAAGAGACGATCCTTTCACACTACTAGCCGCAGTCGTTCGCGGTGAAGTTGCGCTAAAAGACACCGACCTTACTGCACTTGAAAATAACCTGATAGTAATGGAAATTCTTGAAGCAGCTAAGCAGAGCGCCAAAAGTGGAAAAGTGGTTAAGTTGAAAAAATAAGCCCGCTCTCTTCCCTTTAGCGCCCGTTTTGGTGTCCTCACCAAAAGGAATAAAATCCAGCCCCTCATCAATCCGTGAGAACACGGATTGTGGCGGCTGAGTAAAATCCTTTTTTCAAATTTATCCCTAATGAATGGATTTTACCTATCACGAGTTACTTCAAAAACTGAATACAAACAGCGCTAGGTACTTCTTCGACATAACCCGTTTCCGTAAGCAGGCCTGTCTCTTGGTCAATCGCGAAAGTCACAATTGTGCCTGAGTCTTGATTGGCCGCCAGCAAAAACTTGCCAGAGGGGTCAATCGCAATATCGCGTGGGGTTTTACCCAAGGTAGACTGATAACCAACACGGGTTAACTCACCTTTTTCGCCTATGCTAAACACTACTACTTCGTTTATATCGAAGCGATTGGTAGAGTATAAAAACTTACCATTCGGGTGCACCTTAATGGCACCACTGCCCGGCTCTCTTTCATCCCCATCTTCTTGCGTAGAAATTACCTGCATATTGCCCATAAAGCGATCCGAATCCCTCAACTCGGTCACTTCAATGGTACCTATCAGCTCATTGAGTGTATATGAGATATTCAATGTTGGGTGAAATGCCATATGACGAGGCCCCGACATATCAGGAGAGTTTGGATAATCCGTAACGTAATCCAAAGTCTGCGAAAGCGTGTCCAAACTGTATTCGTAAATTTTGTCGGCTCCCAAATCTACGGCTGTAACAAAACCCAACCTTGGGTGCTGAATGATCTGGTGCGCATGCGGAGCATCCTGGCGTGGGTGAGAAGAACCACCCTCATGTTTTTTGTAAGAAGCCAGCTCCCCCAAAGCGCCATCCTCCTGTATAGGGTAAAGTACTACGCTACCACCGTCATAGTTAGCAGCCATTACAAACTTGCCCGTATTGTCGATTGAAATATGGCAAGGGTACTGCCCCATGCTCGAAACCTGATTTATCAGCGTTAAGCTATGATCTTCAGCATTATATTTTAGCGCACTTAGTGTAGCAAAAGCATCATCACCGCCATGATATTCGTTGGCAGCGTAAACATATTCACCGCTGGGATGAACCGCCACGTACGAAGGGCTCACAATTGAATCGGAAACCGATAAAAAGCTCAGAGCACCGGTTTTCCTATTCATTTCGTACACATACACGCCCTTCCCTTTGCCATCCACATGACCTTCTTTTTTGGTGTAAGTACCTACAAATAAAATCTCAGTGTCCGACTCCTTTTCCACTTTCTGCTCGGTTTGTTTTGGTTCACAAGAAAAAAATAAAGCCACAAGGGCAATCAGTCCAAAAAATCTCTTCATGGTTAAAGTTGTTTAAGCACAGCAATGGTCTTTTCCAGTTGTGCATCATCAAATTCTAAATGGGTCACAAATCGAATTAGCTGAGGCCCAAAACCAAATGCATGTATATCATTTTCTTTAAGCGCAGCCAAAAATTGTTCATTAGTGTACTGCGCTGCGTTAATTTTAAAAATCAAGATATTCGTTTCACAAGGCAGCACTTCTTCCACATAATCCAAACCCTCTAAAACTTTGGCCATTTTTTGCGCCCTAGCATGATCTTCAGCTAAACGCTTCACATTATTCTCGAGCGCATAAAGCCCAGCCGCAGCTAAATAGCCCGCTTGCCTCCAAGCACCACCCATAACTTTGCGAATACGTTTGGCACGTTTAATATCGGCATGGCTACCAAGAATTAGTGAGCCAACAGGCGCACCCAAACCCTTTGACAAACAGATTGAAATGGTATCGAAAACTTCGCCATACTGTTTCGGCTTTTGCCCTGTTTTCACCATGGCATTAAAAAGCCTGGCACCATCTAGGTGAAGTCTCAAATCGTGCTCGTGGCAGGTTTCTCTTATGGCATAAATTTCTTCAAAGTCGTAGCAGCTGCCGCCACCCTTGTTAGCCGTGTTCTCTAAAGAAACTAACTTAGACACTGGCGAATGAATATCATCCGGTTGAATGGCAGCCTTTACCGCATCCGAAGTGATAAGTCCTCTTTCTCCTTCCAACAAGCGAACAGACGCACCAGAATTCGACATAATTCCACCACTTTCATACAAGTAGATATGCGAGTACTTGTGGCAAATCACCTCATCTTGCAAGTTACAGTGCAAGCGTATACCAATCCGATTTGTCATGGTGCCAGATGGGCAATACAAGGCTGCATCCACTCCAAAGAGCTGGGCTACGTAATCCTCCAATTCTGCCACTGTAGGGTCTTCACCAAACATATCATCACCCACTTTGGCACTCATCATGGCCTCCAGCATGGCCGGAGTGGGCTTGGTAATGGTATCGCTTCTTAAGTCAATCACTTATTTATGAATTTATATTTTTTACTTTCACTTGGCCAAAGCCCCTTTATAGCTTCAGCGGCTTCAATTGGCCTGTCCGAAGACATTGCATCAGCTCCACGCTTTACAAATCCAGCATAAACCTGATCGCCCCTGGCCTCGGCTTGTTTGTCCAAATTGCCAAGCACCCCTAATATAGTAGTGATTCCCTTTTCATGCAGCATATCATACACCGCTTTTTCCGGTTCGCGCACACCAACAAAAGCAAGCATATTTTCATCAGGAATACCCAGTGCTTTATGCGCCTGGTACGCTTCCATACTACCTGCACCTACCGAAATCATCAAATCAGGATTCAGGTCGTAAATCAGTTTTGCATCATTCGCGTTGTACGAAATAATAGCCGCAAAAGCCTCCATGTTTGCGGCTTCAACAGCATCTACAACCATACTAAAAGGCACGCCTCTTTTTACATCTAGGGTGAATAATACTTTTCCAAAACCCCATTCCAGCACCTCATCCAAAGTAGGAATTTCAAATTCAGTTAAAGTGCCCTCGTTGTCCACAAGCTTCAGTTCTTGCAACTGTGCCCAACTAAGTTCTGCTACTTTTCCCGTCCCATTAGTTGTTCGGTCAACTGTGTTATCATGCATCATCACCAAAACCGAATCCTTGGTCATAGCAATATCGCACTCAATAATAGCGGGCATTTTTTCCGCCACATTGGCAAATGTCTCAATTGCATTTTCGGGGTAACCAGGGTATGGCCCACCACGGTGCGCACTTACCAAAGGAATTCTATCTGCCGACCAAGCATAAAATGCTTTGGAGCCATACAGTGCAAATGCAGCAGTATTGAAAAAACTGGTTTCTCGGGCCTTTACTGTAGTTTCCGCCTGCTTTTTTTCAGCATTATTACAAGAGACGAAAAGGAATAAACCGGCAAGAATAGCCAATGATAGTTTACGCATGGAGTGTTTTTTCGGAAAGCTAGGAAGGAATTAGTAGAGATGGTAGCGGGTGGCAGAAAAAGTCATTTCCGATGCGGACAATCGTTCATTCTCCGCATCGGTAATCTTCAATCAACCTAAACATATGAAGACCATGAAGCCCTACTCGCTTCTTTTAATGACTGGACCGTCTGTCACTTAACAGGTGTGTAGTCTCCTAAAATGCTTCGCAAATGCTGAAGCTCATTTCTTAAATCATTGTGCACATCACGCGGCACTTCGCTCATGTAAACAGCAAAATGATTGTCTATTTGTATGATCATCTCATTCTTGCTTTTCCTCCCCTTCTCGGTGAGTTCAACATGAAATGAGCGACCATCTTTCTCATTCTTCACTCTTTTTACCCAACCATCTCGCTCCATACGCACCAGCATACGCGAAATGGTCGGAAGATCCTGAAGCGTAACACGGCTTATTTCGGTAGGTGTTACGCTTCCGTGATTCCATAAAATTATCAAAACCTGCCATTGCTCCGGTGTAACACCGTAGCCCTTCAAGCCTCTTATCAGCTCTCTATGAAAGAGCAAATAAGCCCGATAAAGGTTATAGCCAAGATTATTATTAAGGTGAAAGAGAGCCTTACCGAAGTCCATAATGGTGGTAATTCTTTATCAATAGTAAGTAAAAATACTTGTCTAGACAAGTATTTGAATTAAAAATTTTGCCATAAACAACAAAAAAGACCATGCAAATGGCCTTCAATTATCTCATATAGCCAATAGGGATTATTTTTTGACAGACTTAGACGCTAGATCACTTAGCTCTATACTGATCGCTTTTGTGCTTATTTGTGTCTCGATAAAAGAAAGTAACAAAGAACCCAACAACAAAAACAGGCTCAAACCAAAGATATATTCCGCTACTACTTGTCTGCCTAAGTACATTACTACCATGCAAAGTACGCAACTAAAAAAGCTGGCAATACCTAAAGCCTGCATATTGCGAATAAGGAGCAATCGCACACGCAAATTCTTAATTTGACCGAGTATTGTGGCATCCATATCGGGCGATTCTTTGTAGCGCTGCCTAAGGCCTCTGGCCAAGTTAGCCAATGCCACAAAGCGGTTTGTATAAGCCAAAAGCAAAAGGGTTATGGCTGGAAAAAGTAGTGCGGGAGTTGAAAGATCTATCGTCACAGTATATCCCCTTTCTTTTTTGAGCTTATTTTGTTTTCAAGCGTCTGTTTCCAAATGCCGCGAATAACGATGAGCGCAGAAGGATAGAGTATTAGTTGAAGAATATACTCTGATTGTTCAGGGTTAGGCAATTGTTCTGGTCCCACCAAATAAAGCCCCAGCACTCCTAATACGGTAAGTGCCACCGCTACAATCAACAACCACTTTTCTGCTTTCTTGCTCATGCTGCAAGTTCCTACTATTTATTCAAAATTCAACCATTGACCTTCAATTAGCCCCATATTCAGTCGTTCGAATAAAAATCACTAAAAAACAACACGTAGTTAAGTCTATGCGCAACACATTATACTAATTTCGCCCCTCGTAAAAATGACTGACTAAGGGTGCAAAATATCGTTGCGAAGACTTTGCTGGTGTTATACTCCACGCTGCTGTTTGGCTATGCGGCTGTTGCCTTTGGACACAAGGTTTTGCACTCTATTGAAAACCCGTTCCATCATCACGAAAACGCACACCGCCATCATAATGAAGTCGGACACTTCCACCTTAAGCCGTCAGAAGCAACACACCATACACATCCACACAGTCATAATGAGTTAAAATCCCATGGCCACACACATGATATAAGCGACCATAGTAGGTCCCTAAAAGCACTTAATGAGCAGCAAAACCAAGAAAGCCCTGATAACGAAGCATTCTTCTTTACATTAACGTTTTTAGAAGTACCAGATAAACAGCTTTACTGTTTACCGGCAGCCCTCAAAGAGGGAAAACACTTATACACTAATCACTATTTAACGCTGAACCATCGGCCACTAACTCCCCCACCAAACCTCTAGGCAATTAACACCTGTGATGGACAATCACAGTCTCAAAATCATTTTCGAATGAGCTCAACCGGATCATTTTCGGACTCAGTATGCTCATTCCACAATAAAATATTGCCTAAACAAATGAAAAATTCATTGATTATGGGAGTGGTGTATCTATTGATAAACACCTCTCTCTTTGCCCAAAGTGGCAGCATTAGCGGCACCATATTTAACCAAGAAACTGGTGAAACCATGGTTGGCGCACACGTAGTTTTAGCAGAAAACAATATTGCTAAAGCCACAAATGAGTTGGGTAAGTTTCAGTTCAAAAACCTTGAAGCAGGAAACTATACGCTAACTGTTAGTTTTATCGGGTTTACCAAAATAAGCCAGACGGTTACGGTTAAAAATAGCACCATTTCTAGCCTCAATATTAGCCTAAAACCAGATGTACTTTCTATACAAGATGTTGAGGTTACTCAAGACTTAGGGCAGAATGTCTCAACTATTTCGGAGGTTGACATTCAACTTAGACCAATTGAAACCTCTCAAAATGTATTGGAGATAGTTCCAGGCCTTTTTATCGCCCAACATGCAGGAGGAGGTAAAGCAGAACAAATCTTTTTACGCGGCTTCGATATTGACCATGGAACGGATATTTCGCTAAGTGTAGATGGAATGCCAGTAAACATGGTATCTCATGCTCATGGTCAAGGTTACTCAGACCTGCACTTTGTGATTCCAGAAACCATTGAACGTGTAGACTTTGACAAGGGACCATACTATACAGATCATGGAAACCTGAACACTGCCGGGTATGCCGACTTCTATACCAAAAAGCGACTTGCTAACAACTATCTAAAACTTGAAGGCGGCCAGTTCGGGACGTTTAGAACTGTAGGTATGTTTGATCTACTGAAAGGTAAAACTGTAGAAGATCCGAGCCTTTATTTGGCAACCGAATTCTTCCGTACGGATGGCTATTTTGACAGTCCTCAGTACTTTACCCGTCTGCATACACTGTTAAAGTATCATCAAAAAGTAAGCAGTAATCAAACCTTAGAGCTATCAGCTTCTACATTTACCAGTAGTTGGGATGCATCGGGACAAATACCGGTAAGAGCTGTTGAAAGCGGCATGATCACCCGCTTTGGTGCCATTGATAATACCGAAGGTGGGCAGACAAGCAGAACGAACCTTAACGCTAAGCTGATTACCGAAACAAACGATGGCGGATTGGTAGAGAATCAGTTCTATTTTTCAAATTACGAATTTGAACTGGTGTCTAATTTCACGTTTTATCTGGAAGACCCAGTTAATGGAGACCAAATTACCCAAACGGAGAACAGGCAAATCTATGGCTCAAAGAATAGCTACTGGAACGACTGGAGTCTTTTTGGACTTAATGCCAGCACCGAAATTGGTGCAGGGTTTCGCTACGACCAGGTAAACGACATTAGACTCTCCCACACATTAGCGCGTAGAGAGGTTCTTCATGACTTGGCCAGAGGTGACGTACGTGAAACGAATATCTTCGCCTATGCAGAAGAACAATTAAGCCTGAGCAAAAAGCTTAGCTTAACTGCCGGCCTTCGTTTCGACTACTTTACTTTCGACTACGTTGATGCCCTTACTACCAACTATGAAAGGCAAGTAGAAGATAAAGGAATCGTTTCTCCAAAACTTCAACTTTCCTACCAAGCCACGGAAAATGTAAACCTCTATGTTAAGTCTGGAATTGGTTTTCACTCTAACGACACACGTGTAGTTGTTGCTCAAAACGGACAGGAGATCTTGCCAAAAGCATACGGTATTGATATAGGTACTTTTTGGAAACCAACCCGCAACCTATTGATCAACTTAGCTGCGTGGAGACTCGATCTTGATCAGGAGTTTGTATACGTAGGAGATGCTGGTATAGTAGAGACTGGTGGAAAAACACAACGCCAAGGTATTGACCTAAGCTTACGCTATCAGCTCACAAAATCGCTTTATCTAAATGCTGATGCAAACTACACAGATCCTAAAAGTGTAGACGAAGCGGAAGGAGAGGACTACATTCCTCTTGCGCCTACCTTTACCAGCGTAGGTGGCTTAAATTTTCAAACAGAAAATGGCTTTAGTGGAAGCCTTAGGTACCGTTACTTAGGTGACCGAGCTGCGAATGAAGACAATAGTGTAATTGCTGAAGGTTACACCGTAGTTGACGCGGTTTTGAACTACCAAGTAGGTGCATTCGATTTTGGGGTATACATTCAAAATTTGCTGAATGAGGAGTGGAATGAAGCACAATTCGACACAGAATCAAGACTGCAGAACGAGGCCGTTCCTGTGAGCGAAATTCATTTCACACCAGGTACACCATTCCAAGCACGATTTAGCATTGGAATGAGGTTTTAATTAGAAACATCATAAAAACTAAAAGCCATCGCAGTAAGCTGCGATGGCTTTTTAATATGTATTAGATTCAAAAACAATCCAGTGTTAATACACTCCTCGTATATAAGGCCAAGGGTTGGAAGCCATGCTCAGCATGGTCCCTTACAATCAATTTCTTTATGAGGTGAGAGAAGGTTTTACCAAACGGGTAAAACCTTTTCTATTTGGAATAAAAAAAGCCTGAGCGGGAGCCCAAGCTTCTGAAAGAAAAATTACTTTTTCGTCTAATCGTTTAGTGGAGATTTGTCAGTATTAAGAATCTCTACGAACTCTATCATATCTTCTTCATTACGAATTTTAAGCTTTTCTTTTTTCAAAAAATCCTTAATCGCTCCATCATCACTTAGGGCCTTAAGTACATCCTTATTTTTGAGTTTAACCTCTACAGCATCAAGCCCAACCTGATAAATGTAGTATGACTCTCTATTTTCGAAGTAGTTGTTCGTAACTACCCCACCATAACCTTGATCTTGGCTTTGGTTGAGTACAGCATCATACGTTTTGAAAAATTTAAATGTATCACCATCAACCAACATTTGAACGTACTTGTCTGGCTTTAAACCAGGTACTTGAATTTCATTGGTAAAAGCATAAGACTTTTTGGTTGTACCGTCCACATACTCAATAGTAAATTTAGGATATAACCTTTTATCTATCATTAGCGGAGTACCATCATTAAACACCAACAATTCCTCTTTGTAAGTATCGTACTTTAAAAATACCGCGCGTTTGTTCCCCGTTTTATCTATTAGAGTACCACTTGTATAGTCATCTATTAAAAATGGTGACCCTTCAGTATCTTTATATCTACCTGTAACCCTTAACGATTCGTTTAAAGTACCAATATTGTTTCCTACCTGGGCCTGAGCTAGGCTCGATACTATTATTCCTCCTACGAATAATACCCTTGTAATTAGTTTCATTTTTATTATCGATTATCTTATAAGTAGTTTTTTATTAACGATTCTATTATTCACTACAATTCTAATGATGTAAACACCACTAGCTAAGCTTTTAACGTTAATCTCGCGAATGTATTCTTTATCCAGTTTTTTATCAAATAGATTTATTCTTTCTGCTCCATTTAATGTTAAAAACTTAATATTTACTGCCCCAAGCATATCATTCACCATAGATACCTTAACCGTTTCCTCTGCCGGATTAGGCGATATAGTTGTTGCTCTTGCTAGTAATTCATTTTCCTCATCCTCAATACCTGTAACTACAATCTCAATTTCATTTGATTTTAAGTTGCAGCCATCACTAAATGTGAGAACGAAATAGGTACCACTTTGTTCCTCGGTATTCAATGTTCGTTGAGTAGCTCCAAGTATAGCCTCTCTATCTTTATACCATTGATAGCCTACTGCCTGCTGAACACTTGCCAGCACACCGTTATTATTAACAATCGTGTTGTTTACCAAATCAGTTTCCCCAACAATTAGCTCTTGTGTATACTGCTTAACATCAACACCATCACTCACTTCTAAGATCACAGTATAAGCACCTGTTGAAGCGTACTCATGATTGGGGCTTTGTTCTGAAGAGCTATTACCATCTCCAAAATCCCACGACCAAGAAGTAACCGCCCCAGTTGACAGATCCGTGAACATAGTAAGCGAAGACAAGCAGGTGTAGGCAAATTGAAAGTCTGAATACAATAAATTTTCACAAGCAACTAAAGGCCATGAATTAACATTGGAAGTAGAGTTTTCGCCTGCAGTAACAGATGCCGTACCTGAAATATTCACGTTACTAATACTCAGAAAGTCTAAGCAAACTTTTTTATGCCCGTCCATAACTACTTGGCTCACGGAAGATGCATCGCCAGTTATTAAAATAGCGTCAGTTGCTGTACCGGTAGCGGTTAAGTCATTCAAAACGGTAAGATCAACGCCTGGCTGAAAACTCAAAGAACTACCAGGGGCTAGGTTCAAATCGAAGAATGAAGCATTATTAGATAAATCAACCTCTCCTCCATTTTCAATACTTACACTGGACCATTCGTTTACTGCCCCACTTAAAGCCACCGACCCCAAGACACTAATACCTCCATTAAAGCTCACTTCTCCAGAGTTCCAGAGCACATTAACACCTTCAGGAATTGTGTATTGAGTTTCACTATCAAGCCAGATGATGTTCCCCTCAGAGAAGTCTACCGAGCTAGTAATAGACAGGCTTGCTCCTGAAACGTCAACAGAAACTTCTTCAGCACCTTCTTTCAAAAGATTATTTATTTGTAAATCAGAAAGAGTTAAATCTAAACTTCCGGCTACGGCATAAATAGAGTTAACCTGAGACGCCCCTGTCACTTTCCATACAGTTGAGGGGGCATTAACTGTTATATCCACTTCAGAAAAATCTAGGCCATCTAAAACCAACTCATTCCCAAGCCCCTCGGTACCCAATAAGTGTATTTCTCCTGCCCCGAATGAAATATTAGGATTATCGAAAATCAAGCTTGAAGTAAGAGACAGGCTAAAGTCTGACAGTGCCAAAATACCTTCTTCTGGCGCCAACCACTTTAAAGATGCAACACTTACGTCACCCGTAAGCGTAACCAAAGGATTGGAATCATTGGCGAAAGAGTTATCGTCAAAAATAACATTATCGTTTGAAGACGGTACAGCATTAACAGGCTCTCCGCCAGAAACCAATGACCAGTTAGAGACGTTGTTCCAATCACCACCTTGATCTCCAATCCAATAGTAAGTTTTTTTGTCGATCTTAGGTGTGTATGTTAAAACGAGAGAGTAAGCCTGTCTACCAGTTTCTAAACTTTCCTTATGAGATATGGATAGCGAATGTTTATTGTCGGTTGAACTAGTAAAAACTACCTGTTCCGAATTATCTCTAAAATTATCACCCTTTTGAGCGGCTGCTCCAGGAGTGGCGGGGTTAAGAATCCACGGTTGGTATTCAGTTCCTCCATCATTGATTCTCATATCTAAATCGTTTATAAGCATCAATTTATCTCCATCAACTGTGTTTGCAGGCCCAGGGCTACCAGGCAGATCTGTCCAAACAATAGTAGCTCTAACCTCTGTATTGGCTGCTGGTTCAAATTCAAGTTCAAAAGTCTCTCCGTCTAATAGAACAAATTCCTGTACAACCTTATCCACATTATTCCTTTCCATTAATAGGTCTGCCATTCCCTTTGCGTTTAGAATGCCCCATCCATATGCATAATCAGGACCGAGTGTCCCCCCATCATTAGCAGTATGAAACGCCAGTGCTTTAAGTGTGGCGGACCTTGCGAAATTTCCACCAGTCAACTTACCATAGAGCTGCTGAATCAACATAATTGATCCTGTAACATTTGGTGCCGACATAGAAGTACCTTGCTTATTGCCGTAAGAATCGTTGGCACTATTGGTTGAAGAGTAAATCCCTACACCGGCACCTACAATGTCTGGTTTAATTCTTCCGTCATCTGTAGGCCCCCAACAACTAAACGAACTCATTACTGCATCGTTAACCGTAGAATAACCATTAGGGATTTTGTTTATAGCACCAACAATTAAAGTATTCTTAGCATTCTTATCACCAACCAAAATATCATAGGGGCCATTGGCCGGATAAGGCCCGTTACCTCCTTGCCCCCTTTGGTTACCTGCCGACCAAACCGACAAGTAATAGGGTGCCAACCTCATCAGCTGATCAGTGTTAGCTGCATCGTTATCATAATAACCAAACCTCCAATCCTCAGTTTCACTAACCTCTGGATCTCCTAACCATTGGGTACCTTCATCATTCCAGCCTGCACGCACCCCATAAGAGTGATTAGATAAAATCATGAAACCCGTAGCAGTTGTGGCTACAGCCGTCATTTCTTCCAAATCATTTCCGAAGCCAAAAGAAATACCAGTAGCCTCTGGCGCCATACCTCTCGCTCTTTTTACAACTCCACTTGCAATAATTGTTCCCATAACGTGGGTTGCATGGTCGCTCACACCATACTCATTACCATCTCCAATTCTGGTACGGCCCGCATACTCCTGATGTGTGTTGAGGTTATAACCACCATCCCATACTCCAACCGTCATCCCCTTACCAGTTAGGGTTACACCAAACTCTCCGGCTGTTGAAAGAGGCAAAGTATTGGTAGTGATTGCAGCTCCTTCATTATAAGTTTCCACAAAAATTGGTCTGCCGTCTATTACATCCTTTAAGTAAATAGCATCACCATGTTCATTGGCCGAGACTCTTTGCAATGTAGGGTGCTCTCTTAGGTATTCCTGAACTCGTTTCTCTCTCAACAAACGTTCCGTTTTAAGCTTCTCTTTAAAGGCATTAAGCTCGTCTTGATCTATATTCTGCCTAACCTGCCCTAATACAGCCGAGAGGCTGAAATACAAAGCCGTAATTACTAAAATAACCTTCCTCATGATTCCTATCTAATATAACACTTAAAGCCTGATTAATTATTTATAATAACAAAGTCAAGCTATCTCTGTTCCGACTCCTGCTGAGCCTTTCTAATCCTATCGCCCACGGGATCACCAAAATCTGTACTGTCAATTAACACTCCTAAGGAGTCATAACTATACCAAGTACCAATTTTTCGACTATACCTAAACCTACCCTTACTTCTCAAATTACCATTACTATAATAGTACACCCCAGAGATAAGCCTCCCGAATTCAAACTCAAGTTCGCCTATTAGCTGCCCATTTTCAAAGTATGTTTTCCCTTGTTGAGCCTGCCCTTTAAAGTACGAATACTCTGACTTTACTAAACCGCTAGGGTAATACTCAACATAGGCTCCATTTAGTTTCCCTAGCTCGTAATTATAACAAGCTCCTAACTGCCCCCCTAGCTCATAAAAGCCCAACACAGTCCCATCCAGTTCTCCCTTCATAAAATTAGACCAATTCTTTACTTGCCCGTTCTCATAAAGCTCCACCCTTGTAAATGTAGAGTCCAAGTAAGCCTTGCTATTCTGGGTTCCATGCAAAACCCTAGGGAAACCTGAAGGATAAAAACTCACGTACTCCCACGACTTCGGACTGGGGAAAAGTCCGCAACCAGAGAGAAACAGTGAGGTAACAAAAAGTAATACAAATACCCGCATTCCTAAAACAAGAAAAGGCAGTACAAAATACCACCTTTTCTAATCTAAAATATGTTAAGAACTAGTTTTTAGTAAAAACTGAAATCTCTTCTATATCATTGGTAGGGTTATACCAAGGCACACTAAGCACATTGTTTACAGGATCAAAAGTACCTGCCCCATTCGCAGGAGAAGAAGTTACAGCACCATATCTAGTAGAACCGTCAACAGTAATTGTAATAGCATCACAAACATTGCTTATTCTTCCAGAAGTAGTTTCACCAGCAGCAAAGTTTTCAAAATAACTTGCCGCTAAATGGCTCACTTCATAAATGGTACCGCTAACATAAGTAATCACTACATTAGGCTGGTTTCCGTAGGCATTAAATACACCTTCGGTAGTAACTCCCGTCCAAGTTCCTCCTTCAGGAATATTTGGAGGACAAGAGATTTGAATATTATGAGCTGCCTCACTAAGTCCCTCGTTGATTTCAACATCAGCACTAGTCAAGTGTATAACAATACTCAAAACCTCACCTGCATTAATATTATCTGCAATAATTTCAATTGGTAACTCTGCAATATTTTCACCAGCTCCAATAGTTACAGAAGAACCATTAACTACATAGTGAACATTTTCAATTGCTGTTGAAGTACTCAAAATTTCGAAATTAACATTAACCGCAGAGCTCAATGGCTGAGAGGCTAAATTTACTTGAAAACCACTAGCCTTGTTGATGCCGTCATTCTCACGCAAATATGTATAAGTTCTGCTTCCAGAAGCTGTAGTCGCTGCATCTAACTCAACAAAAGTCAAGTCAAAAATCGTCTCAGTATTTGGGTCTTCACACCCAAACAGCACTAAAACAAGTGCTAAGAATATATAAGATAATTTATTTCTTTTCATTGTCTTCATCTTTTAGTACCCAGGGTTCTGTTCCAAAAGGCTGTTATTAGAAATAGCTCCATCAGGAATGTTAGATAGCACTCTAAAATCAGTGTATTGTACAGGAACACCACCTTGAGCAGGAGCCTTAGGGATATCCATACCTAATCTCTTAAGGTCATGGAATCTGTGCCCTTCAAGTACAAGTTCCATTCTCCTCTGACGAAGAATTTCATCTGCCAATTGCGCATCAGTACCACCAAAATCTCCAGTTCCTCTAGCATTTCTCAAAACATTCAACTGAGTTCTCGCACCAGTAGCATTGCCAGAACGCGCATGTCCTTCTGCAGCAGTTAAAACCATTTCTGCCACGCGAATAATTGGAATATGCTCTAGGAAGTTTCCTTGCTCACCAACCCACTTTCTTGCTTCCCAGTTGTCTGCGCCAGTTGGGTTAACCCACAAATCTCTACGG
Organism: Rhodospirillaceae bacterium; assembly: GCA_002718345.1. Taxonomy (GTDB): domain Bacteria; phylum Pseudomonadota; class Gammaproteobacteria; order Steroidobacterales; family Rariloculaceae; genus UBA6522. Next base: position 15,185 of record PBDA01000041.1, read on the forward strand.
ATATCATTTGGTTCCGCATCTAACTCATCTAGCAAAGTAGTTGAAGCTCTCAAAACACCCTGAGAAGAGTTCAAACCTCTACTCGGATCATCAGTGTTTGTCATAGATGCCAATGAGTTATTCACGCCATCTACCGAACTCCAGTCTACCTGATTAATATTCAGAGAAAATATAGCCTCAGGATGCTGTACAGTTTCCCAAGAAGCTACGTGGTTTGTCACGTCAGTCAAAGTTGCAGAAGTTTCGGCCAAAACTTGTTCAGCCGTAGTCGCAGCTTGTGCATAACTTCCTTCGTAAAGATAAACTCTAGCTAAAAGTGCTTTAGCCGAAGTTGAAGTTGGCAGATAAGGGAAATTCCCTTCAGCTGACTCAGCAGGCAACAAATTTACCGCATCTAACAAATCTGCTTTAACCATTGTATAAACCTCAACATTTGTTGCTCTCTCAAGCTCGCTAATGTTAGACGTTCCAAGAACTGCCTCTGGTTGAATAGGAACTGCTAGATTAAATCCACCAACTTCCTGTCCTGGCTCATAACCGTAAACTCTAGCCAAATCGAAGTAAGCCAAGCCTCTAACAAATTTAGCTTGACCTTCAAGGATGGCTGCCCTAGCCGGATCATCATCACGGAAGTCTTCAACTGCAGAAAGAGCAATCTGAACATCATTGATCATCTGGTAATAGCTAGAGTAAATATTTGTATGGTTACGCACCTGATTAACAAGTTGACCTACATAACGGCCAGTATTATTCAAAAGGTCAACGTTATCTGCCAATGCATCTGGGTTCAACATCATAGTTTGGCCGTAGTTCCCAAAGAAATGGGTTCTTTCAAATGCCTTGGCAATGTGAGCAGCAGCACCGTCTAAGTCAGAAAGTGCAACCTCTGCCGTAATTCTATCTTCTGGTTTTGGGTTCAAAAACTCCATATCCTCACATGCTGTGAAAGAAGCAATTGATCCAACCAATAATATTGCTAATAATTTCTTCATTATTTCAAAAATTAAAAACTTAGTGAAATACCACCTGTGAATTGCTTACCTACTGGGAATACACCATAGGTAGAACCACCCAAATCAGAGTTTCTCGCAGCTACTTCTGGATCTATACCATCAAACTTAGTGAATGTCAACAGGTTAATTCCGTTAACAAATACATTCACCCCGTTTAAGCCAATTCTAGAAACAAAAGCCTGTGGCAGATCATATGATAATGAAACCTGCTTAAGTCTTACATATGTAGCATCAGAAATGATTCTACTAACACTTCCACTACCGAAGCCATCAGTTACACCACCATTGATTGGTCTACCTGAGGTAGTAACATCACCTGGCTGTTGCCAGTAGTTAAGGTTTCTTCTAAGTTGGTTGTTTTGACCGTTTCCGTAGTCATCAAGGTTATACAAATCTTGATTAACAGACTCGTTACCACCTTGGAACTGGAAGAATACTGACAATGATAAACCTTTGTAGCTAAATGTGTTAGTTAAACCTCCAAAGTAATCAGCGATACCTGAACCTAAGATATAACCATCATCTACACTTGCATTACCATAAATAATGTCCCCTCCTCTGTTTCTATACATTTCTCTACCATTAGCAGGGTTAATACCAACGTATTCAACACCCCAGAAGTAAGAGATTGGTTGACCAACAATAAGTGTATTGGCACCTAATGTATCAACACCTCCTGGCAACTCAAGTACCTCGTTGTTTTGGAAAGTAATGTTGAATTGAGATGTCCAACGGAAGTTACCAGCGTCAACATTAGTAGACTGTAACTCAATTTCAATACCCTCTGCACGAACAGCACCTACGTTAGAAGTGATTCCTGAGAATCCAGACTCAATCGGCAGTGGAGTAGAGAACAACTGATCTCCTGTATCGTTTCTAAAGAAATCAACAGCACCAGAAAGTCTGCTATCTAGGAACGCAAAATCAAGACCAATATTATATTGCTCAGAACGCTCCCAAGTCAACTGGTCGTTAGCTAGGTTCAACACCTGACCACCTTGGCCTAAGTACTGACCTGAACCAGAGAATGAAGGTACAGCAGAGAAGTTTCCGATACCATTAGAGTTACCCAATACACCGTAAGACAATCTTAGTTTTAAATCATCAAAGGTTGATTGGCTGCTCATGAAATCTTCTTCGATAAGTCTCCAAGAAGCACCTACAGAGTAGAAAGTACCAACTCTATTTTGCGCTCCGAAACGAGAAGAACCGTCACGTCTTAAAGTACCATTGAAATAGTACTTATTCTTGTAGTTGTAGTTACCTCTAACAAAAGCACCTGCTCTTGTATTATAAGTTTTGGTACCTCCAACTGCGAAAGGAGTAGCTGCATCGTTCAACAAAGTTAATGCTGGGTTAGAGAAACCTCTACCAGTAGCTGTTTGCTGATTAAAGTTAGATCTGTACATCTCGAAACCTACTAAGGCCGAAACATTGTGATCTCCGAAAGACTTATTAAAGTTCAAAGTTGAGTTAACGTTCCAGTTAAGCTGTCTTCTGTTATCTACAAAAGTAGAACCACCAGTAGAAGCAAAAGCAGGAATTGTTGATGGTCTTTCGTTAATAGACTGTGAATCTGCCCAGTTCAAACCACCTAATGCTGTCCAAGTAAATGCTGGAGCAATTTTATAGGTCAAGTTCATGTTAGCAGTAATCATCCCTACATAGTTCTCTCTTCTTTCTTTGTTAACACCTTCAATAATGTTGTAACCAAATAAGTGAGAACCTGGAGCTGCTACTGGGTAAGGATTATAGTTACCGTTCTCATCAAATGCAGGAGAATTAGGCTGAGAAGTAAATGCCGCCTGGAAAGGACCATTTACAAAGTTACCACCTTCAATTGCACCAAACTGATGTTGGTTAGTAATTGCAATGTTTGTTCCGATAGAAAGTTTATCGGTAGCTTGGTGAGTAACATTAGTTCTAAGTGTTTGTCTATCAAAAGCAGACAAAATGATCTGACCTTCTTGTCTTTCAGAAGATGCAGAAATGTAAAACTGAGTTTTCTCATCTCCACCACTCAATCTAGCACTCGCATTGTACATTGAACCTGTTCTGAACATATTGTCAGCCCAATCATAATTATTTAGAGTACTCGGATCGTTCGGGTTACCATATAACGCCCAAGAAGCTGAAGGCTCTAATCCAGCATTAATGTAAGATGCTTCCTTAATTTGAGCAAATTCTTGAGCATTCATCATGTCATACAACTCAAGAGACTCCACAAATCCACCTTGGAAAACAACTTCCAGCCTAGTTCCGTTTTGAGAACCCTTTTTTGTAGTAATGATTACAACACCATTAGCAGCTTGAGCACCATAAATAGCGGCTGCGGCAGCATCTTTTAATACCTCTATGGTTTCAATATCATCAGGGTTCAAGCCAGAAAGAGCGTTGTTTGACGATTGTCCTGCAATAGAACCTGAAATTATTTGAACACCATCCACGATATACAAAGGGGTGTTGTTAGCCAAAGAACTTTGCCCACGAATCAAGAAGTTCATACTTGCACCTGGAGCACCAGACGAAGCCTGAACCTGAACACCAGCAATTCTACCCTGAACTGCACGGTCGAAAGATTGAAGTGGAAGGTTCTCGATTTCTTCAGCCTTAATTTGAGCAATTGCACCAGTAATGTCTCGCTTCTGCTCAACACCGTAACCAGTTACAACAACTTCACCTAAAGACTGTACATCAGGAGCAAGCTGAATGTTGATAACAGATCTGTTACCAATTTCTACTTCCTGAGTAACATAACCTAAGTAGCGGAAAACAAGCGTTCCACCTTCGGCAGGTACGGATAGCGTATACTCTCCGTCAAAGTTAGTAGGGATACCAGACGTGGTACCCTTCAATAAAACAGTTACCTGAGGTAATGGCAGGCCGTCATCAGCGCCTGTCACTTTTCCGGAAACTGTCCTGTTCTGGGCAAACACTGCTGAAGAAATCAGCATGAAAGCCAGCATAAAACAAGTCAGTAAATTCCTCTTCATATGCTTTTGTTTTAGTTAGAATAAGAAATAGTTTATTTGTTTGGAAAGTCAAACATAAATCAAAATGTCATCAATTAATAATAATCACGAAACAAAATAATTGCTCCACAATGAGACATAGAACAACTTTTTTCTGCCTTTAAACACTAATTAAGCAGATTTAAAAATTTTGTTTGGAATAGTAAGGGTATTCGTTTTTTAAAGAAATCCACCAAATAAAATATTTGGTAACACGCTGATAAAACAGGATAAAAACTCAAAATCAACCGTCAAACCATCAAGCATGCCAAAAAAGGAGGTTTTTATTGCTTTTTTTCAATTTTAGCAATTTTTAACTCAACCCTCCTATTTTCACTATCAACCATTAGTCCATTCATATTTCTTATTAGCCTAGACTCCCCGTATGCCTTGAAAACCAAATTTTCTTTGGGTACACCTTTTTTTAATAAAAACACATAAACCTGCCTCGCTCTATCCTCTGACAAAGCAAGGTTGCTCCTTTTATCACCTACAACATCCGTATGTCCCGAAATTTCAACCATCAATTCACTATACTCAAGTATTCGTTTGGCTAGCTTCTCGAGCTTCAACCTTTCATTTGGCAACAACTCTGAACTATTCGTATCGAACAATACTGGCTCAATTAGTCGCTCTCCCAATACAAATGGTCTCAACCTTACAACACTATCACTCCTTTGTGCCAGCTTGGTTTCAAAGCCCGAGACCGATACACTATAGTCTCCGGACTTACCGCTTAGAATCATGTTTATGCTACCGTCCTTACCAGTGGCAGCCTCTAATGTATCGCTACTCCAAGCCAGCTTGGCTAGCGACTCAATCGGCTCTCCAGACTCTCCATTAATCAATACCACACTCCAAGGAGTTACTCGCCTTTCTG
>PBDA01000003.1 GCA_002718345.1 Rhodospirillaceae bacterium
AAACCGCGTGGAGACCTAGAACTTCTCAACGTTGCACACGCTTTTGAGCAACAAACCAAACATTTCGAACGTCGGCCGTCTGTTGCGGCAGAATGGCCTACAAAAGTCTAAGTCCCAACTATGGTGGTTCGATGCATAATTCGACGTTCTCGACCATAATCGAACGCCTCCCGCGCATGCATAGTAAGGGGGTTATACCACATGACTACATCATGGCGTGACCAAGAATGACGGTAGATAAACTGCGGCTGTATCGCCCACTCACAGAGTTCAGCTATTAAATCACGTGCTTCTTTAACAACTATACCATCGATACCAGAAGCATAAGCCGGGCTCACAAATAAGGCTCTTTTCCCAGTTGAGCGATCGGTACGAATCAACGGATGGCGCACAGGTGGTACTGACTCTATCTCTTCCGACTTCATAGCCTTCATAAGATGATCAGCGTATTCAGTACCATACTGCCAGTCATGAACTACAACTAAATTTTCTAAACTCTTCTGCCGTTTTTCTGGCAATCCATCAAACGCCTCAACCAAGTTCACAAACAGTGTATCGCCGCCGTGGGGGGGTACCTCCCTACCGTGGAGCACGGCGCCTTGTGCCGGAACTGTTCTATAGCTGCTGTCAGTATGCCAATATTCAGTCAGGTTATTCCACAAACTTTCCGGATCATCAGCGGGCAATAACTGGCCGGCCGCATCACAGTTTGATACTCGGAAAATCTCTGGATTATGTTGCGATCTGTTGTCACCCAAAGGATAGATTTCCAGCTCCCCAAACTGACGAGAGAATCGCACCTGCTGTCCATCCGTGATGTCCTGCTCAGGAAAAACCAGGACCAAATATTTCTGCCAAGCCATTCGAATCTCGTCTAATACCTCCTGTTCAATGATTTGACTGAGATCAACCCCAAGCACACGTGCGCCTAAGGCCTTCGCCAAAGGCTCGACAGTAATTCGCTTATATGAGCACCAAGCGAGAGATGACATTTATAAAACCCTTTAATTAAAGCAAATCAAAAGAATGAAGGATACCTTCCAAGGCTATACGCTGATCCGAAGTAAGAGGTAGTTGTGGGAGTCTCGGACTACCACACTCTACCTGATATCGCATTGTGCATCCGGCCTTGAGAACATCCAAAAAACCGATATCGTAAACAGCAGTAGCAAACTCAGCAGCTCGTTTTTGGGCCTTTTGTGCTGCCGCCAGATCTTGTGCACAAACCGATCGCCAAATTGCGACCCAAAGCTCAGGCGCAATCGTCAAAGGACCGTCAATACACCCTACTGCACCCATATTGAGCCCAGGCAACATAAGAGTGGCATATCCAATAAAACAGTTGAAGCCTGCTGCCGCAAAGCCATATGTATTTTCCACTATTGGTCCAGAATGCTTTAAACCCACCACACTAGGCACAACATCTCGAATGCGACATGCCAACGCTGGACTTATATCCACGCCAGTCGATTGCGGTAGATTGTAAAGCAGCAACGGCAAAGCACTGGCGGAACCAACTGCCTTATAGTGCTCTATGATTGCACGCTCCTTGACTCTGTAAAAGAATGGAGGCACGCAACACAAAGCGTCAACGCCGGATTTTGCCGCTTGTTCGGCCATAGTTACCGCTCTGTCGGTCGTCGGCGCACCTATATGCATTATGGTTGTGACACGTCCGGAAACTTGATCGGTTGCTGCGACTGCCAGTCTCTCGTTCTCTTCGTCACTTAGTAAAACGCTTTCCCCACTGCCGCCAGCCAACCAGAAACCATCGACACCTGCTAGGATATTCGCCTCAATTAGCTCTCGAAAGGCTGACTCGTTAAATCGATTTGCTTTATCAAACGGCGTAATCATCGCGGGAACTACCCCCCCGAATCGTAACATCACAAACTCTCCTCTAAAGGCCCGACTCTACTAAGAGGCGATAATAACCTCAGATGAACATAACTGAACACCTAACAGGAATTAGATAATGAGTGCATGGATTGAAATAATTGCTGAATCAGAGGCGGATTCTGCTCTACTTGAGAAACTAGACCAGGTGCGTGCCCCCAACGGCACGGTCGATAATGTCATGAAAGTTCATAGTCTTCGCCCTCAAACAATGATCGGGCACCACAGTCTATATATGAGTGTGCTCCATCATCCTGATAATACCCTGCCAGGCTGGTTGTTGGAGACCATCGCCTCTTACACCAGCCTATTAAATCGATGCTCCTATAGCTTCGCGAATCATTGGTCAAACGCGGCACATTTAATTGGAAACGACAGTCTTGCCACAAAGATACACAATGCATTACAGCACGATAAGCCTGAACAGACTTTCTCAGGAAAAGAACTTGCTATTCTACAGTATACGAAACGCCTAACCGTCAGCCCTGGCGATATCTGCAAAGAAGATATTGAAGCTCTCCGTAAATCAGGCCTAGACGACGGACAGATACTCGAAGTTAATCAAGTATGCTGCTATTTCAACTATGTCAATCGACAACTAAACGGCCTTGGTGTCACACTGGAGGGTGACAAAATCGGTTATTACTCTAATTAGCATGAAAGTCACAAAGGCGTTAACTGCTGAACAAATTCCAGTTATCGATATCTCGGCGCTACGAGCCAAAAACGATATCGACACAGTTGCCCGATCTCTGGTCTGGGCAGCGAGTGAACTGGGCTTCATATATGTTAGAGGACACGGCGTCTCGCCAAAAACCATTCAAGACGCTCGATCTGCCAGCTTGCAATTCTTTGCTTTACCTGATGCCGACAAAATCGATGCAGAGATCAACACCTATCACCATGGCCATCTAAAAGCTGCGTCAACAGTAATGTATGACGGGGCCAAGCCAGATTTAAAGGAAAGTTTTAATTTCGGTATAGAACTCGATTCTGCAGCGTACGGAAACTTACCCCAAAACCCACTGCTCGGCCCAAATAAATGGCCATCTGCTCTAAAGAATCTGAAATCGCATGTATATCCTTTTTTTGAGGCGGCCAGCTCATGTGCTGAGGACTTGCTGAGGGGATTTGCTGTTGGAGTAGGACTCGATGAAAATTTTTTTATTCGCTATCGTGACAGACCTGTGTCTCGTGGCTCATTACAATACTACCCACCACAAACCTCCGGAAATGACTCGGCGCAGTTCGGTGTTGCCCCACACACGGATTTTGGAGTTTTAACTGTTCTGTGCCAAGACAATATCGGTGGTCTTGAGCTACAAATGCTCGACGGACAATGGCGGGCGGTTCCGCCAATAGATGATACCTTGGTTATTAATGTCGGTGATTTATTAGAACGCTGGTCCAATGGATTATTTCGTTCAACACCACACCGAGTGATCAATCGCAGCAGGAAGGAACGGCTTTCATTAGTATTGGCGTATGACCCTAACTTCGAAACACCGGTTGTCGCTCAGCAATTAAATAGCCGTGAGCCACCAAAATGGGAGAGTACAACTGTTGGAAACTACCTGATTCAACGTTTCGAGCAAGCATTTCCTTATCGGTCAGCCGCTAAATGAACAATCTGTCGATGGACCAAAAAAATTCAGAACTCATTAACCCACGGGTTGATGAGGTGATGAACTGGGAGAAATTGATTGAGCACCTCCGTAGTAATTTTGATGGCAAATTATCACCTGAAGTGGAGGTCCTTCAATTTTCTGGTGGCCATGCAAACCTCACCTACTGCCTGCGTTTCAAAGACAGAGAATTAGTTCTTAGACGACCACCTCTAGGGCCTGTGGCCAAGGGCGCTCATGATATGGGCAGGGAGTATGATATTTTGTCGAAGCTTTATCGAGGATACAACCGTGCTCCACAGGCATACTATTATTGTGCCGACCAAACGGTGATTGGGGCCCCCTTTTTTGTATCGGAGCGCCGCGTCGGCGTGGTTGCTAGGCGACAGTGGCCTAGTGAATTAAGCGACCTTCCGTCAGTCGAGAGACGAACTAGTTTCGCCCTTATTGATGCTCTAGCCGACCTGCACCAAATCAATCCAACCTCACTAGGGCTTGAAAAACTTGGTCGGCCAACAGGTTTTGTTACACGACAACTCACAGGCTGGACCAAACGCTGGAATGCTGCGAAGGACCGCCACCTCCCCTTATTCGACGAAGTACATGCGAAGCTGGAATCTACCAAACCAGAAAACACGCAAATATCAATTCTTCACAATGATTTCAAAATGGATAATTGCCAGTTTAGAACGGACGATCCAGACCGAGTTTACTCAGTCTTTGACTTGGATATGGCGACACTAGGTGACCCACTTGTTGATCTTGGCACGCTTTTAAATTATTGGCCCAAGGAAGGTAACATTTACGCTTGGGACCGCAATCCACCTGTTGTCTCAGAACCTTATCCAAAACGTGCCGAGCTAACCGCCCACTACGCACGAAAAACGGGTTTCAATACCGACCGAATCGCTTGGTACGAAGCATTCGCACGTTGGAAAACCGCCGTCGTTGTCCAACAAATCTACATCCGATTCAAACGAGGACAAACGCTGGATGACCGATTCTCGAACTATGGACAATACACAGAACCTTTAATCCAATCTGCCGCTCAAATGCTCGAGCAGAGCTAACTGTCGACGAGCGGCATAGCGTGCCATCTAAGAAACCCAGGGGGCATGCATTTATAATGGTAAGCAAGAAATTGACAACAAACCAACAGAATTCAGAACCATGACTTTACCTTTAATAAAAACACCGTTTCGCTTCCCTGGAAAAGTCGTTCCTGCTGACTGGATTGATCACAACGGCCATATGAATGCATGGAAATACCACGAGGCCTTTCGCCTCCCTATTCGAAACTTCTTCGACTTATTAGAGTTCAGTCAGATCCACGGTGTCTCTGCCTCTAATGATAGAGATTCTTCAGGAAAGACTGAATGCGGTTTTTTTATGCTGGATTTTCGCGTGCAATATATACGCGAAGTACTAAAGGGTGCGCTACTGAGCTTCGATGTCCGTTTGATTGACTACAGCGAAAAAATAATCCACTACTTTGTCGAAATGCATGCCGGACAGGATGAATACCTTGCATCCACAGCCGAAGTTCTCGAAATTCAGATGAATATGAATACAAGACGTCCCCAATTCTTTAACACAACATTGCGAACCTATCTTTCAAAAATGCTAGCGGCGCATAACTCTCTCCCTGCCGTACAGGGAATAGGTCAGCACATGGGAATTCGACGACGCAAACCAGCTCGTTAAATTAGTGCCAGTGTTTCCACTTCGGCATCACCGGCCAATTCTTCACAATTGTCGATAATTACCACCAATTGGAACTAAGAGCTCCATCAACGGAGCATGCTGCTGGCAACCATAAACATCACGTTCACTTCGCGAACATTGGGTCCTCGGACGGTACATAGTTACTTTAATTGCTCTGCCCTGTGGTAAAACGTGTACAGATGAGATCTTACTAACATCCACATTATAGAGTTCGGCGATAGTCTGCTCTGACACCACTCCGCTCTCTATCACTGCAAGATACGCACTGTCATCATTAAAAAGAATATCAAAGGTCAGACGGAACGGACCGGCATTTTTGCTCCGAATAATGCTAGCTAATTCCCGTAAGGGTTTATGTTCGATCATCCGACAAACTCCGTTTGGACATCGAACAATTCCATTGCAGATTTTGCCTTCATAAGGTGATAGATGGAAAACTCATATACAGGGCCTGCATCAATATCGGAGGGGGAGTAAGGAAAAGCCAGGTTCCCTGACGTATTCACTTGGCCAGTGTAAGCGACATGTAACAAATGCCCCGATAGGAAATGACACGCGCCGTGCGCCAACTCTTGCGTTTCTGCCGTCACGTCCATTAGCAATCCAATTTCGCTCGGCGCTCCTGTTCTTTTAGGCTCCATCTCCGCCATTACTGCATCGCGTCCATATGGTCTGAAGGTAATATGAACATTGTCCGGAGCAAAATGTCCAACCGTTTTCTCAATAGCTTGTTCCAACAATTCATCGAGATTCGCAATCATTGTTGGGCACCGAATTCCTCCCATGCAGAGCGAGCGGTACCCAACTTGTCTAGCGCCCTCAAGCTTGAACCAGTGCTCATTATCCGGCTCAAATGTTGCCCCAGAGACACGAACTTGTCGTTCCCCTACCGTAGTAAACTGGCAATCAGTAAGATTAACTGCTCCCCCAGGTCCCCGTTGATAAAAAGGGTCCTCTCTCTCGTAAAGTGTGTGTGCTGCCACAGACTTCAAGGAGGCAATGCGGTTTAGACTTCCAGGTTCCAACAGGAAATGGTCATCATTGAGAAATCCCATCATCACATCCATCGCAAAAGGCTCGGCTGAGAATGCGCCGCATTCCAAAACTTTCCCCATATGGGTAGCTAAGGCAATATCGCCGTTGTGAGCGATCGGATAGGCAGCAATCGCTAGATCATCGCAAGCCCTCCCGGCGATTATGACATCGGCATCTTCAGCCAACGCTTGAGCTATAGGTTCCCAGCCCATTTGCGCAACGATCGCTGTTGACTGTTCAACATCCGATTTTGACAACTCAAAGCCCGCTTCAAAATCCTTAACCTCATTATTTGAGAGTGCTTCGGTAACCCTGTCCGGTTCGATGTCCGAGTAAATTCGCGCGAGCTTGAATGACTGCCGGGACTGGCGAGCAATTTCTCTTGCAATATCAGCCATCCAATCTACTAATGCACCCCTTCCACTGCCTCCAGCACTACCAATGATTAGCGGAATACCAGCAGCACGGCTTGCTGCAATCAACTGCTCGAGTTCAAGCTTGATCACTCTTCGGGCACACAGTGGTTCCGCTGAACCGAGATACGCCGGGCCAGGGTCGGTAGAACCCGCATCAACGGCAATTACATCCGGCTTCAAGGTCATACCGCGTTTAAGTGCCTCCTTACCAAAACCGTACCCCAAGGTGCCTGTGGGAGTGAGTACAGTAATTGTCATATTATTATCGTCCCTATTGAAGATTTAAATGAATGCCGGCGCAACTTCACGCTGAAAAAGCTTTGGTGTTTCACCTCGCTCTAAGTTGAGGAATGACAAAATAATGTGCCCAATATCTTGCTCCACATAAGCCTCTATGTCTTGTTTTATATCGCTCGGGGTTCCGCCATGAAGTTCATAGTGAGCAGCCCAAGGTTTTGCCTTGTCTGCCGCTTTTTGGGCAGCCTCCGGCGTCTCTGCCATCGTAAACCAGAAATCTGAAACTGTTATAATACTAGTTGGATCACGTCCTATTGTTTCACAGATGTCATCCAGCTCTTTTCGTTTACGAGTCAGTACTGCAAGCTTGGTTTCTCGCTCATCTTTACGATAGCTTTTCCATCCACCTATCTCCCACATATCACCATATTTGGCTGCCAGAGTTAACATTCTACGTGACCCACCACCGACAAGGACGGGGGGGGAAGGCTGCTGACAAGGGAAGGGCCTCGGATCAAGATTTCGAAATTTTAATGTCTTGCCCTTATAACTGAATTTTTCATCGTTGAAGTGCAGTCTCATAACTTCCAGTGTCTCCGCTAGCTGCTCTACACGGTCAGCATAGGGTGGTTTTAGTAAGCCGTACTGCTCAAATGAAAAGTCCACCCCGACACCGATACCTATGTTAAGTCTTCCAGCGCTCAGTTGATCCAATGTAGCTAAGGTGCGCAAGAGTAGTTGAGGTGACCGATACATAAAGTTAATCACACCAATCCCAACACGGATGTGTGACGTCGAACTTGCAATAGCCGCACTTAAAGTCATACATTCCATTAAGCCCGGGTCAATTAGATCCGGAACCCAGACCGCGGAGAAACCTAACTTCTCTGCCAACACGGCTCGTTCGACAGTACCAGCAGCAGTACTTGCCGATGGTATATAAACTCCGAATTCAACTTGACTCATAATGCTCACCTATATAGTGGTAAACCCACCGTCGATCACCAGTGTTTGTCCGCTAATGTACGTATTCTCTTCACTGCATAACCACGCGATAAAACGACCCACCTCCTCTGGAGTTCCCAATCGTCCTTGTGGCACTTGTGCCGCAAGTTTCTTCCGATCCGCTTCAGTTGTTGCCGACCGCAAGAGATCAGTTTCAATAAAACCAGGAGCCACACAATTTGCCAAAATACCCTCGCACGAAACCTCCGCCGCCAATGCACGCGTCATCGAGTTGAGTGCACCTTTCGTCGATGAATAAGTTGCTCTTTTAGCCTTACTAATCACGCCCCATATCGAACTTACATTAACAATCCGGCCCCAACCCACTTCCCGCATGCCGGGCAAAACCACCTGACACAGGCGAATAGGAGCCACCAAATTAATCTGATGGACTCTTTCGATTTCCGCTGGGTCAATATCGTCAAAGGCTTGGGGCTGAGTAACGCCCGCATTGTTTACCAAAATACTAGGCTTTATAACCTTTAGATGGGTGGCAAAAGCCGACATCTCAGCTTTACTGTCCAGATGGACAGCATAATAGTGTGCACCTGGCGGCCCACGGCCATCTGGCTGCGTACCAGTAACGATCACTTTCACCCCGGTTCCAAGTAGACACTCTGCTGTTGCATAACCAATACCGCGTGTACCCCCAGTAACCACAGCTAGACGTTCGGATATCGATGGAATTTTCAAATGTACTCCCACCCCAGACCATGCCTCCCCATAATATACTGTCTTTAAGAGCTTCACCGATAATTTAGCCCATTTTGTTTAATCCTGGGCTCTCACCGCGCCATTTTATTGCTATGATAGGATTGCCGACAGCGGCATTTATTACAACAACTAGATTCGAGTCCGCAATGAAAAAGGGAAAGGCCCATTCATTGGGTGTGCCCGGCGGCGGAGTGTTTGCTTCTGATGAGGGCACTGTTCCGCAAAAAGGGTCCAAAGCCAACAAAATAGACAAATGGTTAGCTCGGGCTTTATTAAAAACCATCGGCCACCCAAGAATTGAAATCGAACTGTGGAGCGGAGAGATAATCTCAACTTCACGCAACCCTATTGCCAAAGTTCGCCTCGGCAATAGAGGCACCTTACAACAACTACTCCGACGACCAAGTATCACTTTTGGCGACGCCTATAGCAGGGGACAGATCGAAGTCGTTGGTAACCTACTTGAATTTTTAGAAGAGGTATATGGTGGCTTAATAAGAGCTAACGCTATACGTCCAAAGTGGCTGCGCCCACCCACTAAGACGCGTCGTAACACTCTGGGCAAAGCCCGAGAAAACATTCACCATCACTACGACCTAGGCAATGACTTTTATCGTTTGTGGCTAGATGAACATATGGTTTATACATGCGCTTACTACGCCACCGAGGATATGGACCTAGAACAGGCCCAGCTTGCCAAAATGGACCATGTCGGTCGTAAATTACGCCTTCAACCTGGTCAAACCGTAATCGAGGCAGGTTGCGGTTGGGGCGCTCTCGCCATGCATCTCGCCGAACATTTTGGTGTAACCGTGAAAGCATTCAATATCTCTCGCGAACAACTATCCTACGGCCGCCAACAAGCGGCTGCCCGTGGCTTGCAGGAAAATGTTGAATTTATTGAGGATGATTATCGCAATATCACTGGTCAGTGCGACGCTTTCGTTTCAGTGGGTATGCTGGAGCACGTCGGAATTGAACGATTTGAAGAGCTTGGGACGGTCATAGCGGGATGCTTGAAACCCAATGGTCTCGGCTTGATTCACTCTATTGGCAGAGCAAGCCCTGCACCTAATAACCGCTGGATTGAAAAACGGATATTTCCAGGCAGTTATCCACCCAGTTTGGCTGAAGCCTCGAGAATCTTTGAGCCCCATAACTTTTCTATTTTGGACGTGGAAAACCTTCGATTACACTACCGAGAGACCTGCCTAGCCTGGTGGCATCGATTCGAGCAAGTAGCGAGTGAAGTAGAAGCCATGTACGACCAGAAATTTGTACGCGCCTGGCGTCTCTATCTTGCAGGCTCGGCGGCCGCTTTTGAAGTCGGGACATTACAGTTGTTCCAAATTGTTTTCTCACCGTTTGGAAACAACCAAGTACCGTGGACCCGCAGACACCTTTATCTAAAAAGCGACACGAAATGAGAAAATGTGACGTAGTGATCGTTGGCGGCGGGCCAGGCGGTTCTGCGTGTGCTTGGGAGCTCAAACGACAGGGTCTAGATACCGTTGTACTTGATAGAGCTGCATTCCCTCGCCTTAAACTCTGCGCTGGCTGGGTAACTCCACAAGTTATTGAAGACCTGAAGCTGGATATTAATAAATACCCTCATAGCTTCATGACATTTGACAGAATTCATGCACACATAAAAGGACTAAAATTAAAACTCAACACAACCCAGCATTCGATAAGACGCTATGAATTTGACAACTATCTACTAGGGCGTTCCATATCGGAGGTCCACCAACATCATGTAAAAAAAATTGAAAGAAAAGATGGATGTTATTGGGTAGACAACAAATTTTGTGCGCCCTATATAGTGGGCGCTGGTGGTACTAAATGTCCGGTTTATCGTACTATATTCCGCGAATCAAATCCGCGAGCAAAAGAATTACAGACTGTCACTTTCGAATACGAATTTTCCTATGATTGGGAGGATCCTGATTGCCATCTGTGGTTCTTTATGAACGGCCTACCTGGCTACTCTTGGTATGTTCCTAAAGCAAACGGTTATGTAAACGTAGGGATTGGCGGGATGGCAGACAAGCTGAAACGTAAAGGTGGTGACATAAAAACTTATTGGCGTAAATTTATAGAACTGCTAGGAACCAACGGCAAAGTGCGCAATGTAAGGTACGAACCTACCGGGTACAGTTACTATGTCCGTGGCAATGTAGATAAAATTCGTGTGGATAACGCTTTCATAGTAGGTGACTCTATCGGGTTAGCGACTAGAGACCTATGTGAAGGCATCGGGCCAGCCGTCCACAGTGGAATTGAAGCCGCGCGTGCCATTGTCCATGGCCACACCTACGATTTGCAAGATCTGATTCGCCACAGCGCTGAGAATAGACTACTCGGGAAAGTGATGGAACGCCTTATGGTTGGACGGCAACGTTAAATAAGGGGAATCTGTATGATTAGGGTGTTAGGCCGCAGTTCTTCTAGCAACGTCCAAAAAGTCCTCTGGTGTCTGGGTGAGTTGAATATCGATTTCGAACATGAGCCCGAATACGGTGGTACTTTTGGACGAACCAAAGAACCTGATTACGTTTCACTTAACCCAAACTCACTGGTACCCACAATTATCGACGATGATTTCGTACTATGGGAATCGCATACAATCATTCGCTACCTAGGAGCCACTTACGGACAAGACACACTGTGGCCAACTGCTCCTAGGGCCAGAGCATTATCCGAGAAATGGATGGATTGGAATCAGTCGCGTTTAGATAATGCCTACTTTCCAGCTTTTTACGAGCTCATTCGGACACCACCTGTGGATAGAAACAAATCTACAATTGAAAATGCTGTCAAAACTACTAGCAAGCTTCTAATCATTCTTGATAACGCACTTTCAGAAACTGGTTTTGTGTCAGGGGAAAGATTAACAATCGGAGATATCGTCTTCGGTCCTACCTTACACCGATGGTTTAATCTTAATATAGAACGCCCAGCACTACCCGCGGTTACCGAATGGTATCAATCGATGCTACAACGCCCTTCTTATGCGAAACACGTTGCCGTCGAGCTGAGCTAACTGGATTGGTGACTATTTGTTAGCAGTTTCGCAACAGAAAATCCCTTACTGGGACAGCCACACGTTCAGGTGCTTCAATGAGCACAGAGTGCTTAAGATGATCCAATATCACCAACTCAGCATCGGGCAATTCATTGGCGATAAATCGGTTTAACCGCGGATTACAGCCTCCATCCTGCTCCCCTGTGAGCACTAAAGAGGGGCACATGATTTCACACAGCCAAGGAGCCATCTCAGTATCCGCATAGATCTGGAACACACTGGAAAAGACACTCTCTGGTGTCGCCAGTAACTGTTCCTTACGCAACTCGACCCACTCTGGAGAACGAATTACGAATTCATCTGTGTACCAACGGTCAACCAGCACATCAATGATCCCTTCGATTCCTAATTCTTCAAGTTTTAAGCGCACCTTGTGTAATTTATTCTTATCCGATTCATTACGTCCAGCAGCAGTGGAAAGAAGTCCTAAGGTTAACGTTCGTTTTAGAAATGCTTTCGCATAGGCCGGCCCAATCATTCCGCCCAGTGAGTGGCCAATAATATGAATCTTCTCATGGCCCAATTTTTGTCGTAGGGCTTCAAGGTCTTCAACCAGTTCATCCAATGTATAAGGGGGTTGCGGAACTGGACTATCTCCATGACCCCGAAGGTCATAAGTGACACACGTAAACACGTCCGACAGATATGGTACCAATTGACTCCAGCCCGCTTTACGAGAACCGATGCCATGTACCATATACAACGGTGGCCCCTCACCTTCAACCAAATACGAAACTTCTATCGCGCTCATAATCTCCACCTCTAGAAAAATACACTTAGTGCTTAGCGGAACACTACAGTGCACCAGTATTGGGACTATCTTTTACTCGAACCAAGCAACACGTATATCATTTGTAACTCCCCGTATTGAATATGTAAATCTGGTTCATAAAGCTGCTCCCGTAACTCCACCTTGACACCAAACTCTCTGAGTTCCAAAAACAATCCCTAGCTCCTATTTGGTCTGTTTCCGAGACCACTTTAAAGTTTAAGAAAACTTATCATTTTTGCTGAACTCGAGCGTAAGTCTCCTTAATTAAAAGAACAAACAAAAGCCCCACAAAGCTTGTCACAGGCAAAATAGTTAACGCCAACTGAAATGTCTCGGGCTCATACAGCCTTGTGCCATCGATCATTTTTCCGCGCCACCGCATATCCAATAACCAACCAACTGCAGGCTGAAAGACTGCACCACTGCCGGTTGTTGCGGTATTAATGATCCCAATCGTCAGGCCCACATTACTCGATGTATTGTGCTCTCTGCCACAAGCAAATCCCACCACTAGCGCCGCACTACCTAAACCAATACCTAAGGATAAAAACCCTAGTGTGACAACAGAAAGTTCTGTCAAATAAATAAATAACACCTGGAAAACAGTCGTGGTCACAGCTCCAATTATCATCGGAGGTTTCCGTCGTTGTATTCGATCAGACCACCATCCCAAAATTACGCACCCTAAGCCATTGCCGAGAAATAACATTGATGTGACTGCAGCAGCAGTCGTGCGCTCCATAGCATAGGTGGTTGTGAGGAACGGCACTGACCACAGTCCACCAAGTGCCAACAGTGGCGCTGTCATGGTCAATGTAAAAAACGCCACAAGCCAAGTTTGTGTATTTTTCAATACTTTGATTTTTTCACTATCCCTCCTGAATCCCTCATCTATTTTTTTGTCGCGAACGACAACAAATAAGGCAGTTGTTAAGATGAGTCCAAAGACCGCGAAGGCGGTCATAGAACTTCGCCACCCTATTTCCTGTACAACCATAGCCAGTGGCGCTTGTGCCGCGACCGCACCCACCATAGCAACCAGCTGACTGACCCCTGCGAACAATGCAAATCGACTCGGAAACCACTGGTTAACCAAAGCAAGAGTTGCGGCCCAGCTAAAGGCACACCCTGCACCGATGGCGAGGCGTCCAGCATACCCAAGAATTAGCCAATCACTAGAAGCGAATAACCAACAACCGATACTGACTATGCCAGCAGCAGGTATGATCAACCTTCTTGGCCCTATACGATCCAACAGCAAACCCACCGGGATCTGAAGTCCAGCATAAGCGTAGAAATAGAAAGCAGAGAGGTTACCTAAAATTGCAGCCCCCGCATTAAAATCACGCATCAGCTCTTCCACCATCACACTGGGTGATACTCGCAAAGCGAAGGCATACGCGAAGAAAAGGCAACCCAACGCGAACGCTAAGCCTGCCCTTCTAGTGTCAGTCATCAATCATTACCACGTCATCCACAAAATAAAGATATTAACGGCATACAATCGCTCAGGCGACTCAGTAACGGGTTGCTTTTCCACATTAGCCTCGTGCACTCTTTAGCCATTAAATCCAATAGAGCGTAAA
>PBDA01000042.1 GCA_002718345.1 Rhodospirillaceae bacterium
ACGGATGTTGATAATTGGCCAGGTGATAATGAAGGAGTGCAAGGGCCTGCCCTTATGGATCGAATGAAGCTACATGCTGAAAAATTTGGCACTAAATTAATATACGACCATGTAAACTCTGTCGAACTAAGCCAAAGACCATTCAGGCTAATAGGTGATGGGGGTGAGTATTCATGCGACGCTCTCATAGTTGCTACCGGTGCTTCTGCGAAATATTTAGGGTTACCTTCAGAAGAGGCGTACAAAGGAAAAGGTGTTTCTGCTTGCGCTACATGTGATGGATTTTTCTTTCGAGACCAACCTGTTGCTGTAATTGGTGGCGGCAACACAGCAGTAGAAGAAGCACTCTATCTTTCAAATATCGCTTCTGAAGTAAATATAGTCCATCGTCGAGATACATTTCGCGCAGAAAAAATACTTGTTAATCGCTTAACTGACAAAACTAAGTCTCCAAAAATAAATATTCATTGGAATTATGTGCTTGAGGAAGTCCTTGGGGATGATAATGCTGTTAACGGTATGCGTATAAAAAATACAGAATCAAATGAAACAAAAGATGTGGGAGTCCAAGGCGTATTTATTGCAATTGGTCACAGCCCAAACACTGCTATCTTTGAAGACCAATTAGATATGACAGACGGTTATATTCTGCTTAATCCCAGTAGCTCTGGCATGGCAACAGCTACAAGTGTGGAGGGAGTATTCGCAGCAGGAGATGTTGCAGACCCTATCTACAGACAAGCAGTAACTTCAGCTGGATCTGGTTGCATGGCAGCTCTAGATGTTGAAAAGTTTTTAGCCGAAAAATAGCTTGATCATTTATTTTGAAGTTGAACGTTTGAGTCAGTTACATGCCTCGATTCCAACGTCTTCTCAATTATTTTTAATGTTCTTTGCAATGAACCACTATTTTCCGCAACAAGCCTATGCGCCGCATCGCTAGCTTTTACACGGCTTAAGGGGTTTTCCAAATAATCTGAGACTGCTTCAACAAGTGAGTCAGTATCACATACCTGACAGCCAGCTCCACGTTCTACAACCATAGTACTGATTTCACTCAAGTGAAACATATGCGGTCCAAAAATTACTGGCACAGCAACAGCACATGCTTCCAATAAGTTATGCCCCCCAATGGGCACAAAACTTCCTCCTATTACTGCTACATCTGATGCCACATAAAACTTCTGTAACTCACCCATAGTATCGCCTACTAGCACATCAACATTTGGCGTGAGTTTGCCTTTATAGCTACTATGACATAAGACATTATAACCTGCCCTCTTGCAGAGCTTAGCTACCGCAGAAAATCTCTCCGGATGTCTTGGCACAATAACTAAAAGAATCTCTGGATATTGTCTTCGAAGTCTACTAAATGCGTCTAAAACTATTTTTTCTTCTCCGCGATGAGTACTAGCAGCTATCACTACAAGCCTATTATTTCCCCAACGTTCTCTGAGATTTTGGCCTTCCTGGACTAAAAGCTCGGTTACTGGCATATCAAATTTCAGATTTCCTGTTACATGGATCAAATGTTTAGCAACCCCAAGGTTTTCTAACTCTCTAGCATCCCCTTCTGTTTGCGTACACAAAACATCAGCGTTTTCAAACATTGCGTGACTGGTCATGGGGACTCTGTTGTAACCGCGAATTGAGGTTTGTGAAAGTCTTACATTAACCAATAAAAGAGGTATCTCTCTTCTGCGACATTCACCAAATAAATTAGGCCAAAATTCTGTTTCAGCAACTACAACAAAATCTGGGTTAACTCTATCCATAAAACGCCTAACTGATAACGGAAGATCATAAGGAACATATGAATGACTAACACGATCCCCAAAAAGCTCTTGAACCTGATTGGATCCAGTTGGAGTAGCAGTTGTAACAAGAATTCTATAACTTGGGTATTTTTCTGCTAAAGAACTTACTAACTCAGAAACACTGCGAACTTCCCCCACAGAAACAGCATGCACCCAAAAAGTCTTTTCATGTTTCATAGGTAAAACATATCCAAACCTCTCTGACCATCTATACCAGTACGCTGGATAACGCATACCTCTCCATAACAAAAACAATAATGCAAAAGGCGCAAGCAAATAAATAACTATTGACCAAACCTTAAAATGAATAGGGCCAGGTTTTTTGCGTGCAATATTTAAAAATGGAAAAAGCAATTTATAATTTTGATCAGTGGCGCCTTTGCTTTTTAAAATCACCTCTTTAGCAAATTTTCCCATTTTTAATCTACTGTTTTTATCATTCAATAGCTCTTTGAGAGTCTTTTTTAACTCAATTTCATTTGAAACCTGAACGCCCCCCTTGGCTTCAAGTAACGCATCAACTGTATCTTTAAAACTAAAGTTATGAGGACCAAAAATGACTGGCACACCCAGTGAGGCAGGTTCCATTAGGTTATGACCACCTTTTCTTTTTCCTCTGTAGAAAAGGCTACCACCTACAAAAGCAATATCAGCAATTGCGTAAAGGGATCTCAACTGACCAACTGTATCTACGACAAGAATACCTTCAGAACCTGGGGCTTCTAACCTAGCACTATCAACCTCAGTCTTAAGAACAGATAACTTGCCTT
The DNA here is from genome assembly GCA_002718345.1 of Rhodospirillaceae bacterium. Lineage (GTDB taxonomy): Bacteria > Pseudomonadota > Gammaproteobacteria > Steroidobacterales > Rariloculaceae > UBA6522. Next base: position 2,588 of record PBDA01000042.1, read on the forward strand.
TTTCCTTAAGGCTCTCATTTATCTGCAAAGCATCCATTGGATAACGAGGAACAATAATTAGAGCTATGTTTTTGTTGTTTTTTTTAAGGGACTCAAAAGCCTTAATAAGAACATTATTTTCTTGGCCATGCAGACTTCCACCAATAATCACAAGGTCTGTATTTGAATAATTAAGAGTTACACGATGCTCACTCAAAACCAAGTTGGAGCTTATTGGACTAACTAAATCATATTTCATATTCCCCGTAACATGGATGCACTCAGAAGATATGCCTAGCCTTGAAAGCCGAGATGCATACTGTTCATTTTGTACTGCAAATATTGGCAAGTGGCGTAGCAGCATGGGAACAATGCGAGTTTTAGAATGAAGTTGATATGATCGTTCAGATATTTTTCCATTAAGAACTGCAATCGGAATATTTTTTGCTTTAGCGGCTAACAGAAAATTTGGCCAAAAATCAGATTCAATAAGTACTACTAATTTTGGATCAAACCAGCATAAAAATCTTCTCACCACAAAACTAATATCTAAAGGAAAAAAGAAAACTCTGTGCTTAGGAAAAGCCTGTTTAGCTGTTGTAAAACCAGTTGACGAATAAGCACTGACAACAATGGGGCTATTAGGAAAATCCTTTTCAATCCGACGCACTAATGGCTGTAGCAACAGAATTTCCCCAGCAGAAGAGCCATGCAACCAAATAGAGGCCGTAGCTGGTGGAGGCAAAATAAGGCCACAACGAAATAGAATGCTTCTCCAATCACCACGAGCCAATGCCCTATAAATCAACCAAGGCAACATAAATATGGCAGCCAGCAGATACCCAAGATCTATTATTAGACTCATGAATAAACGCGCTTTAGTATAAAATCGTCAAACAAAATGTATCTTATAGATATTCAATAAGGACCTGAGAATCATCCGCTTTTCTTGAAAATATGTCTATAAGCTAGAGCTCAATCCATCCGTCTCGATACTTTACTGCAAAACCCGAAATCAGCACTCTATCTTCACGTATGGCACAAAATATTTCTGCGCCACGCTGAGACAATTGCTTAGCATAGATATTATTCTTTGCTAAGCGCTCTCCCCAAAATGGCGCAAGCCCACAGTGCACAGAACCTGTTGCTGGATCTTCAGAAATCCCCAGACTTGGTGCAAAGAATCTTGATACGCAATCAGAGTTTTCCCCAGGAGCAGTTACGACCACTCCCTGAGAATCAAGATTACCCAAAATTTCAAAATCAGGATTTAGCTCAAGAATATCCTGCTCACTTTCATATAAAACAAAATAATTATTGTGTGGATCTGTTATTAGAACTTCAATTGGTTCTTTACCTAATGCATCAATTAAATCCTGTGAACACCCCTTAAAGGGAATCAGTTCCCATTTAGGAAAGTTCATTGAAAACTTGTTATTAATTTCCTCAACAACCAAGTCACCACTCAACGATCGAAATGTGATCTTTTTTCCTTTAAAATTTAATTCTCTAAAAAGCACATAAGCGGCTGCTAACGTCGCATGGCCACATAAGTCAATCTCCAATTTAGGCGTAAACCATCTAATTTGATATTTATCTTTTGTAGGCACAAAAAAAGTTGTCTCGGCAACATTATTTTCAACAGCAATTGCTTGCATTTCATCATCGCTTAACCATCGTTCTAGAGGGACTACTACTGCTGGATTACCTCTAAACTGCTCAGTAGTAAATGAGTTAATCTGATAAAAAGGTACTCGTTGCATATCAATACCATTCTTACTGATTAATAATTTCTTAATAAAACAATTCGTTTAAGAAAAATGCATCGTCAGCCATTCTGCAACAAGGGCAGGTTTAGACTCATTTTCTATTTCTATTGTGATTTTTGCCTTAACTAGAATCTGTCCTGATCGCTCCTTTGCGTCTTTAAGAATAACAACGGCGCGAACCCGGCCATCAACTTTTACTGGATTAGCAAAACGAACACGATCAAATCCATAATTAACCACCATGTGCACACCATCAATTGATGGAACAAAATTCTCACAAAGATGCACGACCAAAGAAAGTGTCAACATGCCGTGAGCAATAGTAGTACCAAAGGGGGAGTCTGCCGCTCGGACCGGATCAACGTGTATAAACTGATGATCTTCTGTAACATCAGCGAATTTATTAATACGGCTTTGGTCAATTTTAAACCAGTCAGAAGTTCCTAATTCCTCACCTACTAATTGAAATAACTCTTCTCGTGCCATCGTTTTGGACATCTACAATCTCCAATCTTGGTCATAAGCAAAAATTTATCTAATCAAAACGTATCCAAGCACGCCGCTAAAACTCAAAGTGAATAGTAAGCACTTAGAATACAATACAGGCAACATTATTTTAGATTATTTTTTTAAAAAGTTTCAATTAACCATGATCTCCTAATAGTGTAAGAACTATAATTGCCATATGTATAAATTTGTTAAACCTTTTTCTGCCCTGCGCCCTCATACTCAATACGCCTCAAGTGTAATTGCGCCACCGTATGACGTGGTTAGCGAGGATGAGGCTCGAACCATTCTTGATGCCAGTCCAAATAGTTTTCTAGGTGTTTCCCGCCCAGAAGCAGGCATCCCAAAAGGGGTGCATTCGGATTCAAATAAAATACATACAGAGGCAAAAAAGAATTTGCAAAAACTAATAACCCAAAAATTATTAGTTAGAGATGAGAAGCCCGCATACTATATCTACAAAATGAAAATGGGCCAACATGAACAAACAGGTATTGCTCTTACGGTTTCAGTAGATTCATACAATGATAACCAAGTAAAAAAACATGAGTTAACCCGACCTTTAAAAGAGGACGATCGGACTCAAAATATGCTTAGTTTAAACACTCAGACTGGCCCGGTACTTACCGTCAATCGTGCTAACAGTAAACTCAAAGATCTATTAGCTTCCGCAAAAAAAACAAGCCCTTTACTTGAGGTAAAAGGCCAACATGACGTAATACATACCATTTGGAAAGTTGACAATTTGTCTATGGTTGAGGCTATTACCACGTCATTTGAAGAAATGCATTGTATTTACATTGCAGATGGGCATCATCGATCGGCAGCTGCTGCCCGTGTATCAGGGGAATTGAGAACATCTAGCTCTTGTGCTACTGACAGTTTCAACTACTTCCTAACTGTTGTATTTCCGCATGATGAAATGAAAATATTTGACTATAACCGTGTAGTTACTGACCTGAATGGTTTATCAATAAATACGATGTTGAGCATTCTTTCTGATGAATTTGATATAAAACCTACTGCAAAGCCAATAAAGCCGAATCGGCCTGGAGTTTTTGGCATGTGCATAGCTAATCAATGGTATGAACTTACTATGCACAGTGAACTTTTCCCGATGGATGACCCTGTAGCGTCTCTGGATGTAAGTCTCCTACAAGACCGAATTCTCTCGCCAATACTTGGTGTTGGAGACCCCAGAACTGATCCTCGACTTGATTTTGTTGGCGGAATTCGGGGTCTTGAAGAGCTAGAACGCCTTGTTTTCTCTAAACAATATGCAGCTGCTTTTTCTCTATACCCAACCTCTATGGAGCAACTCATGTCAGTTGCTGATGCAGGAAAACTTATGCCGCCAAAATCTACTTGGTTTGAGCCTAAACTTGCAGATGGCCTACTAAGTCATGTCCTAGATTAGAGAGCACAATATATTTAGGTTTCAACATTAAAAGTTAGCCACGTAGCTCTGTAAAAGATAGTAGCGCTTTTGCTGTGTGAGAGCCTCGCTTCCGACGCATAATCTGCTCTGGAGAACCGTTAGCGACAATTTTCCCACCAGCGTCACCTCCCTCTGGGCCCATATCAACTATCCAGTCAGCTTCTGCAATTATATCTAGATTATGTTCTATCACGATAACTGTATTGCCAGCATCCACTAACCGGTGCATAACTTCCGTTAATTTCTCAACATCTGCCATATGTAATCCAATAGTAGGCTCATCCAACACATAGAGAACATGATGGTTAGGCTTACCAAAACGTTCTAATCGGGGACGAGTCTTAGCTAATTCTGCTACTAACTTAATCCTCTGAGCCTCCCCACCAGATAATGTTGGACTATGCTGACCTAGCGAGAGATAGCCAAGTCCTACATCTTGTAAGAGTTGCATGGAATACGCTATCTTGGGCTGAGCGACAAAAAACTCAACCGCCTCATCAACACTCATCCTTAGCACTTCACCAACATTAAGTCCGCGATATTTTATCTCTAGAGTTTCCTCGTTGAATCGATCACCATTACATCGATCACAGCATAGGCGAACATCAGGAAGAAAACTCATAGCTATTTTTTTTAAGCCCTGCCCTTCACAATGATCACAACGCCCCCCTGCAACATTAAATGAGAACCTACCTGGGCCGTATCCTCTCATACGTGACTCTGAGGTAAGTGAGAATAATTTTCTTACTTCATCCCAAATACCAATATAGGTGGCAGGACAAGACCTAGGAGTTTTACCAATGGGCGTCTGATCAACTTCAAGTATAGAATCTACTGAATTCCATCCATCCAGACTTTTACAATTGATGATGGCTTTATTATCTTTAGGGTGAGCCAAAACCCTTTTAAGATTTTCAAATAAAACATCACGAATGAGCGTGCTTTTCCCGCTTCCGCTCACGCCAGTAACACAAGTCAAAGCACGGAGTGGAATTTCTACATCTATCCCATACAGATTATGTTTTTTAACACCAAGTAACTTTATATGTTCGAATTTACTTGATTGTGTCTGTCTTCGCTTTCCCTTTATCGGATGCTGCGTAGGGTTTGCTATTAAGTGACCAGTAACCGAATCAGAAGAACTCAAAATATCCTGTAATGTTCCTGCTGCAACTACCTTTCCGCCCTTTATGCCAGCTTCTGGACCAAGATCAATAAGGTAATCAGCGTTTCTTATAGTTTCTTCATCGTGTTCAACAACAACAACTGTATTTCCATCTGTGGTTAGCTTGTTAAGAGTATCAAGCAGCAAGATATTGTCTCTAGGGTGTAGGCCAATTGTTGGTTCATCTAAGATATAGCACACGCCTTTGAGATTTGAGCCCAGTTGGGCAGCAAGACGAATTCTTTGTGCTTCTCCACCACTAAGTGTTGGAGCAGCCCGATCAAGCGAAAGATAACCAAGACCAACGTGCTGCATAAACTCTAATCGGCTCCTTAACTCAGCAAAGACATCCCCCGCAATCTGATATTCCCGATCACTTAGTTGTTGATTTTCAAAATTGTTAAGCGCATCTGTTACAGTTAGGGCCGTATAATCAGAAATGCTTTTTCCTTGCCAGCGAACTGCGAGTGACTCTTGCTTTAAACGATGTCCTGAGCATAGACAGCATTTCTCCAAATCTAACCCACCCGCATTAGCTAAATCTAAATCATCCTCATATCTTTCTACACTTTGCACATCAGGCTCTACCCCTGTGCCAGAGCAATTTTGACACCAGCCATATTTAGAGTTGTATGAAAAAAATCTTGGATCTAACGTATTAAAACTTCGGTTACACTTTGGACAAGCTCTCTTTGTAGAAAAAAGCTCCGATCTTTTTTTTCGATCATCAATCGGAAAAACCTTGACCATTCCATCTCCATGCTTAATTCCTTGCTCTATGGCTGATCTAATGGCCGCTTCATTTTTAGGCAAAATCATTATCTCTCCTAAAGGAAGCTCTATATCATGCTCACGAAAACGATCTAATTTTGGCCAATCACTTGTAGGAAGAAAGCTTCCATCAACACGTAATGAAGCAAATCCTTTTTTATATGCCCATGATGCTAGTTCTGTGTAATAACCTTTTCTCCCGGCCACAAGGGGCGAGAGAAAAATAACTTTTTTCTCTCTATACTTAGATAAAACTTCGGTTACTATTTTTTCTAGACTTTGATCATTTATCGAAACATCACAATCAGGACAATACTGCGTCCCTAGCTTTACAAAAGCTAGTCGCAAAAAATGATAAACCTCAGTTAAAGTTGCTACTGTACTTTTCCATCCTCCTCTACTCACTCGCTGCTCAATAGCCACCGTTGGTGGGATACCAAAAACCGCATCAACATCAGGGCGACTTGCTGGCTGAACGAACTGACGTGCGTATGCATTCAGGGACTCTAAGTAACGTCTCTGTCCCTCTGAAAAAAGAATATCAAATGCAATTGTACTCTTACCACTACCACTGACACCTGTAATTACTGTGAACTGTTCGCGTGGTATGAAGACATCAACATTCTTTAAATTATTTTCCCTTGCATTAAGAATTTCTATCATGCTGCCTGAAGAGTCATTACCCAAAGATTTCAAAGGTATTGCAGCAACCTTTTTTTTATGTTGGAAACTGTTTGCAAGCGCTTGTCCCGTATAGCTATTAGAGACATTAATTATTTCATTGAGTGTACCTGTGAAAACTATATTCCCACCAGCCGCTCCGCCTTCAGGGCCAAGATCGATAATCCAGTCAGAATTACTAATGACATCCAGATTATGCTCAATAACCAGAACAGAATGACCCTTAGAAATGAGGACAGAAAAAGCCTTGAGCAATTTCTCAATATCAGAGAAATGCAGGCCAGTTGTTGGCTCATCAAAAATGAACAAGGTTGTTCCCTGAGATCTCCTACCAGACTTTGCTAGATGACTTGCCAATTTCAGCCTTTGCGACTCCCCTCCAGATAGAGTTGGAACAGGTTGTCCTAATTTGATGTAATCCAAACCCACCAATTCTAGGAAAGTTAATGCTCTGCTTACAGCAGAGTTTTTATCAAAAAACTCTAAAGCTTCAGAAACTGTCATTTGCAAGACCTCAGAGATAGATTTTGATTGGTGAGTGTTAGCGCTCTGGATATGTATATCTAAAATCTCGGGTCTAAAGCGTTCTCCATTACAGTCTCCACAACGGATATAAACATCACTCAAAAACTGCATTTCAATATGTTCAAAACCATTCCCTGAACACGTAGGACACCGACCATCACCAGAATTAAAGCTAAATGTTCCTGCTGTATATCCGCGCTCATAAGATATTGGCTCTGAAGCAAATAATTTACGTATCCCATCCAGAGCCCCTACAAAACTTGCTGGATTAGAACGTGTGGTTCGCCCAATTGGGGCCTGATCCACCAAAACAGTTGCATCAACATTCTCATGACCTAGGATCTTTCTATGTTCTCCAGGTATATCCTTTGGCGTACCTTTAAGTTTTACTAAGGCATTGAATAAAACATGCTGAACAAGTGTTGTCTTTCCGCTACCACTAACTCCAGTAACACAGACCAATCGTTCTAATGGAATACGAATATCTATATTTTTTAAATTATGTTGGGTAACTCCATATAATTTTATCCAGGAGCACTGATTATCAACTACCCTTGAGCCAGATTGACCCATACTTCTGCTTTTACGTAAAAATTTTGCGGTTACTGAGCGCTTGTCTTGAAGCAAGTCATGTGGGGTGCCATAAAAAATTACTTCGCCACCCTTAGAGCCTGGACCAGGACCTAGATCTAAGATCTTATCTCCCGCCAACATCACCTGAGGGTCATGCTCAACTACTACCAGAGTATTTCCTGCATCGCGCAATTTATGAAGAATACTTACAACACGACTCATATCTCTAGGATGAAGACCAACACTAGGCTCATCCAAGACAAAAAGGGCATTGACTAACGAGGTTCCCAAAGCAGTTGTTAAGTTAATTCTTTGTATTTCTCCACCTGATAGTGTTCTGGACTGTCTTTCCAAAGTGAGATAACCCAAACCCACATGATTTAAAAACTCTAAACGTCTACGGATTTCTTGGAGGAGAAGTTGAGATGCTTCATCAGTTGCATCCGGTAATTTTAAACCTGAAAAAAAGTCATTAACTGAACTTAGCGGCATCAGCATAATGTCATGTATTGTTAGTCCAGGTAATTTACAAAATGCTTTATCATCAATCTTGAGAACAGAATGTTTAAATCTTTTCGATGCCGAGACTAGACTATCGGCATCTGATGAAGACCCCAGCCGCCAAAGCAATGATTCCGGCTTTAATCTAGATCCTTGGCAATCTGAGCATAAGTCATACGATCTATACTTTGATAGAAGCACACGAATATGCATTCGATAACTTTTCTTTTCAAGCCATGAGAAAAAACGGTCAAGACCATACCACAGACCCTTACGTTCTATACCCTCTCCCTTCCAAACCCATTCTTTGTGTTCTAGGCTTAGTTCAGCCCAAGGAATATCTATCGGAATACCTTTACGAAGTGCCAGATCGATAAGATTTTGATGGCGCTTTTTATAGCTCTTGCTTTGTAATGGCTTGATTGCACCATCAAGAAGAGATTTATTCTCATCAGGAATGACAAGATGACAATCAATGCCCATTGTGCGTCCGAATCCACGGCATGTAGAGCACGCGCCTAAAGCTGAATTAAAAGAAAAACTACTGGCAGAAAGTTTCTCATAAGAAATATCACAATTAGCACAATGTAAATAAGAAGAAAATTTATAGGTTTTATTGGGATCACTAAGACAACACACGGTTACATAACCTCGACCATGCTTCACAGCTTCCTCTAAATCCTCAAGCATTCTTGCACGATTAGAGCTACTGAACTGGAGCCGATCTTGAAGCACTTCTATTTTTTTAGATGTTTTTGAGTAGACCTTTGTATACCCTTGAGAAACCAAATACTTTTCAACCTCACTTTGAGAAAAATTATCAGGGATAGTAACTGCAAAAATGACAGCTACTGTTGGATATTTCTCTTTTTCGGCTTTAAAAACCTTATCTAAGAACTCATATATGCTTTCAGGTGTGTCCTTAGAAACTTTAGCCCCACAACCTTTGCAATATAAATTGGAAAAGCGGGAAAAAAACAATTTCAAATGATCATTAATCTCAGTCATTGTTCCCACAGTTGACCGAGAAGTTCTAACAGGGTTGGTTTGATCAATTGCTATAGACGGTGGTATCCCCTCTATACTATCTGTTTGAGATTTATCCATTCGATCAAGAAACTGACGTGCATATGGAGAAAATGTTTCCACGTATCGACGTTGTCCTTCAGAATAAATAGTGTCAAAAGCAAGTGAAGATTTTCCAGATCCGCTCACTCCAGTAATTACAATAAACTCATTGAGCGGCAAATCCAGATTTAAATTTTTTAGATTATTCTGACGAGCCCCGCGAATACGGATACAGTCTTTGCTCATTAGTAAGTCTCATTTTTACATCTATGACTGACTAAGACGCTAAAGAATTCATACTGCACCATTCTAGTCAGTGCTCCTTTGAGCAAGATCTCCATAAGCATCAACACGCCGATCTCGCATAAAAGGCCAACTTGTTCGAGCCTCCTCAACTTCTGACAAATCCAAATCTACTGTGATTATCTCTGTGTCGGTAGAAGACGCCCTATTCAATATCCTTCCATCTGGCGCAACAATAAAACTCTGACCCCAAAACTCAATTCCAGTTTTTTTCGTCGGATGCTCCTCAAACCCAACACGGTTAGAAACGACAACAAAACATCCATTACTAATTGCATGACCCCTTTGCACAACCTCCCATGCCTCAATCTGAGATGGGCCCAAGGTATCTTTTTCTTCAGGATGCCAACCAATAGATGTTGGATAAATCAAAATTTGAGCGCCATCAAGTACTGTTAGTCTTGCCGCTTCAGGATACCACTGGTCCCAACAAACTAAGGCTCCACATTCACCAATTGAAGTATTAAATGACTTAAAACCTAGATCCCCTGGGGCAAAATAGAATTTTTCCTCGTAACCAAGCTCATCTGGGATATGCATTTTTCGATATTTACCTAAATAGCCTTTCTTACCATCAATGACCACCGCGGTATTGTGGTAAACACCATGAATTCGTCGCTCAAAAATGCTTGTTACTAGGGTAACCTCCAGCTTATTTGCCAATTCCTCTAAAGCAAATGTTATTGGTCCTGGAACGGTCTCAGCCATCTCAAAATTTTTTATATCTTTTGTCTGGCAAAAGTACATACATGTAAATAATTCAGGCAAACAAACTAATTGTGCGCCTTGCTCGTTTACTGCTTTTGAAACCAAACTTAATGCATGGTCTAAATTTTCTTTTTTGTCTTTCATCATCTGCATTTGAACAACACTAACTCTAACGCTTGTACTTGATGCCAAATCATTCATTAGCTCATGTCCTGTCCTAATGCCTCAGAATCACAGTACGTGCCCTTTTGTAAACATGTCATATACTTTTCCAAAATCGCTCTGCCAGTCTCTGAACTTATTTCCCCAGATTGGGTTTTTTTGCGAACTATTTCACTCATTCTCCTTCTAAGGTCATCTGAAAAATACTGAAGTTGCTCAAGGATTTCTTGAACAGTAGTTTCTTGTATAAATTTTTCTATTTTAAAATTGTTTTTATTTTCTAAATTAGAATAAACATATGCTTCACCTACTTTGCCAAACAGATTGTGCGCATCTCCCATACTATCCTCATATGCTCCTAGCAGAAAAACCCCCATATAATTTCGCTGACCCGGGATAAAAGAATGGACGGGAAGTACGGATTTATTAGGTCTAGAAGAAACATAATGAGTAATTTGACCATCTGAATCGCAAGTCAAATCCATTAATACGGCACTATCGGTTGGAGGTTGTTCTAAACGCTCAATTGGCATTACTGGAAAAGTTTGACCGATTGCCCAATGATCTGGCATAGACCTAAAAACAGAAAAATCACATATATACTGATGGGCCAGAAGATTCTCTAGTTCAATTAATTCTGGCATTTCATCACAATCCTGATCGTTACTCAGCGTATTACGAATAGAACTACACACTTCCCAAAAAGCATGATCCATAATCGCATGCTCATTTAATGATATAAAACCTAGAGAGAAAGCATTTCTAATACGCTTGTGTAATTCTTTAGCATGAGAAAATAATGCTAGTGCTTCTTTTGTTGATACATCTCTGGCGTAACGCATCATATTAAATAAAGCCTGAGAATCCTGATGTGCATCATCAGGCATGATCATGCCTTTAATCCATTTTTCTCTATCTTGCATGCCTAAAACAGGCACAACTAAAACTGCATGATAGGCTGTAATAGCTCGGCCACTTTCCGTGATTAAAACAGGTTCCTGAACTCCTTGCTCATCACAAACGGCTTGAACAGTTGAGACAATAACATTTGCATATTGGTGCAAATCATAATTTACCCCCCCCTCAGAATTAATTTTGTTTTCTTCATAATTAACACCAAGGCCACCACCAACATCTAAATATTTTATGCCAATCCCTTTATTTACTAGCGATGCGTAAATCTGTGTAAATTCACGAACGGCACTTTTTAATTTGTAAATATCTGCAATTTGACTGCCTAAATGACAATGCAGTAATTGCATTTTGTCTTGTAGATTTAATAATTTTAGCTCATCAACTAAACATATCAATTCTGATACTGATAATCCAAACTTTGATCTCAACCCAGAACACTCTGCCCACCTGCCAGATCCTTCTGCACCCAATCGCAATCGCGCGCCAAGTACAGGAGAATATTTTGTTCTCCAAATAATCGATTTTAATTCTGCGTATTCCTGAGTCTTTTCAAGAACAGGTATCACTTTTTTCCCCAATTTTTGAGCCTCAATCATCAGCTCTAACATTGCGCGATCTTTTATGCCATTACATATAAGTAGAGTCTGATCATCATGCAAATAAGACAAAGCGGCTAAGAACTCAGCTTTTGATCCACACTCCAAGCCCATCTGATAATTACGGCCTGCTTGCAGAATTGTATCTACAACCTCTTGTATTTGATTAACTTTTATTGGGTATACTCCCTGATATGAACCACCATAACCTGATTCAAGAATTGCAGACCCAAACGCTTCATTAAGACGTTTTACTTGAGAAATTAAAAGTTCTGGAAAACGAACAAGAACCGGCAACAAGACCCCCTGTTTTTGTAATTTTTCAATCACCGATACAATATCAATTGATACAGAGGACTTATCTTTGGGCCGAACAGATAAACGCCCTTCATTATTAATAAAAAAATAAGGTTGGCCCCAAGATGCTACTCGATAGAGATCTTCTGAATCCAAAATGGACCAGTTAGTTTTCCTAATTGGAATGCTTAAAGATTCAGACACACTTATTGGCCCAAAACAAAGGCGAATATCAAGGGTGCAACAATCGTTGCATCTGATTCAATAACAAAACTAGGCGTGTCAGTAGACAACTTACCCCAACTAATTTTCTCTGATGGCACAGCTCCTGAATATGAGCCGTAGCTGGTTGTTGAATCACTTATTTGACAATAATACCCCCACTTTCTAATTCCTTTTTTTTGAAGATCTTGATCTAACATAGGAACAACACAAATAGGAAAATCCCCTGAAATGCCGCCTCCGACCTGAAAAAAACCTAAGGGACCGTTCTCACTGCCTTGCTCATACCATTTCGCCATCTCAACCATGTACTCAATACCAGATCGAACTGGGCCCACATTTCTCAATTCTCCACTAATACAACGAGCAGCGTACATGTTTCCAAGTGTTGAATCCTCCCAACCTGGAACAAAAAGCGGAAGATTTAGTTCACTAGCCGCCACTAACCAACTATCAGCAGAATCCTTTTGGAAGTATTTCTCAAAAACTCCGCTGTCTAAAGCCTGATATAGAAACTCATGCGGGAAATACCTTTTTCCAGCATCATCTGCAGCAACCCACTTTTGTGCAATAATTGATTCCACTTTTCGCATGGCTTCATATTCAGGTATGCAAGTATCTGTCACTCGGTTAAGCTTTTTCTTAAGTAACGATTCCTCTTGTTCTGGGGATATATGGCGATAGTTTGGGATACGCACATAATGATCCTTTGCTACAAGATGAAATAGATCTTCCTCAAGATTTGCGCCAGTACAACATATGGCATGTACCTTGCGTTTCCTTATCATTTCCGCAAGGCTAAGCCCAATCTCAGCTGTACTCATAGCACCCCCAAGAGTTACTAACATAGAACCTCCACGTCCAAGAAACGACACATATCCCTTAGCGGCATCTAGTAAAGCTGCACTATTAAAGTGACGGTAGTGGTGCTTAATGAATTTGCTTATAGGCCCCATGCGTCCTTTTCCTTAGACCATCTATTAATCAATAGTTTACGCTTATGTAAGGAATCTGTTGTGTTAGACAGTGTATCGCTCCTAAACCAGCCACTATCGAACGGCAGTCAATTGAAATAACATCTCGACTGGCAAATAAATCTTCTAAAATCTTGCGAGCAAGATTATCTTGTGGGCACCCAAATGCAGGTACGAGTACGTGCTCATTAGCTATATAAAAATTAGCATAACTAGCCGGTAAACGTTTGCCTCGATAATAAATTGGATCTGGCATTGGCAGCTCCACTACACTTACAGCTTCTTCTTCATCAGTCAGTCTTATATTGATCAACTTCTCTCTATTTTTCTTAAGTGGCAAATAGTTGGGATCGGCATTATCGCCCTCAGATGCAATCAAAACGATATCTCTATCAACAAACCTTGCAAATTGATCAACATGTCCATCTGTATCATCACCCTCTATCCCCCCTTCTAGCCAAATAATTTGCCTAACGCCAAAAGTATTTTTTAATTTTTTTTCTAATTCATTACGGCTATATTTAGGATTGCGCTTTAATACGCAATTTTCTGTGGTCATTAGTACGTTTGAACCATTAACATCAAATGCACCTCCCTCTAGGTACAACTCAGATTCAAACACTGGAACTGAAAGAATCTTTGCCATTGAGTCAGCAACGACTTGATCTAAATTGTATGGCAGATATTTTCCTCCCCAAGCGTTATACCTAAATTTCAATGCTAACATCTGTTCCTTGCAAGCATGATTCGTGACAAATATTGCCCCGCAATCACGACACCAAGCGTCATTAGTAGGCAAATAGCAAAAATGAACGGATTCTCCAGGTACTTGATTAGACAATAGTCTCCAAACATGTTCCTCATGCTTTTCATCTAATACATTTATACGTACTGCTTCACTTTGCGTCAGAGCTGAAACAAGTGACACCATTTCTTTTTCAACGGCGGGTAAAAGTTCTGGCCATGTCTCTTGATTATGTGGCCAGGATAACCAAGTCGCCTCATGCCTTTCCCACTCTGCTGGCATTCGATAACCAAAATTTCCAGGATAAGCTTGCAAATTATTTTTCATATGATTTTTTCTTCATCTAGCGCCATAATATCCCTGATTTAATGTGGACATTTAACAAAAAAGCATGCTCAGTTATGACAGCAACTCGTTTATTCATTCTTATAGTTCTTATTTCTAACCCTATTTTTGCGCAGATGCCAGCTAAGGGAATGCTATTAGTGGCAACTGAAGATATGCGTGATTCTCGATTTTCAAAAACTGTAATACTTTTAGTTCACCATGAGCCTCAAGGGGTACTAGGTGTAGCAATAAATCGCCCAACTTGGGTTGTACCCTCAACGGTCTTTCCAAATATGACTTTCATGGAGGAATATAACGGATCCATATTTGTTGGTGGACCAATGGCCCGAACTAATGTTTTAGCGTTATTCAATGATAATGATATTGAAATACCGGGTGTGGATTCTGTATTTGATAATGTTTATATGAGTACAGACCCAACCGTACTACAAAATATAATTCAAATGAAAAATAGCGACACAAACCTTCGGCTTTTTGCGGGCCATGCGAGTTGGGAAGTTAGGCAACTTAATCGGGAACTTGCTGCAGGACAATGGAAAGTAGTTCAAGCAACAACTGATTTTGTTTTTGCACAGGAACCATTAAGAATTTGGGATGAACTGCAACACTATGAAACCGAGATTAGTGTCAAATTGATGAGCCCCAACAAAAAACTAGTATCATTAACGCTACCATAGACACTTCTTTGGAATGCAATACGCCTATTACTCGAACCTAACGGCTAAAGATAAGACGATTTATCGTCATAGTGACAAAATTACAGCCATTTCTCTACCAAACAACAAACATCTCATACCTATTGTTAATGATCTCAAGCTAGCACTCACAGAAGAAAATAAAACCAAGATACAAAGAACTCTTAAAAAACTAGCACAAAAAATGCTAAATGAACTAGCGGCACCCTCTGTAAATATAAAATTGCTTACCAACCGGCCAAGCAATGAATGGGGAGAACTACAAGGACTCTATGAACCTCGGGATGGAAAATGTAGAGCGCGTATAACTTTATGGATGAGAACTGCGCAACAAAAAAAAGTCGTGGCCTTTAGAACATTTTTGCGAACCTTTTTGCATGAACTATGCCATCATCTTGATTATGAATTATTAAAACTTGCTGACTCTTTTCATACAGAGGGTTTTTTTAAGAGAGAGTCAAGCTTATTCAAGCAGCTTGTACCAAACAAACCAAATGCTTCAAAAAAACCCAGATAACTCACTTCGCAGATGCATATTATTATTTTATTTTTAGGGCTCTTGATTCTAACAGTTGGCCCAGGTTTGTGGGTTAAGGCTGTAATTGCGAGGTACAGTCGACCTGTAAATCGCTACTCTCAAAGTGGCGGAGAATTATCCCGCTACCTACTTGATACCCTCAACCTAGAACAAGTAAAAACCGAAATAACTAATGTAGGCGACCACTATGACCCTATAAAAAAAGCAGTGCGTTTAACAGAAGCAAATTTTAATGGGCACTCACTTGCTGCCATCACTATTGCAGCACACGAAGTCGGTCATGCCATACAGGATGCTAAAGGTTTTAAACCTCTAAAATGGCGAACAAAACTAGTAAAATGGGTTGGCCCCGTAGAAAAAATTGGTGCTGGAATACTTATGGTAGCTCCTTTTACCGCGGCCTTAACACGCGCGCCCAGTGTTGGAATAATTATGTTACTTGGAGGCTTTCTTACCCTGGGATCAGGAGTTGCGGTTCATTTTCTAACTTTACCTACAGAGTTTGATGCAAGCTTTAGGAGAGCCCTGCCATTACTTTCATCAAAGAAACTTTTACATCAAGGAGATGAAACTGGCGCAAGAACACTTTTAACTGCAGCAGCACTAACCTACGTTGCAGGCTCACTAGCCAGCTTGTTGAACATTGCACGATGGTGGGCGATTCTAAAACGCTGACGCTGATATAGGAAATATCATTGATCTGTTAGATTTAAAAAACAAATACTGCATATACTCTTTAGGCTTATAGATGGCAGATAGTAAAACTAGTAAAACAAAAAAAATGTCGAAATCCTCTTTATCCAATAATCAGGGAAATGCAATTGCGCTTTTAGCTGTTGTTTTTTGCTTCGTTTTATCAGGATTTGCAGCGCTTCTTTACCAAACAGCGTGGCTAAGACAATTTTCACTAGTTTTTGGAACTAGTGAGATAGCTGTCGCAACTGTGCTAGCAGCCTATATGGCTGGCCTAGCCGCTGGTGCAGCAATAGCAGGTCAGTATTCATCAAGAATCAAAAGGCCTGTTTTGGTCTATGGTCTATTGGAAATGGGTATTGCCCTATCTGCTCTATCTGTGCCATTTCTTCTGTTTATTGCAAGAAATTTCTACACAACTTTTCTTGGTGATCAGCCCAACCCTCCACATGGAAACGAAATTGGACAAACACTTTTTTATCTTTTAACCACTTTTATGGTGCTTGCATTACCAACTGGTTTTATGGGAGCTACTCTCCCTCTACTAACACGTCATGCGGTAAGAAATAATGATCACCTAGGTCCTAGGGTTGCTTTGCTTTATGGTTCTAATACATTGGGAGCTGTGATTGGAACGGTAGTAGCAGCATTCATTCTGCTGCCTACCTTTGGTTTGAACGGGACTATTTTGGTTGGAGTTCCAATAAACGCAGTTGTATTTGTAATTGCTTCTTTTCTAGCTACCCGTTCTAAATTCAACTACGAACTTACGCAAAAGGATACGCAAAAACCTCTTGGTTTCTACAAACAATGCGTACAACCTCTTTTTAATCCGAAACTAACAGCCAAAACTAAATTAAAAAACGTATTTTATTCTAATGACTCCTGGATTCTGCCCTTAATACTCCTGTCAGGTTCGCTTTCTTTTGTCTATGAAATATTATGGACACGCATGTTGTCTCATGTATTGGGTGGCAGCATTTATGCATTCGCTACAATGCTTGCGGCCTTTTTAAGTGGTATCGCAATTGGCGGAGGTTTATCAGGAAAAATAGGAATTACTCGAGAACGCGCAATAATAGCCTTTTCGTTTAGTCAAATTTTGGTAGCAATATTATCTATTGCTGTGTACAGATGGATGGTTCCGCTCATACCTAGTGACTCGGGTAATTATCAGCTTGCTCTTTATGCTTCGCTAGTAATGCTCCCTGCAACAATTTTTATAGGAGCAACTCTACCACTTGCTATTCGTGTATTAGCTAAAACCGAAAAACAAGTGATGCCAAGCACTGCTATCACTTACACATGGAATACTGTAGGCGCAATAATCGGTGCGATTTTTGCGGGCTTCTACCTAATTCCAAACTTAGGATTTGAAGGAACAATACGAATAGCTATTATCTGCAATTTTGGTCTTGCTTTATGGGGCTTTTCCACATTGTCAAAACCAAAACTTATCTACTTAGGAGCAACTGGAATGCTCCTTGTATCAGCTATTTTATTTTACAACCCATCTCGGCCCATCTCTGTTATATCTAGTACCGGTTTTATTTTTGACTATCTTCGCGAACCGCAGGAAATCTATTACGGGGTTGGACGATCATCTACTGTATTGTTAGTTGAGGAAGATGGTTACTATTATTTGCGCACAAACGGCTTACCTGAAGCATCTATAGCAGCTAAAGGTTCTCCTCCGTTTCAGGATCCAGAAAAATGGCTTACAGCACTTTCGGTAGTAGCTAGGCCTCAAACAACCGATATGCTGGTTGTAGGATTCGGCGGAGGGGTTGCTTTAGAAGGTGTCCCAAGCTCAGTTGAAAGAATCGACGTCATTGAGATAGAGCCTGAGGTAATAGAAGCAAATAGGCGTTTAAAAGGAGCAAGAAATATAGATCCGCTCGAAGATCATAGATTTAATGTCATTATAAATGATGCTAGAAATGCCCTTCGACTAACAAATAAAACATATGATGCAATTATTTCTCAGCCGTCACACCCATGGACGGCTGGAGCATCGCATCTCTTCACTAAAGAATTCATAGCTGATGCCAAAACTCATCTGAACAATGATGGCGTCTTTGTTCAATGGATGAATTCTGAATTTATTAACGAACAATTACTTAGAACACTGGCTGCAACATTACTAGCCGAATTTGAGAATGTCCGACTATATCAACCTGCAGCACAAGTTCTTATTTTTCTAGCTTCAGATGAATCACTTGATCTTGAAAGACATTTGATAAGTAGTGGTCAACCATTAACTACGGATGTAATGCACTATAGTCGACTGGGCATGAACAGTGTTGAAGACTTCATCGCGGCCTTATCTATGGATGAAGCAGGGATTCGCGCATTTGCTCACAGTGCGCCTCTTACCACTGATAACTACAACCTGATGGCAACCCATAGCAATGCTAGAGCTAATGGTCTTTTGTTGCCTGAATTGGCTCAATTAATGAAACCCTATGACCCACTTTTGCAAGTTGATAGTTGGATTCATACAGATTTAAGATTTGAAATAGATTATGGCTACCTTGGACGTCAAATATTACAACTTGGGCAATATGAAAGACTTGAGAGTCTCATTCAAACCATCACCGACGTATCTAACCAACTAGAATTACAAGGAATTCTTTATGAGTCTAGTTCTGACATTGAACTTGCAAATCAGATGTATCTAAGGGCTATTGATGCCAACCCTAGAAACATACAGGCTCGTTATAATTTTGTGAAAAACTGGCTAGGTATTATTGGCACTGAGGATATCCCAGAAGATATCCAGAGAGCTGCTGACGAAATAACAGGATCGGCCAGAGCTGTAATAGAGGGCTGGGCTTATAGTCAAAACCAAGACTGGCAATCATTAGCTGGACTTGATGCCGAACTGGCAAGAACTGAGATAACAGATGCCTGGTATCCCGAATCATCTCAACTAAGA
>PBDA01000043.1 GCA_002718345.1 Rhodospirillaceae bacterium
AATCACCGATTTCTTCAAGACGCCTTATGAGCAAGTTTGACCATGCTAATGTAGCACGAGGAGTGAAAGTCCAAGCAAGATTTGCATCTACAGGACCATCCGCACGTCGACGATCTGCTGTACGTGCAAGAATTTCACCAGTCATCGAATCCCGTAATTCCAAAACGACACCGGCCTCCCATAACCACCTGATAGTGGTAGTGTAAGCAGCAGGAAGATCAGGCGGTACGGCAGTAATAACGTCAGTCAAGTACGCCTGAATGAGCAATACATCTCGCCCTACATTTTCTGAGAGCTGATAAGAACTCACCGAAGATACCGCTTCGTGGAAATATTCACCAAAAGAATTCTCAAAAATTGCTTTCAAAGAATCACTTGCGACAAACACCTCGCCGCCTTCTTTTCTGCGTTGATTATGTACTTCAGGAACATCACGGTATTGCACAACAACAGGCATAAAATAAAGCTTTGTATAACGTGAAAGATTGATATCGGACTTTACCCAGGCAGCACCCATCACAAATGGATCTACCCTGATCAACCCGTCTTCAGTTACTTCAGATCTCGGGTCAATTGCTATTGCGGACTGAGAATAACCTATAACAGTCTGAAGGAGACAGACTAAACCACTAATTAGCAGAATCGCTTTTGACATGTTTTTCATCAACCTCTCTCCTTCTACCCTACCCTATCACTTAAACCGTATTTTAAGGCTATTACAACCTATTTAATGATTGTACTCCTTGTTGAACAAAAAAAAACGGCACCCCCGAAGAGGTGCCGTCCATTTTCTTTCAACTCTCCTAAGAGAGACTAGCTAGACTTATTCGCCCCAGAAATACTGGAACTCAAGTCCAACTGTTTTTGGATCGCCGTAACGATAATCAAACACACCTGATCGTGCCCCACCGCAGATCTCATAATAGACCTCATCGGTAAGGTTTGAACCGAACAGTGATGCCTGCCAGTTACCGTCAGCAGGTAGATAAGTTACACGGCCTCTAAGCTTGAGGTAAGAATCCTGCAAGCAATAAGAAGTTGTGTTTTTATCAATACCTTCAACAAAGTCATACTCTGTTTGGAAGTAAATTCCCAAACGTGGAGTAATTGTTGCGCCGCTAGCGAGCTCAAAAACGTGCTCTAGTGAAGCGTTAACAGTCCACTCTGGTGAGTAATCTTCGATAGTCAGATTAGATCTATCAATCGTTGAACCTGAATCAGGGTCAAACGCTCCATATTCACCATACTCGTTGTCCAAGTAACCTACGTCGAATGTTAGGAAGCCACCGTCCCAAGTCGTCGCACGTACTTCAAGTTCGAGGCCATAGATATCCACTGTTGCTGCGTTTGCAGTGATTTCGACCGAGGGGTCACCACCGAAACGACCATCAGAGTTATCAATAGAGACTGTCTCTTGCTTATCACGATAGTCCATGTAGAAGACTGCACTTGAGATTCTCAAGCCACCATCCATGAAGGTGCCTTTGAAGCCCATTTCGTAGTTCTTCACATGCTCTGGATTATACGAAAGCAAAGGTGCTAGTGCTGGCTCCAGTGTGACGTTAAGCTCGTCATTGAAGCTACCAGCTAGGAAGCCTTCAGCGTATGAGAAGTACAACATACCGTCTTCCAGCGTATCGCCGCCACCTAGGTTGCGGGTCAAGCTGATCATTGGCGTGGACTCTTCAAAGAAGAGTTCAGCGTTGTTGTAGAAACCAGAACCCAGAGTTGTAGCATAGGTCATGATGTAATCAGGAGCACAAAGCTGTGTGCTTGGTACAGCATTAGCAGCTCCGGCTTTATGATTACAAGTACCTGGCTTCAATGGGAACTCGAGTTGATGGAAGATACGTTGCTCTTCTGTCCAGCGGATACCTACGTCTAATGCCCAGTCGTCATTCAAGTCATAAGTAGCATGAGCAAAGACACCATCGGAGTCATTGATCTCATAGCCATCACGACCTGTAACACCTGGTCCACCAGCTGCAGTCCTGTCAGCTAAGCGGTCAAACTGACCACCGCCGTCTGGATAACACTGGAGTGATACGAGAGGATCAGATCCATCAGATGGAGCTGTTCTACCCTTATCACGAAGGATCGCAGATTTGTTTCGCTCAAAGATAGCAAGACAACCGTTAGGATCTCTCTGACCAGCTTGACTCTCGTCATCAAAGTAGTGATAACCAGCTGTGAATGACAGTCGATCACTTACATCAGCTGTGAGCAGGATCTCAGCACTTCTTGTCTCTCGTCTCAACCCACGAGGAGCTGTTCCGCCAAGACCGTCAATTGAGAATTTAGAACCGTCACGATCAGCGAGGTACCAAAGGTCCGTTCGCTGTCCGGCCAAAATTGTCCTGACGTTCAAGTTATCAAAAATACCTACTTCACCATTAGAATCCCACTGGAAGGTTGCGTTAATGAACTCGTTATTGAGCTCAAGCTTCGTTTCCTTCTCCTGTGAGGTTATCCAAGGATCGGACTGTTGGCTTGTACAATCTTTCCAGAAGTCCAATGTCGCACCTTTGTAGAGGCGATCAATATGCCCGGTAATACCATTGGAGTTAGATCCACCCCACTGGTTCAGGCCATTGGCTGAAAAGGCTGTCATATTTGATGCTGCTTGTGTTGCTGCTAAGCCATGTTGGGTAACCATGTTATTCCAAACTTTCTCACCAGCGTGCACTCGACATTGAACACCCTCATCATCGTCATCCTGATAGTTACCACGAGCCGACAAATCGATTGTCCAGTTATCGTTAGGCGTAATACGGAAGGCTGCGCCAAAACCGTTTACGTCAACAGCACCAACATCTTTCTTCAAGGTCTGGTTATAAAAGTGGCCAGACATCTGTTCTGATATAACGCTGAAACGAGCAGCAACTACATCATTGAACGGAATGTTGACGACACCTTTAAAGTCCTGTTGCCCATGATCCCCAACACGTACGAGGACATCAGCTTCGAACTCATCACCAGGTTTTGCTGTAACGATATTGATAGCACCACCAGTGGTGTTCTTACCAAACAGCGTTCCCTGTGGACCACGCATGACCTCAACCCTTTCGATGTCAACAGTAGACATCATCTGTCCCATGGTGTTGGGCAGATACTGACCATCCAAATAGACACCAGTACCGGTCGGGCGAATAGACACAGGCGAATCGTTACCGATACCGCGAATGTAGATCGCCTTCACGTGACGTCTGTCAGCATTGGTGAAGGTCAGGTTAGGAATGAAATCACCCATCTGGTCGATGTTGTAGATTCCCTGAGCTTGCATAGCATCAGCACTCATTGCTGCAACAGACAACGGCAAATCAGCGAGAGTTTCCTCACGCCGGCGAGCCGTAACAACGATCTCTTCCAGCATTGAAGCCGCAGATGCGGACTGTGCCACAACCTGCCCATGCGCCGAAAGGAGTAAGGAGGCTGAAATAGCCGCCGCGCTCCAAGCGCAATTTCTTAACTTCATTTATTTCCCCTAATTAATAGAGACTTCCCTCTTCTTTTGTCGGCATTAGAAATACAAACAAAAAAATCAGGTCCCTTGACTTAATGTCAATTACTATAGCTATAGTTCGGTCCGCCAAGAGGCGAGCCTCACACCCAGCCATTTTCGCAAAGCTAAACCACTGTAGTCAATAAGATACAAAGCACAAATAGAGAAATAATTGTTGTATTTTAGCAACATTTATTTAAGTCTAGACAGCTGATAGATTGTAAGCAGCACCTACGTTCAAGAATAATCTTTGTTAACTCTGAATGCAGATTTACAACAAATTACATTTGTTGTAAAAAAGCACAAGACCCTAATTCATTACGTTCAAACGAATTGGGCTCCAAGCAATGCCATCTGGGGCATCATGGTCCGCTCGCATAACCTTCCGATTTCCTAATCCATTTAATTCGAATACTTGTATAGTCCGTTGGCGCGGATCGCTGGCGAAAACAAACCCTCCCCGGATCAGGACCCCAAAATTCCCATTCTGTGGAGCACCATCTCGTAACGGAACTTCCGTAATTAATTCACGAGAAGCAACATCAAACAACCGCAAATACTGTGGCACAGGAACCCCCGCACCATTTCCATTAGGGATAACTGCATAGCCATCAGGCCCTATATCAATCCTTCCTGCGTACGGCCTAGAGTCAAGCTCAGCAACCACCTCAAAAGTATTCGTATTTATTACAGAGATAGATGTTTCTTGACGGTTAGCCACCCATACCTCTGTACCATCAGCCGAAACGTCTAACCCTTCAGCACCAAGCCCTGTATTGATAACAATGGGGTCACGCTCTTCATTCAAAAAAATTACAGACAACGTTCCCGCTCCAAGCCGGCTTGTAACGTAAGCACGCGAACCATCAGGACTTAATCGCACCATGTGACCTTCCCGGCCTCCTGTAGGATATCGTTTAACAACCTCCTTAGCCTCCAGATCTATCAGAGCCAACTGATCTGAATCCTGCATTGTTGCTACTGCTCTTCGTCCATCCGGTAAAAAAAGTGCTGTATGTGGACGAGAATTAGGGCCTAGATCTATGCGCTCTAGTAATGAAGCAGTGGCAATATCAATTAAAAGAATATGCTGACCAGGCCTATCATTGGGTCCGTACTCACTAGTCAAAGCAAGGCTTCCATCTGGGGAAACATCAACTTCATGAGGTATTACAGGCCCAATTGGTAAACGGGCTACCTCAATACCAGTTGTAAGATCAATAAATGAAATACTGCCACCAGTTCGATTAGCCACCAATAACGTTCCATCTAACGCCATGGCACTTAAGGAAAAAAAACAAAGCACCAATGTGGCCGAAAAGCTAAGTATTCTTTTATTCATTACATTATTCCTCTGATACAAATTTGTTCTGATGGAACCTCAATAAAATGAACGGTATTGTAAAAGTATGACAAAAAAGCATCTCAGGCTAATAGGACAACCTACTAATTAAGAGTATTTTTAAGGATTAATACAGATTCACCAGATTCAGTAAGTCTATCAATCACCTCAGGATACGCCTCTAGACCGACTGTTAAATAACCACCTCCCAGCACAATATCTACATCCTGATCTCCATCAATATCCCCGATGTCCATACTCATCCAACGACCTTCATTAAGAAGCGCGCTGGAATAAGGGACAAATTGAAATGAACCTTGATTTTCTAGATAGGTAAACACCTCTGGGGCGTCTGACGCATAATCGGCATAAAAGGAAGTAACTGCAATATCCAGATCACTATCTCCATCAAAATCTGCTGCCTTTGCTATCCACGCACCATACATGGGGTAAAAATATGCTTGCTGAAACTGATAATTTCCTTCATTAATATAGATACGAACCCCATGGTAGTTTTTAGTGGTGTTATAAGGGTCAGAATCTACGTTATCACCATTAGTTACTAAGACATCCATCAAACCATCATCATTAAAGTCATGCAGTTCAAAATTAATGTGCCCATAACTGGGATGCTTTTCGAAAATTGACTCCTGTGAAAAAACTCCGTCAGCCTGATTCACCAGAATGTATAACCCTTCCCTGGCATCTGAAATAAGCACCATCACATCAACAAGACCATCATTATTGAAATCATGAGCTTCGGTTTTTACGGCACCAGGCATGTTAAGAAGCACTCTTTCTTGCTGATCAAACAACCCGCCTGGCTGTCCTTCAAACCAAGATACATTACCTGTTATTGAGCCAAACCCACTAGAAATTAGATCTAACTGGCCATTGCCACTTAAATCAGCAAGCTCAAAATCAGCTATTCGATGAAGATCATCTATAACCACCTCAGAAACAGCATCAGCTATGCTTTGATCTACTAGTTGCAACAAAGAAATATGCGCAGGACGTTCGCTTGCTAATTGTGAGGCCCCTAAATCTCCAATCGATGCAAGATATGCGGTTTCTCCAACAAACTGCATATCAACCGGTGTGATGAATGGCCGAAACTGCCGGGATGTTAATAACTGCCCATCACGATCCAGTACGGAAAGAGACTGCGTATAGCTATCCCCAATATAAATCTCGCCAGTCTCTTCTCTAATGTGAACCAAAGTTGTTACTGCAAGTGGTGGGTTGTAACTTGTTCTAAAAATTTCAAAACGTGGTAACCCCATTTGCAATGAAGGCTTGTCTATTTGTGGTAGAGATGTTTCAGGAGAAAGAGTTAAATAATAATTACGCAAAAGTGCCCAATCCTCTTCACCAATAATTGGGGTGGCCGGAAAGACATCTTCACGCATTAAAATCTGATGCCTATTCGTTACAATTGACTGTGCAATTTCTGGAGCATCTGATAAATAACTCGTGTCATCAATACCCATCCAACCGCCCATATACCCAAGCGCCACCTCCCAACTATGACTCGGCAAAATATCAGGGTCCGGTTCGAGGTGACAGCTTCCGCAATAGACAGCAGCAAGCTCAGCACCTGCTTCTATTCGCTGGTAATGCCGTACCTGATAAATACCGATCACAACTGCTGTGACCAATAAAGCGAAAGTAAAGATAAGTCTCTTAAACAAGAATTGGCCTCAAATCCATTTATTGAAAACGACTACTAGAAACCATACCTGAAAAAAGACCAGCTTGTCTCATTGCATCAAAGGTATGATTACCCCCACATAGCAGGCAGATCTAAAAGACCAATGAATTTCGTACGACAAATCTACTGGATAAGCACAATAATTATCTCATTAACGCTCCTCGCTTGTGTCCAAAAGCCACAAACAATGGAACTTAGCGGATACACCATGGGAACAAGTTATTCTGTTCATCTAGTAGCCCCAGAAAACACACAAGTAACAGATGAACTTGCCGTATCAATCAGAGAA
This sequence comes from Rhodospirillaceae bacterium, assembly GCA_002718345.1. Lineage (GTDB taxonomy): Bacteria > Pseudomonadota > Gammaproteobacteria > Steroidobacterales > Rariloculaceae > UBA6522. The sequence goes on from PBDA01000043.1 coordinate 6,845, forward strand.
ACCTTAACTGAATTAGATCATCGTTTTTCAACCTACATAAACTCATCCGAAATAAGTCAATTCAATAATTCTAGCAGCGAAGACTGGATTGAAATTTCACCTGAGTTTTTAAATGTTCTTGAGGAAGGCTTGCATATTGGCGAACTGTCCAATGGGGCTTTTGATATGACCATTGGACCATTAGTGGATCTATGGGGGTTTGGACCAAGCGAGTCAAGACAAACTGTACCAGCAAATGAAGACATCGAGACTCTAATCAAGACGACAGGTTCTAATTATCTTGAAGTTCGCAACTCCCCTCCTTCGATACGCAAAACTCAGCCTTTATTAAAGTTGGACTTATCAGCAATTGCTAAGGGGTTTGCGGTAGATCAAATTTGGGAGATGCTAGCCCAAGCAGGTTTCACAAACTACATGGTAGAAATTGGCGGAGAAATCCGTACACGAGGCATGAGTGCAGATAATAATGATTGGATGATTGGGATAGAAAATCCTATTTATGAAACAGAATTACAAACAAATATGCCGATAAAAAACATTGTGCCACTTAGAGATTCAGCAATCGCTACATCTGGTGATTACAGGAATTATTTCCTATATGAAGGCATACGTTACTCTCACGCAATTGATCCTAGAACTGGGTGGCCAGTATCAAATGATATAGCTGCAGTAAGCGTCATTGCGGACAAAGCAATAAAGTCAGATGCACTGGCAACTGCCTCTATGGTCTTAGGTAAAGAAGCAACCATGCACTTGGCTGAGAAAAAACATATAGCTATTCAACTCACATTAAGAACAAATAACGGCATGCAGATCATAAATAGCCCTGCGTACGAATCTTATCTAGCCAATTTTTAAATACTTTCACATTCTTAAACACGGAAAATATGAGTCTTAAATAGATTTCCTCAATTAAAATATAATCCTACTACTGTCTAAAGCTAGAGCCCTTGCATGACCAACAAAAAACCCATAAACCAGAAAGTCAAAAACCTGGAAGGCATTCATCTTTATCACTTCAGCCGGTCAAATTGTTCGATGCGTGTTCGAATGGTTTTAGAAGAAAAAAGTATTCCTTGGACTAGCCATCACCTTGATTTAAGAAAGGCGGAGAATGCCACTGAAGAATACTTTTCAATTCATCCTAAAGGATTGGTACCTACTTTGGTGCATGATGGTGTTATTCACATCGAATCAACTGACATAATTAATTACCTAGATGAGACCTTCCCTGAACCAGCACTGCGACCGAACAGCTCTAAATACCAACAAGATATATCTGATTGGATGAGTCTAGCTGCAAATAATCACATTCATGTGAAAGCCTTCATGTTTTCCCATCAGATTGGCGCAAGTATGAAAAAAACGGAGAAGGAACTCACTCTATACCGCGAACTTCAAAACAATGAAGAACTCCTCCAATTTCATGCAGAGAACTCATCAGCTGAAGGCTTATCGGAAAACCGTGTTAACAATGCAACAAAAATATTAAAAGACTGCTTTTTTCAAATTAACGAGACCTTAGACACCACTAAGTGGATAGGTAGTCAGTCGTTCTCGTTAGCAGATATTACATGGATACCACTCTATATAACTTTAAAAAATGCCGGGTTTTTATTTTCTGACTTTAATAATGTTAAAAGGTGGGCGGAACAAATTGAATCAAAACCAAGTTTTCAAAAAGGGATCAAAGAATGGTTGGAAAACGTACCGTAATCTAATAGTAAAATTTAACCAAACAATACAGAGGGATAAAAAAGCAATCTCATTAGCTGCCCATAGAATCCCCAAATAACCAGCAATACAACAGCCGAATAAAGCGCAGTAGTGGTCCACTTGCAATTACCCCAGATCCGCAGATAACCAGCAACAAAAACTGTCAAAGCTAGCAACTGACCAACGAGATAGGTCAAAGCAATCGCCATCAGAATAAAACCTATGAATTCACAACTACGTCGTAATTCCGCCTTAGTAGACGCATTAAACCAAGCCAATTGAAGTCCGCCAGAACTACTGATAGCGGACCGAGCCGCCAGCCCATCTTTCAGTAAGATCCACGCCGATATAGGTAATGCTATTATTACTATCACATAAGGAAATTGAGCTGTAGCAACTTCCTGAAAACCGAGTGTCACCTGGTATGCGATAAAAAACATAACGCATAAACCTAAAGCCAGTGGAAATGACATAAGGGGATTATGCGCCGCACCTTCGCCGGCCTCTGATGATTGATCAGACTTAGGGGACAACATTCCTCGCACAGCTAGGATCACAGTCAAAATAATCAAAATTTCTATAACAACTACCAACGGCCTATTAAACAACCACTCATAACTGCCATATATTTGCCGGGTAAGTTGATAATTATTTTCCATTAACCCACCAAGGACTAAAGCAAGAATCAATGGCGGACGAGGCCACCCTCCTTGTTTCATCCAATAACCCAGCACACCGAAGGCTAGACAGGTCCACCAATCTCCCATAGAGTTTGTTGCAACCCATGTGCCCATAAGCAAAACAACCATAACTCCAGGGACTATGAGATGCCCGGGCACAAACGCAATCTTATGAATGTGTCTGCTGAAGAACATCAGTAGAGCTGCGGCAGCTAAGTTAGCTAACACAATTGCCCAAACCATACTAAAGGTTAAATCTAGATTGATTGTGAGCATATCTGGCCCTGGACGTAACCCCTTAATAACCAAAGCTCCTAATAAAATTGCAGTACCAATACTGCCTGGTATTCCGAATGCAACGGTAGGAATCAGTGCGCCTGCCTTGTGAGCATTATTAGCGGTCTCTGGCGCAATCACACCACGTATATCTCCTTGACCAAACTGACTTTTATCCTTAGCACTTTGAACCGCATGACCATAAGCAATCCAATCTACGATTGCTGCTCCTAATCCTGGCAACATACCAATATAAGTTCCCAGAAACGCGCATCTCAATGACAACCAGCGATAGTTAAAAGCATCTTTTACACCCTGAAGTAACCCCTCGGTTGGACTCTCATCTGATTTAGAACGAGCTATTAAGGTGTTCTTGGCCACTAACTCCATAAGCTCTGGAAGCCCAAATAAACCAAGCACAATGGGAATAATAGGAAGACCATCTAAAAGGTAGTTAATACCAAAATAGAATCTGGGTATACCCGTTGCTTCTGCATAACCAATAGTCGTGATTAACAAACCTAAAAGTCCAGCAGCAAGCCCCTTTAGTAACGAACGACCCGATAAGGCACCAACCATTGTTAGCCCTAGTACAGCCAACATAAAAAATTCAGGAACACCAAAAGCAAAAATAACTGGCAATATAACTGGCAGGGAAGCCGCTAGTAACAACGCACCTAGAACCCCACCAAACGCAGAAACTGTATAGGTTGCTCCAAATGCACGTGCTGCCTGTCCCTTTTTTGCGAGCGGATAGCCATCCAGAATTGTTGCTTGAGAAGCTACTGTTCCTGGAATTCCCAACATGATTGACGCAACACTATCGCTGGTAGAAGTCACTGCGTACATACCTAGCAACAGCGCAAAGGCAGGCACCGTATCCATGCCAAATGTAAATGGCAACATAAGCGCAAGTCCTACCGCACCACCTAGGCCCGGGACTGCACCTATCCACATACCAAGAAACACACCTAGCATCAGGTAGCCGAGAGCAGGCCAACTTAAAGCCAACCCTAAACCACTTAACATCACCTCAATCATAGAAGCTGTTCCTACCTAGAAGAATCTTAGAACCACACACAAGGTAAAACTGAAATGACAAGATAGCAAAACAGCTTCTTTAGTTACATTACACTTTGGCAAAAGTTGAGGTTACCGAACCTCATCAATATAGTTATCAAAAAAATCGGCCACTTCGTCTGGAACATCATACAAACTTTCTAAAATTGCGGTTCCCTCTTCAACTCCAACTAATGGGAGACTAAAACCATACATGCTTTGTTCTTCAGATTGATACTGAGAATCCTCTGTTACCTGAACAAAACTTTCTTGAAGAATACGAATGGGATCTTCTGGTGTCCCCGGGGGCAAAAGCGCCGCGTACACAATATTATTAACACGCGGCAAGATCCATTTATACATTTCATATATCTGACCCGTTGGCTCTGTCCCATGCACACTTTGATAAAAATCCATGTAACTCGGAACATCTTGCACAATATCAAGAGCAGATAAGTTCCCCTCCGTATCAGCTGAAGGGTTATGCCAAAGCGGTATCGCCAAACCTTCGTCAACTAAAGTCGGCTCAATGGAAAAACGATATAAACCCAGAGAAGCGACCTGAATATCTACCTCGCCACGTCTTATCGAATTAAAAACATCAGCCCCACCAGAAAACCCTGTTACATACTGATAATTAACACCAAGTGCATCCAATGCCAACCTACCCAAAAGATCAAAACGAAGCGCAGGATTTTGCCCCCCAAAACGTAACCCTTGTGCAGTTAAAAGATCCTGAGGACTTGAAACTTTATCCGTACGAACATACGCCATATTAGGACTCAACAACCCACCAACAAATGGCATGGTAGAAAAGTTTGCCCGCAACCCAGGCTCTTTAAGCACTGCAGCCGCACCGTTTGTAGGGGAAAACAAAACATGAAGACCATCATTAGCTGCTACCTCGGCACCATAGTTCCACACCCGGGTACCACCCCCACCAGGCAAATTCCTCACTACTACAGTTGGCTCACCGGGAATATACTGAGACCAAAATTGAGCAAAAACCCTTGCGGCAAGATCGGCCCCACTACCTGGTGTACGGCCTACGTACATAGTAAGAGTCTTGCCTTCGTAATAAGGGCGATCCTGGGCGTGAACTGAACTTAGGATTAATGTAGAAACAAGCCCAAAAATAACAGACAAAAAAACAAGCACTCTTCCCTTTCGAAGATAGTTTTTCGTTCTACATCCAAATAGCATTTGGACCTCTCCTAAGGTTTCCATTATCAATATACTCGGTTTATTGCGGTCTCGCCCCGACTAAGCACCCGCACAACATTGTCCCATGCTGTTTCGAATAAGTAAGCCCATGCCTGGCGAGTAACTCCTGCAATATGCGGTGTAAACAAAACTCTCTGTGCAGCCTCACCTTCAAGCGAGAATAATGGATTTGTATCAGAAGGAGGTTCATCTGAATAAACATCCACAGCAGCAGCACCAAGTTGTGCTTTAGTTAAACTCATAGCCAACGCACTCTCGTCCACAACCCCCCCCCGGGAGGCGTTAATTAAAACAGCATCACTTTTCATCTGACCTAGTTCAACCGCACCAATGAGCCCTTCAGTCTCAGGTAACAAGGGAACATGAATAGATACTACATCAGATACATTTAGCAGTTCATTTAACGTCACAGATCTAGCATCAATTTCATCAGCATTTTTTGAAAGTGGCACTGCTGGGTCAAAATAGACTAGCTCACAGCCTATATTTCTAAATGCTCTAGCTACTGCTAAACCAATATTTCCAAGCCCAATTATTCCAACCGTTAAGCCAACTAGCCCTCGAAGATTATTTGCAATCATTTTTTTACGAAAATCAACATAATTGCCTGAACGAATTTCTCTATCAGCCCAAACTATCTGCCTATGCAATACCAAGGCGCAACCTAAAACATATTCTGCAAGCGCACTATTAGAACCGCCAGCAACATTAGCCACAGCTATACCAAGCTTCTTCATTATTGCCTCATCTACCCGATCAACCCCGGCACCGGTCACTTGAACTAACTGAACTGAACTACCCTCAAATAAATCTCCTTTCAATTTTGGCCCAACGGCAGGCAAAACAATTGCGCGAGCCTGCTTAACAAGAACAGGCAGATTTTTATCATCTGGTGAAATATAAATAATGGACAACTCTTTAGGTGGTTGTACCCCAACCTTTAAAAAATCCATTTCGGGTCGTAAGCAGACCACGTCAAATGCTTTATCAGTCAATGTCATTAGCCGTGACTCTTTAATTCAGGTACCGGGAAAAAGCATAGAAGCATAAGAGGATCCTTACCAGTATTCCTAGTAAAGTGAGGTTCTAGCTTTGGTACTATGACTGTGTCGCCAGCAGTCAACGGCTCATTTTTATCATCTGTGCAAAAAAGCCCTTTGCCAGACAAAACATAGATGCATTCTTCTGTGTCACGGTGGAAATGAGGCTCTCTGCGAGAGTCCTGCTCGATCTCTGGTGGTATTTCAACTAACCGTAATGTTATAGAGTAAGGACCTGTGGTCCCAGAAACTATTTCCTTTGATACACGACCGGCCAGACCCAAATCTTTCGCATCACCAGATTTAATAACTTGCGCCAAGGGTAGCGCTCCTTAAATTAACCGGCTTCCTGAAGATGCCGGACTTCAGCCACACCACCTTGAGCAAGATCCAGTTGATGAAAAATCTCCTCAGCTTCATTAGCTATCGCATCAGCTATATCACCAAGCATTTTTTGAGCTTTCTCAACCGTTGCATGCTCTGGGCTACCATACCAACCTGTTTCAGCAATGGATCGGATATCTGTCAGCACAGGTTGAAATGTCCGGGTTCGACGAAGTTTATCCATTTTTCTGCCATGTTCTGCGTCAGAGGAATAATCGATTCGATCAAGATGAACCAGCTCTGGTCGATGCGCCAAAATTGCTAAAGCCTCAATTTCACCTCCATGTGTCAGACCACCACAATCATGTCCATAGAGCTCTGCAGCAATATAACATGCCTGTACTGTTACAACTGACATACCATGGTCTCTATGCAATTGATCAGCCGCAATTGATAGAGAAGGAATATTGCCTTCGTGCCAATTCAATATAAGACAGCGTTTCGCTCCGTGCTGAGCTGTAGAAACACATGTTTCCTTCACAACACTCATGTATGTCTCCGGGCTAAGCGTTATAGTCCCTTCAAATGGCATATGCATCGGAGTAACTCCTAGCGGACCACCAGGCAATACCAGCCCATCCAAACGTTCAGCCACAGCATGACCAATCACATTGGAGGCAAAAATATCCGTACCTGTCGGAAGATGAGGACCATGCTGCTCAACACTTCCAGCAGGAAAAACTACTAGCGGATTACGCTTAAGTTGAGCAGCAATCTCCGGCTGTGTTAAATCAATGAAATATCGAGTTGGAAGGTTATCCATTAATTCTTAATCCTATTTACTTCAATTTTAAGCGGCATTAAGTCGCGCACGAGACTCTTCAAGCACCTTTTCAATCTTCACAAGCTTACCATCCTGCTCAATCGAAAGTAGGGCTCCGTTAACAACCGCCAGCGCTACATTACCACTAGCAGCACCTAATTCAGGTGGTTCTCCGGTGGAACAAACGTCAGCAAACATATCCAATTCATCCAAGAACATATTACCAGGAGGCAGAGTTAGAACCTCCCGTTTTCCATACCCATCTTTGCCACGTTGGATATAAAGCAAGGATGTTTCGTGCAACCTATCAGGAGTATCCCATGTACTGAAATCAAGCTCATAGTGCATTAATCCCTTTTGCCCAAAAACACGCACAGAAAAAATCCCAGGAGATGTCCAGCTAGACCCAACATATCCTAATTTACCATCTGAAAATCGTAACGTAGTCATAGACTGATCATCTACTTCAGCACCAACAGGCGAAAGTTTTGAGGCTATTGATGCTACAGAATCAATTTCCCCCCCTAAGTAATGCAGCGTGTCGAATTGATGAATTGCTAACTGAGATAAAGGACCGCCTGGCGCCTTATCACGATACCAACGCCATGTATCTGGTGTTATTTCCAAGGCTCGTTCATTAGAAAAATTAGCTTCCATAAAAACAACGCGTCCCAATTCACCACTGTCCATTGCTTCACGCATCATGCGTACTCCTTTTAGAAGCCTTGCACTGTGACCGACCATTACTTGAATATCATATTGTTCTTGAAGATCCTCAATAGCCAAACCTGATTCAAGGGTATTAGCTATTGGTTTTTCGGTATAGACTTGTTTACCTGCCTTAGCAACTTCTTCAGCCACTGGCAAGTGATGCTCATTTGGAACGGTGAGGATTACGCCTTTTATCTCGGTATCGCCAAGCATTTTTTGCATGTCTTCCACAGTAGCAATACCAAACTCACTCTCAAAACCCTGCCGTTTTTCTTCAGAACGACTATAACCAGCTACGATATCAAATTTTTCTGAGGCCTGAGCAGCAGCAGTAAGCACCTTTGCCCAGCGGCCTAGACCCACAATACCTAGTTTGACTTTTTTGGATTCCATCGGAGTGCCTCTTGCATACAATAAAGTAATTTGATTAATCGTATTATGGTATTACACTATAGCCCTATGAGCCAGTCTGGATTACTTAAAGTAGATAAAGTTCCTGCATCACTGCGTCAGCAGGTCCTATTGCAAATGCGTGATGCAATCATATCTGGCCATCTGCTGCCAGGTACCAGGCTTATCGAAAGGGAATTAACAGACCAAATGGGCGTCTCTCGCACAGTCGTAAGAGAAGCATTGCGTCAGCTTGAAGCTGAACATTTAGTAGAGGTTATTCCTAATAAAGGGCCATTTGTACGCCAACTTAGTATTAATGAAGCCGAAGATTTGTACAGGATTCGTGCTGTGCTTCACGGACTAGCAGCTAGAATGTGCGCTGAAAATATCACCAAAAAACATCTAGAAATACTTGAAGATGCTCTAGAGTTGGTTATTGAGTCTTATAGTAATAGCTCTGAACGGACCCTAAAGGCAAAAACTCACTTTTATAATGCGCTCTACAAGGGAACCCAGAGTGATTCATTAAAAGCCATGCTTGAAACGCTACAAGCGCGCATAGCTCGATGGCGTACTCTTGGTCTTGCACACCCTAATCGTTCTCAAGAACGTTCCAAAGAAAGCATTATTAATCTTAAAATAATTATTGATGCGGTAAAAAGAAAAGATGCCGATCAAGCCGAAAGCGTAATGTTTAAAGAAGATATACAGGCTGGTAGAGAAGTAACTCGTTTGCTAAATATTGAACAGAGTGATCAAAAAACAAATTAGAATTACAAAGTAACCTTAAACAAGCAGGAGAAAAATCGTGAGTATTCCGCATCTACTAGTACATGATCGACAAGACAATGTAGGCGTTGTGGTTGTTGAGGGCGTGGAAGCAGGTAATGAACTATTTGTAGTTGTTACCGAAGATAACAGCGACTTTAAGATCACCACAAAACATGACATCCCTATTGGGCACAAAGTTGCCCTTACAGACTTTTCTGAGGGGGATACAGTAATCAAATACGGCGTGGATATAGGTCGCATAGTCCAAGACACAAAAAAAGGCGAACACATCCACACTCATAATCTAAAAACAAAACGATGGTAGGCGGTAATCATATGACCAATGAAACTTTCTTTGGCTACAAAAGGGAAAATAACCGTGTTGGTGTTCGCAACCATGTTGCAATACTTCCTGTTGATGACATTTCTAATGCTGCATGTGAAGCAGTAGCTAACAACATTCAAGGCACATTAGCTTTACCTCATGCCTATGGTCGACTGCAGTTTGGAGCTGACCTTGAACTTCATTTTCGCACCTTGATTGGTACTGGCTCAAACCCAAATGTGGCGGCCTGCGTAGTAATAGGCATAGAACCTGGATGGACACAAAAAATTGTGGATGGTATCGCTGAAACAGGCAAACCAGTAGTTGGATTCTCTATTGAGCAACATGGAGATATTGAAACCATAGCGACCGCATCTCGTCAGGCAAAAGAGTTTGTTCATATGACTTCTGGGTTACAGCGGGAAGAATGTGATATTTCAGACCTCTGGGTTGCTGCCAAGTGTGGCGAATCTGACACAACTACTGGTCTAGCCTCATGTCCAGCAGTGGGCAACATGTACGACAAGTGGATACCTAAAGGACTCTATGGATGCTTTGGCGAGACAACCGAAATTACTGGAGCTGAGCATATCTGTGAGGCCAGAGCAGTAAGCCCAGAAATCGGAAAAAAATTCATGAAAACCTGGCAAGCCTATCAGGATGAAGTGGTTGAGCCTTACAAAACATCGGATTTATCAGATAGTCAACCAACAAAAGGAAATATTCTTGGAGGCCTTACTACCATTGAAGAAAAGGCTTTAGGAAACCTTGAAAAGATTGGTAAGGAGGTCAGCTATATTGATGTCTTAGAGCCTGCAGAAGCCCCCTCAACAGGCCCAGGCCTCTATTTTATGGATACATCATCTGCAGCTGCTGAGTGCAACACTATACAAGCTGCTGCCGGATATACGGTACATGTTTTCCCTACAGGTCAAGGAAATATAGTGGGTAACCCAATTATGCCTGTAGTGAAGATAACAGGTAATCCAAGAACAGTACGTACGATGGGTGAACATATCGACGTTGATGTTTCAGGCGTGGTAAGACGAGAGATGACAATTTCTGAAGCTGGTGACGCGTTAATGGAGATAGTCTTGCTAACAGCAAACGGAAGACTAACCGCTGCAGAAGCTTTGGGACATAAAGAGTTTGTAATGACAAAGCTTTACCGAAGCGCTTGATACAAAGGAACTTTAGATGCCACAAAAATGGAATTCTTTAGATACGGATGTCTTAGTAATTGGTGGAGGTGTAGCAGGCTGTATGGCAGCAATACCCGCATTAGAAGCAGGGCTAAGTGTAGTAGTTTGTGAAAAAGGTAAAGTTCTGGATCATTGCGGAAGCGTAGGGTGCGGTGTTGACCATTACCTCACTATTATGGAGTCTGGTCCTGAGTGGGATACTCCAGAATTCCTAATAAAACACTTACCTAAACTCACTGATGGGATAGTGGATATGGCAGTTGCGAGCAGAGTAATTCATGAAATGCCAAAGGTTGTCAGAAAAATAGAATCATTCGGAGTTAATTTTAAAGATCCACGTTTTAACGACTATTACCGGCTTCGTTCGTTTGGGCTGCCAGGCACTTATCACATCAATTTTGATGGAACAGAGTTCAAAAAACATATTGGGCAACGTGTTAGAAAACTGAAAGGTAGTGTACTTACACGGACCATGGCTGTTCAGATTCTAGTTGAAGATGGACGAGTTTATGGGGCCATAGTCTTCAATTTCAGAACTGGTGAATGGACTGTCGTTAGAGCAAAAGCTGTCGTACTTGCAGCTGGCGAGGTTAATAGAATTTCCTTGAATGCTTCAGGTATGGCTTTTGATAGCTGGCACTGTCCCTACAACACTGGAGACTCTCAAGCGATGGCCTACAACGCAGGGGCTCTACTAACAAACATGGAGTTTGTGGAAACAACAATTACTCCCAAGGGATTTTCCGCCCAAGGTCTTAATGCTTTAGTTAGTGAAGGAGCCCACTTCATTAATAAGAGTGGTGAGCGCTTTATGTTTAAGTACGATGAAAAAGGTGAAAACGCCAGACGGGCCGTTATTGCCGATGCTGTGATAAATGAGTACTTGCTCGATAATGGGCCCATATACGCAGACTGCCGTCATCTTCCAGAAGACATACTTGATCACATGGAGGCAACTTTACAAATTGACAGATATACCATGCCGGCATTCTATGAACAGAAGGCTTTAAATTTTAGAGAAGAACCCATCGAGGTCTCTATCTCTGAACTAAGCATACGTCGTAGCGGAGTCTACTTTCGCGGTAGCGGTCTTGCAGTAGACACTGATGGACAAACTTCAATAAGTGGGTTATTTGCTGCTGGTGATTGTGCCTCTGTTAGTGGCGGGATAGCCGGAGCAGCCGTATTGGGGCATGTTGCAGGTGAAGGGGTTGCTTCCTTTGTTCCGAAAACCAATGGTTCACTTCCCCAAATTGATATGGAAACAGCTGACGCAATTAGGGAAAAAGCCATGAAACACATGGAAGTTGAAAAGGAGCGAGGATTGTCCTGGAAAGCTTATGAGGCAGAAATCAGGCAAACAGTTAATGACTATATTGGTGTTCGTCGTAATGAAGCAGGCCTTCGGCATGCGCTGCAGACACTCCATGCTTTGGCAAAACGTGAAACAGACCTAAAAGCTGATGACTTACATGGATTAATGAGAATTCATGAATCTTCAAGTATTCGACTAAATGCTGAGTTGATGGCAACAGCAGCCTTAGCTAGGGACGAATCAAGAACTGGCTCATCGCACTATCGAATGGATCATCCAGACACTGATGAAACTAATTGGAAAAAATTTGTAATAGTCCAAAAAGGATCAGAGGGAGCCGAAACAACCACTCTTTCAGCAAGTGAACCTCTCGCTGCTGCTTTTGCCAGAAAAAATTAACACAGTTTCTTAGGAGAATTACCAAATGTCTTCAGATATGAAAGCCGAAGAACAAACAGTACATAATCCAATACAAATTGACCCAGAAACTTGTGTTAAATGTAATCTGTGTGACTGGATTTGCCCAGGTGATTTAATTTACAAAAAAGAGGACAACAGAGAAACTCTTCCTGTAATAGCCTACCCCGACGAGTGTTGGTATTGCGGGCTATGTCAGTCCATCTGCCCAGTAGATGCAATAACTGTTATTTTTCCTGATCAAATGATCAATTGCCAGACTGACGTCAAGACATTACTTGGTAAAGTCATCGACTAAACAATGATGTTTGAGGCAATTTTTTCTGGCCTCGCAGCGCTTGCTACACCGCAAGCCATGCTTTTTATGCTCATTGGTGTAAGTTATGGACTGATGATAGGAATTCTTCCAGGTCTAGGAGGAATTGTCGCTATTGCATTACTTTTACCATTCACTTATGGACATGAACTTGCCGCTACTCTGGCCCTATTGCTTGGAGCTCATATCGCGACCATCTGGGGTGGTTCAGTAACTAGCATTCTTTTCAAGGTTCCAGGTGCAGCAAAAAGTCTAGCCTTGGTATTTGACGGACACCCTATGACGCAACAGGGTCATGCAAGTCGAGCACTTGGTGCATCCGCTACTGCAGCACTTTTAGGCGGACTTATGGGCGCTGTTTTTCTTGCGTTTAGCATACCCATTGTTAGGCCTATTATGTTGGCTTTAGGACCAAGTGAATATCTAATGATGGCTTTGTGGGGCCTAACAATTATCGCTACATTTAGTGAAGGGTCACTTCTTAAAGGCATGATTGCAACCTCGGCTGGAATCATGATTGCCTATATTGGCATGGACCCCGTTAGCGGAACGCCCCGATTTTGGTTTGGCAGTGTTTATCTACTCGATGGGATTTCATTTCCTGTTGCAATGATTGGCCTTTTTGCTGTTGCAGAGATGATTAAACTTTTCGTCAAAGGCAATGCAATGATTGATCGAGTTGCCGGAGAAGAAAAAAGTTCTGTTTTAGATGGTGTAAAAGATGCTTTTAAACACTGGTGGTTGGTAGTTAGATCTAGCCTGCTTGGCTTGTGGGTTGGTGTTCTTCCGGGCGTCGGAGCTAGTGTCGGTGGCATTGCCGCCTATGCCCAGGCTGCGCAAACATCAAAGACGCCAGAAAGATTTGGCAAAGGTGCAGTAGAAGGTGTAATAGCTCCAGATGCAACACTTGGTGCAAATGAAGGTGGGGGTCTCATGCCTACACTTGCTTTTGGTATACCAGGAGGTGAAAGCATGGCTATCTTGCTTGTTGCTTTTCTTTCTATGGGTATTGTCCCAGGCCCTCAGATGCTTACAACCGAACTTGATCTAGTATTCAGCATGGTCTGGATCATTGTTATTGCCAATATTGTTACGACACTAATTGGGCTAGCTATTTCATCTCGTTTAGCGCGATTACCAACGTTAAACCCTAACGTTATGATCCCTCTTGTTTTGTCCGTATGTTTTTTTGGTGCTTTTGCTACACGAGGTTTAGTAGAAGATGTATTAGTAGCAGCATTTTTTGGTGGAATCGGCTACTTAATGGATAAATACCAATACTCCAGAGCTAATTTTGTAATTGGAATGGTTCTAGCTGAAATGATTGAACGTAACCTTCATATTTCCCTTGGGCTTTATGGGGATTTGTTCATCTTCACCCGTCCGATCACTCTGGTGATGTTTATTTTTATAATCATAACCACAGCTCTACCATTTATTCGGCAACAACGTGCAGAAAATGCACAAGATGGTAACAATAAAATATGAGCAGAAAATTCCAAGAAAATGTTATCGCAATTATAACTTTAGTTGTTTTCTGCGCTTACCTAATAACAGCGCTTAGCTTTGGACCTAATGCAAGACTTGTTCCATTGCCAATTGCTACATTGGGCATCTTTCTAGTATTGATACAGATAATAAGACAGAACCTAAGTAGTTCTGAAAAACTAGAGCTTGATTTGCTTTCCTCTCTTACTGGAACAACTAACAAAGTTGCTATAACAGAGAAAAAACCTCCAAAAGAAAATCCACATCAGCTTGAACGAGAAATTCGCGCATTCATGTTTGTAGCAACATTTGTAGGCCTAATCTTGCTCGCAGGTCCAGTAGTTGCCGTTTTTGTTTTTGCTTCTGGTTTTTTTATTCTTACTAGTTACTATGCTCCAATAAAGGCAATCTGGATTAGCGCATTATTTTGTCTGGCACTATACATTTTATTTGTAGAGATACTTCAACTTCAGTTATATCATGGAATATTGGAGCCGCTGATCATAGGTTAATAATTAAAAACACATAAAAATAACGAGTCTTTGTGTATCAGTTAAAAAAGAATGAAACTTCTATTAATTTCAATATTATTATCTACCCTGTTTGTAGAAAAGTCGCAAGCCGAGAGCGTTAAGGATGAAGTAGTAACAATCATTAGTGCCAACAGCGCCGGTGGCATGATGACACGTTATGCGCGCATGATAGCCCCATATATTGCAAAACACTCAGGCGCTGAAGATGTGCGTGTAAGAGTAATGACAGGTGGTGGTGGAATACGCGGCACAAACTACTTATGGTTCTCTGAACCTGACGGAAAAACTATCGCATTCACAAGTGTTCCTTCTTTAATTCTTGCTCAACTCTCTGGAAGTGAGGCCGTACAATTTGATGCAACCCGCTTGATCTTCCTTGGAAGAGTAGCGACTGAACCTCGAGTACTAACGGTAGGTGCTACATCAATAATTCAAAACATTGATGACGCACGAACTTTAGGAAGACCTTTTATCTTTCCCTCGCAAGGCACAGATGAAGACTTCTATTCAATGGCAGTTCTAGCAGATGCATTGGGTATAGAAACAAAAATTATAAGCGGCTATGACGGAAATGCCGATACAGCTTTAGCTGTGATAAAGGGTGATGGTGATGGACATATTACTGGCTGGTCAGCGTCAGAGGCTGTGATTGAATCAGGCGATGAACGCCCAATACTTACCTTAAGCCAAGAGAGGTATAGCCCTTATCCAAATATACCCACAGCGCTAGAACTAGCTGAGGGTGAATCAAGACAAGCGATCCAAGCGATCGTTAATATGCTGGATATGCGTCGAGGTTTCTTTGGCCCCCCAGATCTTGACCCCCTAGCAACAGAAGAGTTGCGAGACGCCATTGTTGCTGCGCTTAATGATCCAGACCTAATAGCGGAATCATTACTCGCAGGGTTGCCATTATTACCTTCCGATGGACTCACAGAACAACAAAAAATTGGACAAATAACTGAAGCAAGCCAGGTAGTTGTTCCGATATTAGAAGCGGCCCTTCAAGAAATCCTCTAAACTTAATTTTCTACTACTTCAGGAATGCAATTGTAGTTATGCAGTTCTAGGTGCGGTGTATAAAGCATTTCAAGTCGGCCACTGAAAGGCTCTACTAAAAACTCAGGATCTTCAAGAAGAATGTCTACAATTACCCGTGTCCCATCATCACTCAATGAATAACGTTCCACTACATGTTTGCTATAACCAGAAGGTATTCCAATGCCATTGCCAGAGTTAAACTCGTCAAATAACTGAGTGTCTACCACTAGCGTTTCACCTTCCCACCAACCAATAGAGTGTCCCTGCACAGTACGTTGACCATCTTCTGGGTGGTCTCTGCCATCCATATATACCATCCGGTTAACATCCAGGAATTCATTGCGTAAAACCGCGTGACTTTCATGAATTTCTATACCACTTAGGTAGTTAACGCTACCAATTGTGAACGGTGTTGGATGAGGGATACACAACAAATTGGGATCATCAGTAAAATCATTGTATTCTTCCCTAGCAACAAGAGCTGCTGGTGTTAAGTGAGCTTCAGAAAACTGTCTTCTAACATTTGTATGAGAAAGCCCTTTCCACACACCCTCTAAACTGTCAGCGATTGCTGTAGCCTCTAAATCACCTTCTATTTGAGACCATAAACGACCATCTCCTGTCTCTAATGTATTCAAGATGGCGCGATTTCGGCCACTTCTCTCTGGATGAGCCCTAATTGTCACAACATCTCCCGGACTGATCATAGATGACTCCCATCCGCTACGGCTCATAATCGGTACAGAACCAGTTTCAATCTCCCACTCTACTTGACCCAAAGTACCATCTTCAGTCTCAACGTAGATCATGATATGAGGATTACGATAAACATATCGAGTAACAACACCTTCAAAGGCTACTAACCTTTCCCGGTCATATCCAGCATCACTATGATGGGCAAAAGTTGTGGAATCCACCCCAGCAAGTATTAAAAGAAGCAAAAGATGCAAATGCTTCATAAAATATCTCCAAAAAATAATCTATTAAGTTAATCTCTGGGAAACTCAGAATAGTCGGTGACTGTATCAAAGCCTATTTCCCTAGAGAGCACAGGGTCACAACCATAGGTAACCATTTCAAGATGTGGTGTATACATTAGTTGCTTACTTGCTGAAAAAGGTTCAGCTAAATATTCCGGATCTTCCAATAGAACATCGACAATTAGCCTTCTTCTATCCTCACTAAGATATAAACGTTCTACCAAATGTTTACTTGCCCCAGCAGGAACACCTCGTCCATTAGCATCCGGATGATCTGAGAATAAAACTGTATCAATTACTAAAACATCATCTTCCCAATGGCCAACTGAGTGTCCTTGATTAGTCCTTTCACCATTTTCAGGATGGTCCCGGCCATCCATAAACACAGTTCTAACCGTATCAAAAAATTCGCTTCGAATTATGACCCGATCATCCATAACCTCTATTTCATTTAAGTAAACAATTGATCCAATAACAGCATCAGGAGCTTGCGGAGGAATACAGTCAGGTATTGGACTGTCCTCAAAATAACTAAAATTTTCTCTGGCTGTAGCTCCAGCAGAAGTAAGCGGATGCTGATTTAATAGGCGACGAAAAGCTCCAGTAGTTGCTCCGATACCTTTCCATACTCCTTCAATGCTGTCAGCAACAGCAGTAGGTTCTTCATCTACCTCTATCTGAGACCAAACATTACCATCTGTGGTCTCAAGAGTATTAAGGATCGCGCTATTTGTGCCGTCACGTTCAGGATGAGCCCTAATTGTCACTATATCGCCAGGACCTAACATTGATGCACTCCAACCACTACGACTCATGATTGGGGTAGATCCAGTTTCTATCTCCCACTCCACTATTTCACCTTGGCTATCTGGTGTTTCAACATAGATCATAATGTGGGGGTTACGATAAATATAACGACTAATGACTCCTTCAAAAGTAACTAAAGTGTCGCGATCATACCCAGCATCACTATGATGAGCATGCACTTGTAATGAAGCCGCAAATACAATCAAAAATAGAACAGTGGATATTCTCAAACCTTCTTACCTCCTACTTTTTACGCTTTTACCTATAATATTTTTCAGAATATGAAAATAATCTAAAATTATCCAATTAAAACTTGTTAAGGCCCTCCCCCTACCACCATTACCTTAGTTGCCTCACCTATTTTATTCGTTAAATGCAAAGGTAAATTTTTAGATTTAAATTTTTTCCAACCAGTTAAGTATTTTCCACCAGTGATCAAGAGTTGCGGACAAAACTGACTTACTTCTTTAAGAATTTCTGCTAATGGTTCACCATGTCGTAACTTAAAGGTTGCATGAAATCCCTTTGCAATGCACTCTTTGTCGAAGCCACGTCGTACCTGTTCGGCTTGTTCTTTCAAACACTGATCAACATATTCTAGGTATTGTTGGCGACCTTGAGAATAAATTTCGTTGTAAAACGTTTTTAACCAAGGGTCAACAACGTGCAATGCTGTCACATCAGCCGACAAAGACGAACCTAAAGAAATGGCTTTCTTGATAGCATTTTTGCTATGACGCTCACCATCTGAACAAACAAGAATTTTCATCGAACAAGTCCATCATACCCCAGTTACTCGTAACAACTGGCTACCAATCACAAGAACTACAATAAGCCCTAATACCATTTTGACTGCAGATGCAGTCATGCCAATTGTGAAAGCTGTTCCCCCTGCTTTTTTCATATCATCAATAGAAATAGAAAGACCTATGCCTGCAAACCCTATAGCAAAACACCAAGTATAGACTGCATTCATCGCCCAAAATGGGGATCCTACTACACCGGGGCCACCCAATGATTCAATATTCATACTATTGAGAAGCACGAAAAGAAAAAAACCAAGAATAAAAATTGGAAACTTATCCCTTACCAAGTGCCACTTATTTATTTTCTGAGCTGACTCCTGATTTCCAGCCCGAAGAACATAAAACCAAAGAGCAAACAAAACAACTAAAGGCAAAAACATTATTCGCGCTACATTGATTAGAACAGCAGTATTTAGAGCTTCCGTACCGTACCATTCTGCAGCAGCAACAAGCTGAGCTGTATTTAAGATAGCTAATGCCGACCATGCGCCAAACTGTGATTCTGACAAACTGATACTGTTACCTATGTAAGGCATAGTGAAAAGCATTAAAGTTCCAAACAGCAAAATTGTTCCAATGGCATAAGCCATTTCTAATGGGTTTGCTTTAACGACAGGTGAAGTAGCAATAATTGCTGACACACCACATACCCCAGTACCGGCACCCATGATTCCTCCGAGGCCATCAGAAACTCCCCATCTTTTGCAAAACCACATAACAATAACCGCGGTTCCAAAAATGAATATAGCAGTTAAAACCAGTCCAACACTTCCAACTCTAACAACATCAGCCCAAACATAATGAACACCCAGAATAATGATTCCTGGCTTAATAATTGGGCGAGCAATAGCAATACCTGGTAATAAAGCTTTTGGAATAGGCAATGTATTTCGGATGAGAATTCCACCCAATAACAAAATTGCCACGTAATTCATTTGAGCGCTTTCATAAAGAAATGTAGCCCAACCAATTCCTTCGCTATGGTAGTTAGAAATTAATCGATCTAAATTCATTCCCAAATAAGCAAAAATCAGACAAAACAGAAATCCAGGGATGTATTTTTGACAATCAGCAACAAAAAGGTGTTTTAGGTATTTCACTTAAACCTCACAAAAGAAAAACCAGATACGCATCAAACTAAGTACTATGCGTAATCAAAAAAAATACAATACATCACGAAAAAAGTTAAATACTTGATCGGGGAAAAGAAGACTGCAAACAAAAATACCAAGAGCAATAATTATTGCCCATAAGTCTTCACGCTTTTCAGACGAAAAGGTCTCTTCAGCATTTTGCGTTACGTCAGATTCTAGCTTCTCCTTTGATGTACTTGAGCCCATAATCAATACCCTCGATATAATCTTATTTAGCGTACTTAGCAGTACTAAAATACAATAGATACTCCCCAGTATAGAGGTATCAGATAAGTCTGCACCTCATTTTTCTGTTTTAGTCCCTGATATTTACACTTAAATTAGGCATAAAATTCCTATTTACCTAAATAAAAACAGTGGCTTATCTCACATAAAAAATAACTTACTGACAAGCAAGGCATATGAATTTATTCAGTAACTTAAAAGGAAAAATTAAACAACTTTAAGAGAGAAAATGGCAGGGAACTAAACATATTATTTGGAGTCTCTGTATAATGAACAGATAAGCTACAGTTTTTTATTATCTCCCTCAAATTAACCTCATTTGAAAGAGTTTTGCACGCAAAGGTTATTTAATGTTTTCAAATAATCCGTTCGCCGATATTTCGGTGTTCTTGTCCCCTTACATCATGCAAAGTTATGTTATAGCCATGGTGGTCTTGGTGGTTTGTGGGACAATCTATGACACCCTCCATAAAAAAAGCGCAAAATATTTTTTTCAAAATTGGCGTAACTCCAAGAAAAATAGTGTGCAAGATGTCAGCAAAGGACAATTAACCTCAATAGCAATTCATACGCTTATCGTTGATTCTCTCCTTTCTGGTGAGTTTTGTAACCTAAGACGAAGAATTGCACATCTTTTGGGAATGTATGGCTTCATACTCTTTGTAGGAGCAACGGCTGTTATGATATTTGTCTATCCAACTCATAACGCCCCTACCCCGGCTCTAGTCTCACAAATTTGGCATTTGGGTGCTCTCATGATTTGTGTGGGTGGTTATTGGTTTTGGTTTTTTATTCGCGTCGATGTTGCAGCGGAAGGAAACTCACCGTTCCGTGTTGTTAAAGCAGATCTTTTTATTCTTTCACTTTTGGCTAGTGCAACTTTTGGATTATTGTGGAGTTACCTCCAAGCTAATGGAAGCGTATGGGCATATGCAGGATTTGGAATGCACATTATCGCGACAACGGTGCTATTTGGTTCCGTCCCTTGGTCTAAGTTTGCTCATATGTTTTTCAAACCAGCAGCAGCCTTTCAAAAACGTGTAGAAGAAGCTAATGGCACAAGAAATAATATGCCAGCACCTGCAAATGAGCCTGAAAAATTTGGTACTGCACGCGAACAGGCTCGAAACTATTAAATATCTCTAGCAAGGAGAACAGAATATTATGCCTACTTTTGTTTATATGACTCGCTGTGATGGTTGTGGGCACTGTGTAGATATTTGTCCATCTGACATCATGCATATCGATCCCACTTATCGCCGTGCCGTTAACATCGAACCTAATATGTGCTGGGAATGCTACTCATGTGTTAAAGCATGCCCCCAAAATGCTATAGATGCTCGTGGGTACGCAGACTTTGCTCCATTAGGTCATAGCGTTCGTGTACTTCGAGAAGAAAGCAAAGGCACTGTTTCCTGGAAAGTTAAATTCCGCAATGGCGAAGAAAAGAATTTCGTTTCCCCAATTAGAACAACAGAATGGGGCTCAATTAAATCACCATCAGAATATGATGTGCCATCAGAAGAGTCGTTCAAAGAACAAGAGCTTGCTCATGAACCAGAAGCTCTAAACATACCAGGATTACCTGACCTTACTCTTAAAGCATCTGATCAGGAGGCACAGTAATGGGTCTTTTTGCTCGTAGAAAAACACACTTTGTAGATTCAGATATTCTCGTTATTGGTGGCGGCATGGCCGGATGTGGTGCTACCTATGAATCCAGATACTGGGGACGAGACTTAAAAATTCTATGTGTAGAAAAAGCAAACATAGAAAGAAGTGGAGCGGTTGCCCAGGGCCTTTACGCTATCAATACTTATATGGGTATGCAGTGGGATGAGAATCAACCTGAGGATCATGTCCGATATGCTCGAAATGACTTAATGGGACTAGTTCGAGAGGACCTAGGATACGATATTGCTAGACATGTTGATTCATGTGTCCATAAATTTGAAGAGTGGGGTCTTCCAATGATGAGAGATCCCGAAACTGGTCGCTATCAACGAGAAGGAAAATGGCAAATCATGATTCATGGTGAGAGCTATAAACCTATTGTTGCTGAAGCAGCCACTAAAGCTGCAACTGAAGTCTACAACCGAATCATGGTCACCCATCTCTTGATGGATAAAACAACGCCTAATCGTGTGTCTGGAGCTGTAGGGTTCAATGTCCGAACTGGTGATTTTTATGTTTTTCAGGCAAAAGCTGTAATAGTTTGTGCAGGCGGTGCATCGCACATTTATAAACCCCGTGCTGTGGGTGAAGGTATGGGTCGAACTTGGTACGCACCATGGAGCTGTGCCTCGGCTTATGCGTTACCTATTCGTGTAGGGGCTAAAATGACGCAAATGGAAAACCGAATCGTTCTTGCACGGTTCAAAGATGGTTATGGGCCGGTAGGAGCATATTTTCTTCATCTTAAAACTTATACGCAAAATGGCCTTGGAGAAGAATACGAATCTAAATGGTACGACCATACTAAAGAATTAGTAGGTGATTATATTGATAGGCAACCAGTTCCAACCTGTTTAAGAAATCATGCGTTTCTTGAAGAACTTAAAGCAGGTCGAGGACCCATACGCATGGTCACTAAGGAAGCTTTCCAAGATCCGCACAAGGAAACAGTGGGATGGGAGAATTTTCTTGGAATGACTATTGGTCAGGCAGTTGTATGGGCATCACAGAATATAGACCCCAAGCACACAAACCCAGAACTTACTACATCAGAACCCTACGTTATGGGATCTCATGCAACATGCTCGGGTGCGTGGGCTAGTGGCCCTGAGGACTGCGCTCCATCTGATTACCAGTGGGGATACAACCGAATGATGACAGTTGACGGGCTTTTTGGTGCTGGAGATACCATAGGTGGTGCAGCACATAAATTTTCTTCAGGTTCATTTACCGAGGGTCGAATAGCTGCAAAAGCTGCAGTTAACTACGTAAATGACCTTGGCACTAATGCTCCTAAGGTAAGTGAAACCGAGTATGAGAACCTAAAAAAAGAAGTGTATAAACCCATGGAAAACTATGAAGTGGGACGTAATGAAATTGTTGCTGGTACTGTCTCTCCAAGCTACATATTGCCAATGCAGGGTCTTCAACGACTTGAAAAAATAATGGACGAATATGTAGGTGGAATTGGCGCAAACTACATTACCAATGAACCCTTACTAACAAGGGGACTTGAGCATCTAGCTATGCTTAAAGAAGATCTTGATAAACTAGGTGCTGAAGACCTTCATCAACTTCAAAGAGCGTGGGAACTGCAGCACCGTGTTCTTGCATCTGAATCCGTAACCCACCATACAATGTTTCGTACTGAAACACGGTGGCCTGGATATTATTATCGAGGCGATCATCCGAAGCTTGATGATAATGATTGGCATTGCTTTACATTATCTCAATATGATCATGAATCGGGGGAATGGGAACTAGAAAAAGCCCCTGTGCATCATATTATCGATTGATCTGAAATAAAGGCCTAAATTAAGAGATCTGTTTAACTCTCTTGTGAAACACTTTGGACCTATGAAAACACTTAGATGCACTTTTGATATTTAGTGCTAATAAAATGCTCATAGCTCAAATCAGTGACACTCATATCCTATCGGAGCAATCCCAACAAAATACAGGGAGATTAAGATCCGAAAATCTCAGTCGATGTATCTCAGATATAAATCTTCAAAAACCAGATATTGTTATTTTTACTGGAGATACTGTACAGCACGGCAAATCTGAAGAGTATGCTCACCTCAAATCGCTAATTGCTCCACTTCAAGCCCCGGTTTTTATAATACCTGGCAATCGTGATAATAAAACTGCTCTACGCACTGCCTTTAAAGACCAACCTTACATGCATATGCATAATGATTTTCTTCACTATGCAATAGATGAATACCCCTTGCGACTAATCGCACTTGATTCGACTGAAGAAGATGAACGTAAGGGCGTATTTTGTAAAGCACGTCAACAATGGCTTAAGAAAACACTTAGCGATGAACTTGATTATCCCACTATTTTATTTATCCACCATCCACCGTTCGATGTAGAGGATCACTATACTGATGGCTATCGAAGAGCCGATGAAGCCCTTGCATTGTCCAAAATAGTTAGCCGTTACCCGCAAATTGAGAGGCTTGTTTGTGGACACGTGCACTGCTATTTTGAGTGTAATTGGTCTAATACGCGTGCAAGCACAATGCCAAGCATAGCCGTAGATTTACGAAGGTACGTTGACAACATAGAGTGCCAACAAAAACCTGCTTACGTACTGCATCGGCGAACTAGCTCGTCCGCTTTTACTAGTAAAATTAGAGTCTTATAAATAACCCTTTTGGTTACTACTAAAAATCTATCGTATTATAAGTTTCGGATCAGATGGGCCTGGTGCTGGCGTCTGAGCAGTGTTCATTGCCATAGCCAAAAGTGAGTAGTAACCAATTATACCGACTGTATCAATTATCCCTTTTTCCCCAAACATACTTAACATACGGTTATAAGTGTTGTCGGTAATAGACCTGGCATCATTAAGTTCCCTAAAAAATGTAAATAGCAGGGCTTCATCTTCTGCTAATCCTTCGGGGACACGTCCTTCACCTAATGCTGTAACAATATCCCGGTCTAAACCAGCATCCAATGCAATTTGATGATGCGCATACCACTCATAAACCTGCCCCCATTCGCTTGCAGTCATCAGTATCACAAATTCACTAAGCCGCGGCGGTAAACTAGTGTCGTAGCGCATATAGTCACCCATAGCTCTTGCGCGATTTAAAACTTCTGGACTTCGCAACAATGATACCCATGGACCCCTAGGCCCATAACCTCGCGCCGCTACTAGCTGTTCAATTGCACTCAGCTGCTCCAAATTCAGGTCTTCTATTGGAATAGGAGGCATACGGTCCTGAGCATAGCTAATTGAAGCAAAACAAATTATAAAAATAGTTATACAGAATTTTTGCTGTTCAAATCGTCCCATGATGAATTCCATTTTTTCGGTTATAAGCAATATTAGCGAATCTTAGTTATAAAACTTAGACTCTTGACTATAGTGTTTATATTTTACCTTGGTTCAAATCTTTCAGGGACATTTCATGCCGACAATTTTATCCATTAAATTACCCTCGAAAAATCTATTATCACTTGCTCAAGAAATTTTTGAACGCTCGGGTTTGTCTGGGGATCACGCTCAAAAACAAGCTGAAATATTGGTTTGGGCGAATCTCAGAGGAATTGACTCCCATGGTGTCCTAAGAATTCCTCGTTATCTCGATTTATTACAGAATAAAGAAATGAATGCTAAACCAAACATTAGCATTGTGAATGAAACTGCTGCCTCTACAGTCATTGATGGGGATCAAGCCCCTGGCGTTATCGCTATGAGATTTGGTATGGAACAAGCAATCAATAAAGCCAAATCAGCAGGAATAGGGTGGACTTTAATAGGTAAGACCACACATTCAGGGCCTTTGGGTTATTACACTCAAATAGCAATTAAAAAAGATATGATAGGCATAGCTATTATGACTAGCCGGCCTAATATGGCATACCATGGTTCAAAGACTGCAGGCATAGCAACAAGCCCAATCTCTATTGGCGTACCCGGAGGATCAGATGGTTCTCTTATTTTGGATATGTCTACCAGTGCCATTACGCGTGGCAAAATAAAAGAAGCTATTGCCCGTGGATTGTCACTACCAGAAAATACAGCTATTACAGACAGCGGAGAACCCACAACCGACCCTACACTAGCAAAAATCCCCATGCCTCTTGGAGGTCCCAAAGGCTCTGGTTTATCACTTATGTTTGAAACACTAACCAGCTTATTAATGGGGCTTCCACTTCTAGAGCCTGCTTTAGCTGGCCGTGAAAAAAAACATAGTCAAAATGGACTGGCAATTGCAATAAATATCAATGACTTCATTACAGCCCAAAAATATAAAGACCTTGTAACTGCATTAAGCATACAACTCAAAAAGCTTCCCGCACTTGATACATACAATTCAGTCCTCTTACCTGGGGAGTCAGGACAACGTACACTTGAAGAAAGACAAAAAAATGGCATACCTTTACCTGATAAAACCTGGCAAGAACTTTCATTAGTAGCTAACAAACTAAATATAACAATGCCGAACCTATCTTGAGTATTATGATGAGTCTTTACCAAGTTCAAAAGTTGATTCAATCAGTAAATCGTGATCAAAATTTACAAGAAAAGTTTTTAAAGTCTCGACAATCTTTAATCAAAGATTTTGATTTAATGCCTGAAGAACAAGAAGCCATAATAAAGTTACACATAGGTAAGCTATATAAAATGGGAGTGCACCCATTACTTTTGCGACCATTTTCTATTATTCATGGAATTTCAGAAACCGAATATTTATCAGCTATACGAGAAAAAGGACATACACCATGTCCTTAGTGTTTGCATGTGCAGTTAGCCACACACCAGGAATTCGTGCTTGGCCAGATGCTCCTGGGGCAAAAATAAAAAATAATTTTTATACGGAATTTGAAAATTTGTATAAAAAAATGATGGCAGCCCATCCCGAGGTCCTTGTTATTATAAGTAGTGAACATTTCACGAACTTTTTTCTTGATTGCATGCCTGCTTTCACTATTGGCATGGCAGATCAGTATTTCGGACCAATAGAACAATGGATTAATGTTGAACAAGGCAATATAAGCGGTGACCCCAATCTAGCTAAATACCTATTGCATTCGAGCTACTCAGCAGGCATTGAGCTAGCATATGCACACGAAATGAAATTAGATCATGGAATTATGATCCCCTTAAGTTTTCTCAACCCAAAGAGAAAACTCCCAATAGTCCCATTAATTATCAATGCAATGACCTATCCTATGCCCTCACAAAAACGCTGCTATGAGCTAGGAGGAGTTCTGTCTAAGGCGCTTGAGAAAGAAAACAAACGTGTTGCTGTAATTGCGGCTGGCGGACTAAGTCATGCGCCAGGTGAACCTACACATGGAATTATTGATGAGAAATTTGACCGGGACTTTCTTCACCAGTTAACAACTAACGACTCGAGCACATTTACGTCTTACACTGATCAGCAGCTAGAAACTAGTGGTCTTGGAACTCATGAAATTAGAACGTGGGTAACAGTGGCTGGGATTGCTAAAAAGCTCAAGGCAAAAATACTTTTTTATGAACCTATATCTGCATGGGCAACTGGTTGCGGAATACTTTATTACGAGTAAAAAGCTATTAATACGTCATACAGGGAGCTCAATAAATTTATAAGTTTCAGCAATCTATAGAGTAGTTTGCAGCCGTTTTTTTGTAAATTTCTTCTAAAGTTGCTCCGGGCATAACCTCAACAAGAGTAAGTTCACCATCAATAAATCGAAATTTACCAAGCTCTGTAATTAGAACGGTTACTGCACCAATAGCCGTTAATGGCAATGTACAATCCCGCACTACTTTTGAATTCCCTTCTCTATCGGTATGCATCATTGTAACGATAACCTTCTTTGCTCCTGCAGCAAGATCCATTGCCCCACCTATACCAAGAAGTGGCTTTCCCGGCACAGCCCAGTTAGCAAGATTTGCTTTCTCATCCACTTGCAATCCCCCTAGAATAGCTGCATCCAAATGGCCTCCACGAATCATTGCAAATGAAGTTGTACTATCGAAATAACTACTTCCTGATAATGCAGTGACAGGGATCTTTCCTGCATTAACTGGATAATCCAAAGCTCCCCCTGATTCCGGTTCAGGACCAACACCCAACATACCATTTTCACTGTGCAGGGTGATTCCTGATTCCGGGGTAATTAAATCTGCCACTAAAGTCGGTATACCTACACCAAGATTCACTACATCACCCGAATTAAGTTCCTGCAGTGCTGCCTGAGCCATATTCATACGAAAATTATTAGTTTTTTTCAGACTACCTTTAACAGATGCAGATGTTCCTAAATCCTCTACCGTCGTATGAGCCTGAACCAAATAATCCACAAAACATCCCGGGGTATGAATATGATTGGGATCGAGTTGACCTACCGGGACAATGGTTTCTGCTTCTACAATTACAAGTTTTGCTGCTGTTGCTGCAGCTTGATTGAAATTATTTTCAGTCATGCGGTAACAGAGATTACCAGCAGTATCAGCCTGCCAGGCACGAATCAGTGCAACATCAGCCCTTAGCGCAGGCTGAACAATATAGTCTTTCCCTTTATTAGTTATGATCTTTCGGCCATCAGAAAAAGATGTCCCCACACCAGTAGGAGTTAGAAACCCACCAAGTCCCGCACCTCCAGCCCGAATTGCCTCAGCTAAATTACCCTGTGGCAGTAGATCCACTTCAATTTCACCTGACTGATATGCAGAAACAACCTCAGGGTTAGTTGTAAAAAAAGAACCAATTGCCTTGCTGATTTGTCCATTACGTAGCATGCGACCACCACCAAGCCCAGGTTCACCAATATTATTGCTAATCATCGTCAGGTCTTTGACATTCGTTTCAGCAATTGCATCTAGCAAATGAATAGGTGTACCCGTCATACCAAACCCACCTACAACAAGTACATCACCTGAACAAATTTTCAAGGCTGCCTCTTCAACAGATATTTGAGGAACTTTTTTCATAAAAACACTAGTGGTTTATCAAGATATGATGATTTTTTTACAACAATACATCAATCTAATTATTTCCCTAGAAACCTAGCTTTACGTTTTTCAAGAAATGCTGCTACACCTTCAGCATGATCAGAACTTGCTCGCAATTCTGTATTCAAAATAACTTCTAAATCGTATGAACTTTCCCAATCATTAGAAACGGCAAAACGCATTACCTTCTTTGTGGCTGATATTGAAGATGGGGCTTTTAAAGAAAGATTTTGAGCCCAATTTTCAGCTTCCTGCAATAAAGAAGCAGCTGGTACTACTTTATTTGCCAGGCCCAGCTCTTCACATCTCACAGCATCAATACGTTCTGACTCGATACTTAACTGAAAAGCGCGTCTATATCCTAGCTGATGAACAAGCAACCAATTCAACCCCCCATCAGGTACTAAGGAAATATTTGTAAAAGGAGAGAGAAGGAATGCATCCTCTGCAATTAGCAATAAATCACAAGAAAGCGCGAGAGACATTCCAATACCCGCAGCTGAACCACCAACTGCTGCAATTACAGGCTTAGGCATCGTAATTATCGCCTCAAGAATCGGGCGGTACTCTTTTTGTAATACAGTATCTACATCAGCTGATTCATTAATTTGATTAAGATCTGCTCCTGCGCTAAAGGTTCTACCACAACCAGTTAAAACTATAACCTTTACTGATTTATCTTTGGCAGCACGATTAATTGCGACATACAGTTCCTGCCGAAGTTCTGTATTGAAAGAGTTCATGGCATCTGAACGATTTATTGTTATAACAGTGACTGCTTTATTCTGGCGGTATTTAACAAGCTGGTTATCCACTTTTATCACCCCTTAAATAAGTCGCCAGCCTGATGACAAAAGAAAGTCATCTATTCCTTAATCAAGAAATTCGACCGAATTTAACTCCATAGCTAGCCGAGGCCTACCTTCGCGACCTAAGCTTCCAAAAACCCTAATTCGGTTTCCCACCTGAAGCGTATCGATAGTCCATCCTGCACGCGTCATCATTCCTAAATTTTCTGACTCCAAATTCCATAATGATTGAGACCCATCATTATTGGTAACCTGAAGGTAGTAATGAACATGAGGATTACCCCAAAAAACTTCTACAACGACACCTTCTATGCTGCCACGCTCATCGGTGTAGTTAGCATTATATGCATGATGTCCAATTACTGACTTACTAAGCAATACAGCGCTGCCTAAGAAGACAAAAAGCCAATAGAATATCTTCATGCTGACTCCGTTTAAATCTATCTAATACTGTAATCTTTTATAAACGATACCGGGAACGTCCCCAATACTCATCTAATCTTCCCTCAATATCTAAACCACGATAAAAGGGATGAGGATCACAGGAGTATGGAGAAACCTCAGCATTATCAGGTTGTTTAGTTCGAATCTGGTGCATCAAAACTGGCCGCTGGTAATTCTCAGGATCATTCATGCTGAACTCAATATGCAAAACACCCGAGTCATCTAGGTACCAACGCTCTGTAAATATCGCATCTGGGGAAATAGGCATACCTGGAGCATCCCAGACCGAACGCTTAAGTCCTCTTGTCTCTACCACAAGAGTTGAACCTTCCCAATGTCCAATAGAATAGCCCATCGACTGATTTAAACTACCAATACTATCGGGAAAATCACGATCCAAATAAACCCGGCGTATCTCATGCATGTCCTCATATAACATAACTATTCGATTACCAGCATTGAGAACCTCAACATCAAACGGTCCATGAGACATACGAATCAATCCATCTGACATACAACGTAGCATCGGATCATCCAAAGTCGGGTCATACGCCTCATGAGCTTCCCATCCTGCGTCGGTCAGATCAAAAACATTCTTGCCAATGTAATCAGGTGGTCCCCATATCCCCGATAAATCGACAGGGTTAGGAGGAAAATTATCCTGTTCTACTAATCTTAATGCTTTCCATTCTCCTCTTTCCTCTCCATCTTCTGTGGCATGACCTGAGATGACTCCATTATCTAAAACCCCCTCAAGCACACTAATCCGAGGCGTATCTCTTAAATCAACCCAATCCAGTTCAAAACGAATGTTTTCCTCATTTAAATCAAGAACAACTACTGGCCCACCATCAACATAAACCTCCCAGTTCTCCTGATTCGTTTCAATCGAAAGCGTGCCGTAAGCAGGTCGAAGCTCATACCCTGATTCCACCCAAATTTGCCAGATGCCTAAAAAGTTTTCTTGTGCCTGTGCTACTGGAAAAATATAAAACAACAAACATAGTCCACCGAAAAGTAGTTTTTTTAAGCTTAAAGCTTTATCGGTATTCATGAACTGATGTAGGCAGTTTTTGTTGCCGTATAAAACTGTGCTGCAGCCTGTCCTTGTTCACGTGGGCCAAAACTAGAGTTGCGTCGACCACCAAAAGGAACGTGATAATCAACACCAGCAGTTGGAAGATTAACCATAACCATGCCTGCCTCCGATTTATGCCTGAAATGCCTAGAATACTTCAGTGAATTAGTACAAATGCCTGCAGAAAGACCAAAGGACGTATCATTGGCGGCACTGAGGGCTTCTTCATAGTCCTTAACCTTCAAGACTGTTGCAATTGGGCCAAAAATTTCTTCTTGGTTAATCCTCATATTATTTGATGTTTCTGTAAAAAGGGTTGGAGCAAGATAGTAACCTTTAGTCTTACGTTCTAGTTGTATACCACCTGAGACAATCTCAGCACCTTCTGAACGCCCTATTTCTAAATACTCAAGGTCTTGTTTCAACTGGGTCTCATCTACAACCGGACCCATCTCTGTTCCCGGCTCAAGAGCATGATCAACCTTCATTTTCTCCATACGCTCAACTAAACGCGTGACAAAATGATCATGAATACCTGAAGTCACTATTAAACGTGAAGAAGCTGTACATCTTTGTCCAGTGGAATAAAAAGCACCATTAAGTGCGCATTCCACAGCTATGTCTAAATCAGCATCATCAAGTATTACTAGTGGGTTTTTTCCGCCCATTTCAAGCTGCACCTTCGCCTGACGTTCAGCAGTCTTTACAAGGACATCACGCCCTGTTTCTACCGATCCAGTGAAAGTTACCGCGCTAATAAGTGGCGATTCGACGATTGCTGCTCCTACCTCACTACCAGAACCCATCACAAGATTAAAGACACCAGATGGTAATCCCGACTCGGAAATTATTTCTGTCAAAGCATGTGCAGACGCTGGAACTAGTCCGGCAGGTTTAAAAACAACTGTATTACCATAAGCAAGAGCAGGCGCTATCTTCCAAGCAGGTATCGCAATCGGAAAATTCCACGGCGTAATAATTCCTACAAGACCAAGTGGTTCACGACTAATTTCAACATCGACACCGTAACGAACTGAGTCCATGCTTGAACCCGAAATACGTACGGCTTCACCTGCGAAAAATTTAAAGATATGCCCTGCTCGCTCAACCTCGCCAAGACCCTCTGGCAAAGTTTTACCTTCTTCACGAGATAAAAGCGTCCCTAGCTCGTCTTTTCTTTCTAAAATCTTACTCCCAATAGAGTCTAAAATTTCTGCTCTACGATGAATTCCAATTTCTTGCCAATCAGTAGTAGCATCACTTGCTACTTGAATTGCTTCATTAGTCTGAGACTGATCGATACATTCAAACTCTCCCACACAATCATTTATATCCGATGGATTAAGGTTTTTTAAAACACTTTTCCCCTCTACCCAGTCTCCGCCGATATAGCTCCTATTCACTTTTTTCTTCCTCAAAATAAAACCATCAATTTTTAATAAAAAGTCTCACTAGATTAACCCATCTATCCCGATACACCACGTATCTCACTCAAGGATTGTCCTGGTGTAAGCGCTTCCGGATCAACCCGAAGCTCTAAAATCGCAGGCTTCTCGCTATCGCGCGCCCGTTGTAGCGCAGCAGGAAACTCATCGGTGCGAGTTACTACCTCTCCATAACCACCAAAGGCCTCAGCATAGGAAGCAAAATTAGGATTTACTAGGCTTGTATTACTAACTCTGCCGGGATAATTCCTTTCCTGGTGCATACGAATTGTTCCAAGCATAGAATTGTTTACTACGATACATATGATGTTCGCGCCATACTGCACGGCAGTGGCAAATTCTTGTCCATTCATTAAAAAACATCCATCACCTGCAAAGGCAAAAACCTCCCGTTCAGGCATTCTCAGCTTTGCTGCGACAGCTGCAGGAATTCCATAACCCATGGAACCAGCGGTTGGCGCTAACTGAGTACCGTATTGACGATAGCGATAAAAACGATGAATCCAAGCAGTATAGTTTCCAGCACCATTAGTTATGATTGCAGTTTCTGGTAATACTTTTTGCAAATGCAATATAACTTCACTCATCTGCAAATTACCTGGTGTTTTTGTCGGTTGACTATAAGCTTGATAATCATTGTGAGCACCTTGAAGCCAACTTGACCAAATCCGAGATCTACCATCTAAAGATAGATCCTTTAAAGCAGCTGCCATAGCACAAGGATTCGCATTAATAGGTAAATTTGATTGATAAACACGCCCAAGCTCTTCAACATCAGCATGAATATGTACAAGATTTTGTAAAGGCGTTGGAATTTTAATCAGCGAATAACCACTTGTAGGAACCTCGCTTAGACGAGCACCCAAAACAATTAGTAAATCGGCATCCTGCACACGTTGAGCAAGTTTTGGATTAACTCCTATCCCTAAAAAACCAGCAAAAGAGGGATGAGCATTGTCAAAATAGTCCTGACGACGAAAAGAAGTTACAACAGGAATATTTGACCTCTCTACAAAAGCCTTAAGATTTTCAATGGCAGTTTCATCCCATCCACCACCACCAACTATTATTAAAGGGCGCTCTGAAGTTTTTAAAATTTCTGAAAACATCCTGATTGATTCAGAACTTGGATATGCCTGAGATGTTTTTATACGTTCTGCATCAATCACATCTACGGTTTCAGAAAGCATATCCTCTGGCAATGCCAGTACAACAGGCCCAGGACGCCCCGAACTAGCTACCGAAAAAGCTCGTGCAATCATCTCCGGAATCCTATTAGGATCGTCGATCTGCGCAACCCATTTTGCAAGAGGTTCATACATATGACGAAAATCAATTTCCTGAAATGCTTCTCTACCCATCATGCCCCTCGCGACCTGACCGATAAGAAGAATTAATGGTGTTGAATCTTGATGAGCTATATGGATACCAGCACTAGCATTGGTTGCGCCCGGACCACGAGTTACCATACATATACCTGGTTTCCCAGTCAGCTTGGCATCCGCCTCAGCCATCATCGCTGCTCCGCCTTCCTGACGACATATCAAAAACTTTATCTCTGGAGCATCATGCAAAGCATCAAGTAAAGCCAAGTAGCTCTCACCAGGAACGCCATACACATGTTTGGCGCCCTGTATGCGTAACTGGTCTACTAAAATTTGACCTCCTGATCTAGACGCCATATGTCACCGAATCACTTTTAATCAAAACCTAGCACCATAAGCTCCTATCCTGGCCCAACGGCCTCTATTGTTATTGAGTCTTCTAAGGCTTCATAACTATGCTCAACATAGGCAGGCACAACCACTAAATCTCCGGGCACTAAAATAAATTCATTATCTCCGCTCAATGCTCTCAAACGCCCTTCGACTAAAAATACAATTAGCTCGTTTGCATGATTGTGAGGCGTAGTCATAGTTCCTGTAGGCCACTCAACCCTGATAAGACCAACAGCATCACCAGAAATTCTTTGGGTTACCCGTCCATCCTCTTCATTACGCCTCTCAAGATCATCCAGACTATGCATCATCATCACGGGAACGGTTACTTGTGCGCTACCCAAATTAGAAAAGACAAAAAAAACAAACATCGCAGATAGATTTATTGCTTTATTCATACTCACTACCTAAACAGGACAAAAAATGGTTTTACTGATTTCATGAACAACAATTACCTATAAGAAACCGACATAATCAATTCACAGTACAGTTATAGCGTTTAACTTCCTCACCGGGTACCCAATCCCAATACCCTGTTTGTCTAGCAGGTTCAGTAAAAGTATCTAGATCTATATGAATAGACTCATAATCTAATCGTCTTTCATCCTCACTGAGCGTAAAGCGCTCCTCAACAGAAGAAAAATCTCCTTGAGGCGTACCTATATCATCAAAATATGGATCATTAATATGTGTAGTACTAACTACCAAAATATTACCTTCCCACCGACCTATCGAGTAGCCAAGCCCTGAAGCAGTTTGATTCACAGGAGGTGTGTCTTGGTCCAAATGAATAATGCGTTCTGCATCCCATTCTTCAAGCCTGAGCACAATAAAGTTTCCGTGATCAACAAATTCCATTGGCTGAGGGTTATTCATAATAGACGGCATTCCACGAGCTATGCACCGTAAAACGAGATCATCAACCAAGGGATCCCAGTCTTCCCTAGCTAATAATGCTTCTTCAGTAAAAGGTAGATACCCCCCCTCTAACAACTGCCCACTAATATCTGGACGACTCCAGACACGAAAAATTCCATTTGCGTTAGCTGTACTCGCCTCTACAATTTCAGTGTCAACTGGTGCTCGATTAACAATACGCCCCATTCTCCTAGCCCTTTGTGGCCATATTGGCAACTCTGCCCCGCTCTCCAATGTCATTATCCAGGCAGCCAGAGCATTTAGCCCATGACGAGATGGTGCTCCAGTAAATGAAACTCTAGAACCAACTGAAACAGCATCTCGGCTAATACCAATTCGCTCCAATCTATTAGCTGTTGAGGCCTCAATTTCCCAAACTTCGCTATCCCCTACCTCATCTGTGCGCTGAAGCTCCATGGTTACATGAGGATTCCGCCAGGAAACAGACAAAACCACGCCCTCAATAGTGACCAAGGTATCTACATCATAGGATTGAGCAGCGCCATGATGCGCATTTACAGATCCGACTAATAATGTCGACAGAACAATAAAATGGAAATACAACACTTTTATTTCTCTTTGATTTGTGAGTTAGAGGAAAAGTAGCACCCGTACCAATCAACTTCAATTAGAGAAGACAAAACTAAACCAACAAATAGTTCATTTATCTATTTGATACTGTTCTGGTAAGCTTTCAGAACTGACAAATATCAAATCGATGAACTATGCTTACACGACGTGAATGGCTGAGAAATATTACTTTAGCTGCCGCCTCAATTACCTACCCATTGAAATTCCTGAATACTCAGGAAATCCCACTTATCACTCGAGCAATTCCAAGCTCTGGTGAGAGATTGCCAGTTATTGGGCTCGGTGGTGCAGCAACCTTCGGACGATTAGCCCGCAACGGTGATCTTGAAACTCTCAGAGAGGTAATGAGAACCCTGCTTGCTAACGGCGGAACAGTTTTTGATACTGCGGAAGCTTATGGCCCATCTGAAATAATTGCAGGACAGCTTGCACAAGAACTCGGCATTGAAGAACAACTTTTCTGGTCTACTAAAGTGAACTCAGCAAAACCGGAATGGGGACCATCCTATCCCGATGTCACAAGACAACAAATACAAGACTCATTTGACCGTATTAATAAAATGCCTATAGACCTTATGCAAATCCACAACCTAGGAGATATCAAGACCCAACTACCTATGATTCAAGAACTAAAAGATCAAGGACGTGTTCGATATATTGGCATCACCTACGATACACCTGATAGAAATGACGAGCTTATTCAAGCCATGCGTGAGGAGACTTTAGATTTCATCGGTATTGATTATGCTGTCGACAATACAGCAGCAGCTGAAACAATTTTACCGCTGGCACAAGATCGAGGTATTGCTACCATTATCTACCAGCCATTTGGACGAACAAGGCTATGGAGCCGTGTAGCTGGTAGGGATGTGCCAGAATGGGCACAGGAATTTAATGCCAAAAGCTGGGCGCAGTTTTTTATAAAATATGTGATTGCCCACCCTGCAGTAACCGTAGTCACACCAGCTACCAGTAAACCAGATAATCTTATTGATAATATGGCAGGAGGCATCGGGGAGTTACCTGACTCTTCCACGCTTAAGCGTATGGAAGATTTTGTTGCAGCACTTCCACCTGCGGGCTGAGATCAATGGAAATTAGCCCAGTCATAATAAAATTTTTAATGGGGGAAGAATTTTATGTTTTACAGACTTTTTCGTAGGTTCACTTTTCTTGCACTATATTTGTGGGCTTCGTCTGGCAGTACCCACCATTCTCATGGAAACTATGACCTTTCACACTATATTGATATGGAAGGTACGGTTACCGAAGTACACTGGATGAATCCACATACTTGGATCTATATAGAAGTCACAGATGAATCTAACTCCCCAACAATATGGGCGCTAGAAGGTGGTGGAATCAACGCCCTAACAAATAGAGGGTGGACACAAAATAGCGTCCAGGTTGGGGATTCTATTTCGGTACGTTGCCACCCACTAAAGGCAGGCACACCAGCCTGTTTGTTCGGTTTTTTGAGAACTGCAGATGGAACTGAGGGTGAATACGACTAAAACAGAGCAAAAAATTTTGTAGATATCTAACGGCTTGGAGAGTCATGATGCGCAACCTCAAAATAATTTTAAAAATATTAATTGTTGCAATACCTGCTACAAGCTACTCACAGGGGTGGATTCTATATACGGACCAAGAACACCATTTCATTATTAACTTTACTCGAGAACCTGATATACAAAACTTTGAATATACCTCTGAATATGGAGCCACTTACCCAGGCAGAACGTACTCAGTTGAAGAAAATGGTCGTCTACTATCTCTCATGGTCATCGATTTTAGAGATGGCGAAGAAAAATATGCAGAATTAATTGATAAAACTGACGATGCCCCTCTTTCATCTTTATGGCTATATGATCAAAGAGGTTCTATAGCCTTTGAAGCCTCCAAACTTCGACAACGTGGCGGAGAAATTCTTTATGACAATTGGCACCATATTGACTTAGTAGAGGGTCTTAATATTGTTATAGAAAATATTAATGGATCAAGCACTTACGCAGGGCTTTATTTACATTCTAACCGACTATATATGATGGAAGCGACTGTGCCCGCAGGCTTTCCTCCTCAAAGTTTATTTCAGCAGTCACTCGGCTTTTTAGATGACGAAGGCAGACGTATTCGCTATCGGCTAACTCCAGAAGGAGAACGAACCCGATTATGTACAGGCCAATGGGTCTGCTAAACAACAATTGGTTATGTTTTGTTCCATATATAAAATAAAAAGGAAAAAAATGTATTTTTCTAGATTTTTTTCAGTTTCACTTATACTTTTCTTTACTTCAACAACCCAAGCTCAAGGTTGGTTTGAATATATAAATCAGGAAGATCTCTTTACTGTAAACCTGCCAGGGTCGCCGGAAGTAAGTAATTTTACCTATCAGTCAGAACTAGAAGCAGAGTTCCCAGCGCGTAATTACGAAGTTTTTGACCGAGGAAACCACTACAAAGTCACTGTGGTAGATTTTACAGAAGCACAGGAAATTCACTGGAAAAAATTAGAAAATGAACGTGAATCAGAACAACTACGTGGTCGTAATCGATGGATCACTGATCAACGTTCCTCTGTTGCTCGTGCTGCGAGAGAATTTCGTCAAAGAGACGGAGAGGTGACATACGATGCCTGGGGACACTTAGAAAATGTTGAAGGTCATCAATTACAGCTTACTAACCCTGATGGTTCTCGCACCTTTGTTGCGATTTACCTACATGGCCAAGTCAATCGACTATACATCCTCGAGGGAACAGTCCCCCCTCGTATGCCGCCACCAGCCCAGTTTCAACAATCATTGAGATTTCTTGATAACAATGGTGCTAGGGTTAGATACGAACTCAGTCCTGATGGAGGCACAACTCGCGTTGCACGTGGACAAATTCTTGATATTGATGAAACAGCTGCGCCATAAGTTTTGGCATAACTAAAACCGCGCATTTGCCCATTGCGCAATATAATCAAATAGATTCTTCATAGAATTGGAGTATTGTCCTGGAAACTCTTCGCAGGCTATGCATGGTGTGTAACCATGGCTGGCACCTTCTATAACAATAAAATCCTTATCAGGTGCCGGAGAGTCTTCAAACATCAATTCCTGAAAACGAATGTGGTTATAAGCACCCATTGCAGCAATCAATGTCGGCGCTTCAATATTTGCAATTGCACAGTTTGTAGAAGCATTGGTAGAACAATGATCGATATCATCCATAGCATGAGCAGATAGAACAGCATTAGCACTTAAGAAAGACTCAGTTGTTAATATTTTTACACCACCTATAAACGTCCTATTAACCTGAGCTTGCATTGGTTTTGGCAAAGCAACGCTTCGAGCGATTTGAAACTCAATAGTGCCATTATTCTTAAGAAATTTACGAGGTTGTTCTGTACTCATTGTTTCGGTAATTGTGGGGTCATACGCATCAAGACGAGCCGCGCCCGCTTGTGCATCAAATGGCACCAAAACAATATCTTCATCCGGAAAAATATGCTGACCACTCGCTATACGATCTTGTAGAGTTAATACTTCTTCAATTTTTTTGTTCATAACACGAGAT
Organism: Rhodospirillaceae bacterium; assembly: GCA_002718345.1. Lineage (GTDB taxonomy): Bacteria > Pseudomonadota > Gammaproteobacteria > Steroidobacterales > Rariloculaceae > UBA6522. The sequence goes on from PBDA01000043.1 coordinate 45,670, forward strand.
TGTGCTTGATAGTATCGATCACGAAATTCTTCAGTATATTTTGATGCCCCATTAGGGTTAAAACCATTATCTGGATTAAATGGGTCTAAGAAAGGATCAACCAAAACACTTCCATCCACTATAGACAATGAAGGGTTTAGTCCATGTAGCGCTTGAACGCCATTTCCAGGATGGGCATCCGGATACACCATTCCATCTGCGGGCATAAGACCAGCTAGCTTTTCATTACACTCTATTAACTTATTAGCTCCACTACAAAAAGATACGCCATTCTCTGCAACAGCCTGATAAAAAGACATCAGTGGAGAACCTCCACTATGACCCAACAAGATAACTTTCTCTATTCCAGGTTTGTTACGCACGAAATCCATCGCAACTTTGACATCTAAAGCGAGAGTTTCCCAACGCACCTTAGTTTCATTATTTACAAAGCGCGTATTAAAACAAACAGCCATAAAGCCACGAATCGCCAACTCCCTACAGGCAATATTATCAAGGCTATTTCCAGTACGGTGAGCTATAAGAAATGCTATATGTGGCTCAGGATTATTATCTGGTGTGTACACAACAGCAGTCACGGGACGCAAGGAGACAAATTGAGGATTAGTTTGTGAAAATGATGTCGAAGCCAATAAAACCAGAACAAAAAAAATCTTCTTCATGATGTTATATACGTTGGGCTACTGATAGTGAACTGGATGCGTATTAATTCGAATACGCGTTTCCAAGTAAGTAATAGAATCTCCGTCGATATGGCTAAACCAGTGAGGAGTTCCAGGTTGAAGAACTAGCACATCTCCTGCTTTGACTTGTCTTGCTAACCCAGAATCAATACCTTCTTCGCTTCTCACAACATCTAAGCTAGCCGTTTCGGACAAGGGCAATGTAAGTCGACCGCCTGTGACCAGTGTCCCGCTCCCTTCTATAATCCGATATATCTCAGTGCTATAAGGATGATAAATTGCATACTGAGAAACAGCGCTACTACGACGTCGAATCGTCACGCCAGGTGAAACACTAACTCCCCAACCACCTGCAGACGCCGATGCTGCTTCCTCTTCAGATAGTTCTGCCAAAATACTTTCACTAGACTTGTAGATAGCAGGAGGAGCAACAGATTCTTGTGCAAAAAGATCAGAGCTAAATATGGTTAGAATTAAAAATGTAATATCTGAAGCTTTCATGGCAGTTTCTCCATCCATTAGTATTTAAAAGTTATCGAACTCCTAGGTATTTGTGTACCTGTGGTGATAATTCCCATGGTTGTCCACAATCATTTAATTTATTAAGCAAGGCTAACGTTTGATCACTATTGCAATTACTATCAGACCAAAGAGGCTGAAGATAGTAGTTCCAAAATCGGGTGTTGTTATAGTAATCAAGGATCTGATCATCTGTCTGATCGGCAACAACTACTTTTAATTCTTGACCATAGGACTGCTTAAGTTCAGCAGCAGGCACCTTAGGGCTAACTGTTAACCAGTCCCACTGAGCATTTACCCGATGCGTACCACTAGTTTGAATATTAATTTTTCCACCAAGTCGCTGAATTGAGGAAGCTAGAAACGCTAGGGCATCTGGTTGATCGCACGGTTCTCCGCCAGTAATACAAACCCAACCACTTGCTCCAACTATCTTAAGTGCTTCGTTTGCAAGTTTATCTATAGCATCTTCTCCTTTAAGCACTTCGGATACACTCCAATCTGTATCACACAAATTTTCTTGAGAAGGATGCAAAATACACTCCTTCACAGCACATCCTGCAAAACGAATGAAAAACATTCGCTTACCGGTAAGATGGCCTTCTCCCTGAATACTACAAAATGTTTCTGCTAGTGCCAGTTTCACTTGTTACCTATTTGCTAAAATTTTAGATGAATGAACGATAGTTCATGCCATATAAATAAACGACTAAAATACTATAATACACTCTAGCTTTTTTGATATGGAGGTGACTATGCAGAAAAGAGCTTTAATCTTCATGGCTGTAGCAACAATTCTAATATCACCAAGTTGGGGACATCACTCACACGCAAACTATGATATGACTGAATATACTCATATCACTGGCAAGGTGAACGATATACTCTGGATTAATCCTCACATATGGATTTTTATGGAAGTAACAAATGAAGATGGGCACTCCGTTCAATGGGCGTTGGAAGCTGCCACACCCGCTCAGATCGCACGAAATGGCGTAACACGTGAAACGGTTAAACTAGGCGATACGATAACTGCCCGATGCCATCAGATGCATGATGACTCAAGCGGGTGTCTTCTGGGTTATATCACTGGAGAAGATGGAGTTGAGAGACTCTGGGATTAGTTTTGTAGGCTAATACAATAATTCAAGGGAACTAAAAGATGATACGCCTCAATAGTTTTGTTTCAGTAACTTTGCTAACAATTATTTCAATGCCATGCTTAGCTCAGGACTGGATTGAATATGTACATAAAACTGATCGGTTTGCCGTTACTTTCCCATCAATGCCTGAAATTGAAGAAACTGAAATAGAGTCTGCTCACGGCGTACCTTTCCCAGCCCGCATTTACTCTTCTCAACGAGGTCAAACCAGTTTCTCTTTAACGGTAGTTGACTATACAGATGCAGAAGAAAGACATCGTGCACGACCAGATCAAACCGATGCTAGCTCGGGTGCTAATTTTTGGGTCATGGATATTAGAGCATCATTAGCTCATACAGCTCAGATGATCCGCTTACAAACTCGTGCGATGGGCGGAGAAGTAACCTATGAGGGTTGGGCTGATATCGATAAAGTAGAAGGACATCAAATGCATCTAATTAATGCTGACCAGTCTCGCACCTATATTGGAATACATCTTAATAATCGTCGGCTATATTTTCTTGAGGCAACAGCACCACAAAATTACCCTCCAGTTGCCTGGTTTCAACAATCACTTCAGTTTATCAACGAAGAAGGAATGAGAATCCGCTATATGTTTGATGCGGATGGGCAGAGAATAAACACCAGAATCACCCCGTTAGCAGAGGCCCTTGAAGGCACAATGCGAGTATTAGCTGAATAACCAAACGAGATGAATAACTAAAATCCTGGAATTACGGTTAAGAGAACACTCATGTTAAATTTTTACATACCAGCAACTAACATGTACATCAAAGTATACGCCCTAGCCATGATACTAATTAGTCCGATTGCACAAGGCCAACCACCTAGTGAACCGCCATTGACTTGGGAAGCAACGGCAATTGACTATTCCAATGTTCCATACCCTTTCCCAGTTGAATACTTACCACTTAGCCTTGGGGGTCAAGACTACCGAATGGCTTATATGGATGTGGCACCTACTGTCAACCCTAATGGAAAGACGGTTGTGCTATTTCACGGTCTAAACTTCTTTGCTGCAGCATTTGAGGTCACTATTAAAGCTCTTCGCAAAGAGGGCTTTAGAGTAATAGCCATTGATCGCTTAGGTTTTGGTCGATCATCAAAACCGGAAATCCACTACAACCTTCACATGCCAGCACGCCATACGAAGTTGCTCTTAGATCATCTTGAAATTAAACACGCTGCAATTGTTGGTCACTCTATGGGAGGTATGGTTGCAACAAGATTTGCATCAACTTACCCAGAAACAACGACCCATGTAGTCATGGTCAATCAAATAGGCCTGACAGATCAACGTCCAGGAACTGAATGGATAGATCCAGAATTAGCCTATGAACGTGCTCTTGCAGCTAATTATCAATCCATTCTTAACAATCACGTACGATATTACCCAAGAGGTTGGAAAGAAGAATACCTTTTCTGGGTAAAAGTCCAATATGGCCTAACGTTAAGTGGAGATTGGCCACGTATGGCTCGAGTTCGAGCAGCCCAAAGAATGCTCATCTTTGAAGATCCTGTGGTATATGACTGGCAACATATTGCAACAAAAGCTTTGGTTATTGGGGGATCTGAGGATCGTTTAGTAGATAATTACCCTGAAAGAGCCCGCTATTTAGCAAATCAACTGCAAAATGCCGAGCTAGTCCTATTCCCAGAAATTGGGCATGCGCCAGCATTTGATAGCCCTGATATTTTTCATGCTGAATTGATTAGATTTTTACACTCTGATCCAAATACGCCAGCAGATCAAGCATGGAATTACTCCAACTAATCTCACTATAGAGATCCCCAAACAAGCTTTCCTCCAACAAATGTGGCATCCGCTTGGATATCTTTAATCTCAGTCGCTGAAATCGTAAGATAATCTCGATCAAGAACAACCAAGTCAGCTAAAAATCCTGGACGAATCGAACCTATATTAGCTTCTTGGAACATCAAATACGCATTTGAGCGTGTGTGAGCAATAAGAGCCTCTTCGCGAGAAAGCGTTTCACTTAAAACTAACTCTCCGTTTAAAGCCAAGCCTGTAACAGCCCACCAGAGTGTCACAAAGGGATTAATCTGAGCAGCTTTAGTGCCGTCAGTACCAAGTCCCCATGGAATACCGCTTTCCTGAATCATACGAAGTGGAGGTACATGGTATCCGGCTTCTCCCATCTGCTGTATCAAGACCCCACGTCTAGGTTGAAATAACACAGAAATACTTCTCATTTGTAAGTTCATTCCTAAATGCCGCATTCGATCAATTTGTGATCTACCTACCATATCTGCATGAGTGATTGACCACCTTAACTGACGTAATGGGTATTGCTGATTAACCTCTTCGATTGCGTCTAAAAGGATATCAATAGTTTCTGGCCTTGAAGAATGTGTCTGAACTGACCATCCACCTTGTGCCGCAACCGATAAAATATTTTTACCTGCCTGGAAATCCTCTTCACTGGGGTTAGTAGGCATAAATAAACTATCTCTATGAAATGGGGAATAGTAAGACTCTCCAATTGCGATCATATCCACTTCTTCATTACCCTGAAAAGGCCTTGATGTCCGAATCTCCTCTATAATCTCCTCCACAGCATTCGGCGTAGTTCGTCGTTCAAAGCTAAGTGGTGACAGCGTGTAAAAAATTCTCACCGTTAGCCCGGTTTCTTCTGAAAGTGACTTGATTCGCAGATAACTATCACCTTTGATCCCAGCACCTGCTGGATCATAAACACTAGTCAAACCAATACTATTGAGGTGTGTAAAAGCCTCTTTGATCGCTAGCTCCTGACGCTCAGCCGTAACAACAGGAAAACGTTCAATTGCTGAAACAACCATCGGCATTCCACCATTTAATCGACCTGTTGCCAATCCAGTCTCGTCCCTGACAACATATGATGAAAGACCAGTTGCATCTCTATGTTGCTCAAAGCCAGCAACGATCGGAATATCCATTTCCTCAAACCATCGGGTGTTTCCAAAGGCATGATCGTAAGTAGATTGGATAAAAGCAGGTCGATCAGAAGCAACTTCATCCAACTCTTCTAATGTGAAGTCTGCTTGATTGCCAATAAACTGATTCTCTGTCCATCCACCTAATGACATTAACCACTCATTATCAGCCAGTTCATTAGCTTTGGTTTCTAATATAGTTAACGCTTCAATCCGACTTGAAACACCATCAA